>NZ_JACBZA010000001.1:2494030-2805784 GCF_013408535.1 Actinopolymorpha cephalotaxi
ACAGGCCCAGGCGACGGCGGGCGACAGTGACAACCCGGCAATCCGGGCAAAGGGGTCAGGCCTCGAGCACGACCGCGAGCCCCTGGCCGACCCCGATGCACAGGGCCGCGAGTCCACGCCCGCCACCACGACGGCGCAGCTGCCAGGCCAGCGAGGCGACGATCCTCGCGCCGGACGCCCCGAGTGGATGCCCGAGGGCGATCGCACCGCCGCGCGGGTTGACGATCTCGGGGTCGAGGTCGGGCCAGTGCGCCAGGCAGGCCAGCGCCTGGGCGGCGAACGCCTCGTTCAGCTCCACCACGTCCAGGTCGGCCCAGCCGAGTCCGGCCCGGGCCAGCGCCTGCTCTGCCGCCCGCACCGGACCGACGCCGAACCGCCGCGGGTCGACCGCCGCGACGCCCCTGGACACCACCCGGGCCAGCGGCTCCACCCCGACCGAGCGGGCCGCGTCCAGGTCGCCGAGCAGCAGCGCCGCCGCACCGTCGTTCAGCGGCGAGGAGTTGCCCGCGGTGATCGTCCCGTCCGGGCGGAACGCCGGCCGCAGCGCGGCGAGGGCCTCGACGGTGGTGTCCGGCCGGATGCTCTCGTCGCGGTCCAGGTCGCAGCCGGGCACCGCCACCACCTCGCCGGCGAACTCCCCGCCCGCCCACGCGGCCGCGGCCCGCCGGTGACTGCGGCAGGCGAACGCGTCCTGCGCCGCCCGCGAGATGGCGTACTCGCCCGCCAGCGCCTCGGTCGCCTCACCGAGCGACACCGTCCACTCCGGCGGCATCGCCGGGTTGACCATGCGCCAGCCCAGCGTCGTCGAGTGCAGCGTCTGCGACTCACGCGGAAAGCCACGCTCGGGCTTGGGCAGCACCCACGGCGCGCGGCTCATCGACTCCACCCCGCCGGCGACGCATAGTGACGCCTCGCCGACGGCGATCGTACGGCTTGCCGTCATGACCGCCTCCATCCCCGAGCCGCACAGCCGGTTGACGGTGGCGCCGGGCACCGAGGCCGGCAGCCCCGCCAGCAGCACGGCCATCCGGGCGACGTTGCGGTTGTCCTCGCCCGCGCCGTTGGCGGCACCGAACACCACGTCGTCGACGCGCGCCGGGTCCAGCCCCGGATTGCGGCGTACGACCTCGCCGACGACGTGCGCGGCGAGGTCGTCGGGGCGTACGCCGGCCAGCGCTCCGGCGTACCGGCCGATCGGCGTACGCACGGCATCGAGCACGAACACCTCGTGGATCACCGCACCGGCTCCTTCCTGCCCGTCGCACCATCGATGACCGCCTGGCTCATACGCCCGGCTCATAGCTCAGCGCATCCCTGTGTGTACAGGCGGTTCACGGTCTCCGGTCATCCTCCGCCGCCGGTCGCGCCGGTGTCGAGCCGAGCCCGGCGCGTCGGATTTCGGGAGAAGTTGATCTTGGTTATATCGTTCGGCACGTGCCCGGATCCCGCATACGTTCCGCCGTGCGCCTGCTGGTCGTCGACCCGCTGGACCGGCTCCTCCTCTTCCACGCCAATCCCGGACGGGGCCACGCGGACGGATTCTGGTTCTGTCCCGGCGGCGGCGTCCAGGCAGGGGAGTCGGCGCTGCAGGCGGCCACCCGCGAGCTGAACGAGGAGACCGGTCTGCACGTCGACCCCGACCGCATCCGGGGCCCGGTGTGGACCCGCCGGCACGTCGTACCCCTCGCTCACGCCGACGACCCGGGCACGGCCGGCGGCGAGCGGGCCGGCAGCGACAAGGGTGCCTACGACGACCTGGACGCCGGGGACGCCTTGGACCTCCTGGACCAGCGGGAGCAGTTCTTCGTCTACCGCGCGCCGAACACTCCCGCCATCCACGCCATCGGTGACCCGTGGTCGGCACGCGACGGCCACCAGGCCTACCGGTGGTGGAGCCGGCGCGACCTGGAGGCCGGTCCCGCCGACGCGGCCGTGTTCGCGCCCCGCCGGCTGCCGGAGCTGTTCCCGGAGATCCTCGCCGGTCGCTGGGAGAACCCGCCCCGCGACGTCGGCGCCTGAACCGTCCGCCCCACGCCTGACCCTCCCGCCCCCAGGACAGAGTGCTGCTCGCGGATATGCGGTAGCCGCACGCCGCGTGGACCCCTAGTCTCACGTCGATGACTTCGATCGTGCTGACGAACGACACCCGGGACCTGGGCGACGGTCTCGTGCTGCGCTGGTCCACCCCCGAGGACACCGACGCCCTCGCCGAGCTGGCCGGTGCGGTGTTCCGCGACGACGGCGACGAGCAGCCCAACCAGGTCCTCATGGACGTCGTACGCCGCCACATGCGCGGCGACCACCCACTCCTCGGACCGACCGACTACGTCGTGGTCGAGGACACCACCGCCGACCGGAAACGGTTCGTCGCCTGTGCGTGCTACCAGCAGGAGGAGTGGACCTACGACGGGGTTTCGCTCCCGGTCGGCCGGCCCGAGATCGTCGCGGCGGATCCGGAACACCGCCGGCGCGGACTCGTCCGGAAGATCTTCGGCGTCATCCACGACCGGTGCGCCCGGGACGGAAAACTGGTCCAGTCGATCACCGGAATCCCCTATTTCTACCGGCAGTTCGGCTACGAGTACGCCGTCGACCTCGGCGGCACGCTCTCGTTTCCGGTCTCGCTGCTGCCCGAGGCCAAGGCCGGTGAGACGCTGCCCTACCGGCTCAGAAAGGCAACCAGGGAAGACGTTCCCGCGTTGATCGCCTGTTACCAGCAGGGCCAGCGGGGGAGTCTGGTGAGTTCCCGGCTCGCGGAGAAGTACTGGTCGTACAACATCGACGCCGAGAACGACCCCGATCCGCGCCGCGGCTATGCCCGGGTGCGCATCATCGAGTCGGTCGACGGGGAGTTCCGCGGTCTGGCGGTGACGCAGGGGAGTGGCGCCCATTTCCGGGTCAGCCTGCTCGAGTTCGCCGCGGGCACCAACCTGGCCGGAATGCGGCCCTCGCTGCTGCGGGGCCTCGTGGAGCTTGCCGGCCAGCAGCTCCCGAACGCGCCGGACACCGAGCCGCTCGGCAGGCTCGTCTTCGAGCTCGGCCGGGACCATCCGTTCTACCCGATGATTCCGGCCGAGTACGGCCCCCGGCTGGATCCGCCGTACGCGTGGTACGTCCGCGTGCCGGACCTGCCTGCCGTCCTGCGCCGGATCGCCCCGGTCCTCGAGCGCCGGCTGGCGGACTCGGCCATGGCCGGCTACGGCGGCGACCTGCTGCTCGACTTCTACCGCTCGTCCGTACGGCTGACCTTCACCGACGGCCGGCTCACCGACGCGCGTGACGAGGGGCCGACCGACCGGCAGGACAAGTCGCCGCGTGCGAGCTTCCCGCCACTGGTGTTCCTGCGGTCGCTGTTCGGGCACGCGTCGCTGGAGGAGCTCCGCGCCGGCTACCCCGACGTCGGCGCCGACGGGACGGCCGGGCCGCTGGTGAACGCGTTGTTCCCCAAGCGGCCGTCCCGCCTGTTCGCGCCCTGACCCACCGAACCTCGCAATGCGGTCACACGGGGCAGTGACAAGCCGGCCTTGACGTTCACCGGCCGGAGACGTCGAGCGGTCGGAGGGCCGGCCTGCTGGGCGGTTCCGGCCCGGCATGGCAGGATCTCGAAGGTGAGCAGCACCCCGTCCGAGCACCGCCTGCGTGACCTCGCCCTGCTGCGCCGCGTCCGCGACCGGATCGACAGGGAGTACGCCCAGCCGCTGGACGTCGAGGCGCTCGCCCGCGGCGTGCACATGTCCGCCGGGCACCTGAGCCGCCAGTTCCGGTTGGCCTACGGCGAGTCCCCGTACGGCTATCTGATGACCCGGCGGATCGAGCGGGCGATGGCGCTGCTGCGCCGCGGCGACCTCAGCGTCACCGAGGTGTGTTTCGAGGTCGGCTGCGCCTCGCTGGGGACCTTCAGTACCCGATTCACCGAACTGGTCGGAATGCCACCCAGCGTCTACAAACGCGAGGCGGCACAGGGAAGTGCGCAGCTACCGGCGTGTGTGGCCAAACAGGTGACCAGACCGATCAGGAATCAAGAAGCACGGCTGGTGGGGTCGCAACTAGCGTGACCGGCATGGACATCACCATTCACACCAGCGTCCTCCCGCACGAGGACCCCGAGGCCTCCTTGGCCTTCTACCGCGACCGGCTCGGCTTCGAGGTCCGCCAGGACGTCGGAAAGGGCACCATGCGCTGGATCACCGTCGGACCGCCCGGCCAGCCCGACACCTCGATCCTGCTGGCGCCGCCGTTTGCCGACCCGGGCATCACCGACGACGAGCGCCGCACGGTCGCCGAGATGATGGCCAAGGGCACCTACGGCTGGATTCTCCTTGCCACAAAGGATCTTGACGGCACGTTCGAGAAGGTCCAGGCGGGCGACGTGGAGGTCGTACAGGAGCCGACCGACCAGCCCTACGGCGTACGCGACTGCGCCTTCCGGGACCCCGCGGGCAACATGGTCCGCATCCAGGAGGTTCGCTGACATGGCCGCCATCAAGGCGATCACCATCGAGGCGCCCGATCCCGGTGCGGCCAACGCCTTCTACGACAGGGCTTTCGGGCTGGGCGGCACGATTCGGACCCGTGCCGGGGAAGCGGCGACCACGGGCTTTCGCGGATGCGCACTGTCGCTGGTGGTGTCGCAGCCCGGCACCGTCGACAGTCTGATCGGCACCGCGATCGACGCCGGAGCCACCACCCTCAAGCCGGCCACGAAGAGCTTCTGGGGATACGGGGGAGTTGTCCAGGCGCCCGACGGCACCATCTGGAAGGTCGCGACCTCGGCCAAGAAGAACACCGGCCCGGTCACCAGGGACGTGGACGACATCGTGCTGCTGCTCGGCGTGAACGACGTCAAGGCCAGCAAGGAGTTCTATGTCAACCACGGTTTGACAGTGAGCAGGAGCTTCGGCAGGAAGTACGTCGAGTTCGACGGCTCGTCCTCGTCGGTGAAGCTGGCGCTCTACGGTCGCAAGGCAGCGGCCAGGGACGTCGGCGTCGACCCGGACGGCTCCGGCTCGCACCGGGTCGTCATCGGCACCGACGCCGGTCCGTTCACCGACCCGGACGGCTTCGCCTGGGAGCCGGCCCCGGCCTGAGGGAGCCCAGGGTCTGTCCCGACGCCGTGGCGAGTGTGGCGTGGCCGGGCCGCGGCGAAGTCACCCCAGTACGCCCACCAGGGCGCGGACGATCACGGCGTCCTCGTCGAACTGGTCGCGCGGGTTGCCCTCGGCCGGGGCCGCCGCCAGCAGGGCGGACACCTGGGGGTGACTTCCCGCGGCGGCGACGTGGCGGAGGTAGGCGGAGCGGCCGGGTGCGCCGGTGTCCGCGGCGGCCTGCTCGTTCTGGACGAACAGCGCGGTCAGCCCACCGAGAAGAGCGAACGCCTCGACCTTGCGCGCCGCCGCGGCGGGATGGTCGGCGAGCACGCCGAGAACGTGCTCCATGAGATCGATCCCGTGGGGGCCGAGAGTGGGGCGGCGTACGACCATGGTGGGCAGCCACGGATGGCGGCGCATGATCTGCCGGGCCTGACGTGCGACGACGAGCAGGTCCGCCTGCCAGTCTCCACTGGGTGCGGGCAGATCGTATTCGCTCCCGACGCTGTCGGTCATCAGGTCGAGCAGGTCCTCGCGAGTGGCCACGTAGCGGTAGAGCGAGGCGGCACCGGTGCCCAGGGCGGACGCGACGCGGCGCATCGAAACGGCCTCCAGGCCCTCGCGGTCGGCGATCTCCACCGCGGCCGCCGTGATCTCGGCGCGGCTGCGTTCGGCCCGGCGTCCGAGTGGCGCCTGCTCCGGCCGCATCCAGATCACCGGCTCCTGCTGTCCCGCCATCCGTCACCTCCCGTGTCGACCCGACCCTACCTATCGCGTACGGTGTTCGCGAACATCGTACGCAAACATGGCCGGTGAACGGAGACCCGATGACGCGCTTCACGCACAACGGCGAGATCACGATCGCCTACGAGGACCTTGGCGGAGCGGGCGGCGACCCGCTGCTGCTGGTCATGGGACTGGGCACCTCACGGTTCTGGTGGCCGGACGGCCTGGTGTCCGAACTGGTCGACCGCGGCTTCCACGTGGCCGCCTACGACCAGCGCGACGCGGGCGAGTCCACCCATCTGCCCGACCGCCGCGACGGCTCACCGATCGGCGCCATGGTGCACCGTGGCGCTCCGCCCTACAGCGCCGAGGACCTCACCGACGACGCGGTCGCCGCCCTCGACGCCCTCGGCTGGGAACGCGCCCACGTCTTCGGTCACTCGATGGGCGGGCTCGTCGCACAGCGCACCGCGATCCGCCACCCGGGGCGCGTGCTGAGCCTCACCTCCTCCTCGGCCGTTCCCAGCGACGCCGGCGGCCTGCGCGTCCTGCGCTACGTGCGCCTCGGGTGCCTGCCCCGGCTCGCGCGGCTTCACCACCCCGACACCCCGCAGGGCAACCTGGACCTGGCGGTGGCGGTCGTCCGCGTGCTGGCCGCGCCCGGTCAGCACGTCGACGAACGCGACGTACGCGAGTTCGTCGACAAGGACGCGGCCCACCAGGCCACCGGCCTGCGGGACACGAAGGCGCAGAGCCGTCAGGTCGGCGCGAAGTGGCACGGGGGAGCCCTGGCCGAGATCGCCGCGCCGACCCTGGTATTGCACGGCGAGGGCGACCCGCTGATACGCCCGTCCGCCGCACGCGCCATCGTCGATGCCGTACCCGGTGCCCGGCTGCGCACCCTCCCCGGAGTCGGCCACTTCCTCACCCGCGACACCTGGGCCACCTACGCCGGCGAGGTGCGCGCGCTGGCCGACCGCGCCCACGAGGTCGACGGGGCCGCACACCGCTGACGGGCAGGCGTTTTCAGTCGCTGGCGAGGGGCGAACTGTCGATGGCCTCGGCGGCGGCGCTCATCGACTCGTCCATGTAGACAGACGTCGTGGCCAGACTGGAGTGCCCGGCGATCTGGGCGACCGTCGCGATGTCCACACCGGCGCGGGCGAGAACCGTCAGGGCCGTGTGCCGCAGGGAGTGCGGTGTCGCCCGCCGGCCGAGAAACTCCTTGGTGTAACGCTCCACCATCCGCTGCAGGTCTCGTGGGGAGAGCCGCTTCCCGCGTACGGATACGAACAGCGCGCTGGCCGCGTCGTCGACCTTGATGCGTTCCGCACGGTCCAGTGACGTCGGCTGCGGAGGTGGCGGACGCTCCTCGGACAGGTATCTCTCGATGGTCCGGAAGGTCGCAGGTGACAGCGGCAGGTCGCGGTTCTTTCCGCCCTTTCCGCGTACGTGCAGAACCGGCGTGCGGGTCTCCTCGTGCAGCCGGATGTCGCTGCGGTTGGCGCCGCACAGCTCCGACACCCGTGGTCCCGACTCGACCAGGAGCCGCAGGATCGCCTCGTCGCGGACGGACAGCTTCTGGTCGGCTCGCAGGGCTTCCTGCGCCCGGCGGCTCGGCGAAGCCCGCAGCAGCAGGGCTTCGTCGACCCGCAGCCCGAGCCGGGCGCCCACCGCTCGCCGCGGGGTGCGCGGCGCGGCGACCCGTGTGGTGGGGTCGACCTGGACGTAACCCTTGTCCGAGGCCCAGCGGAACAGCCCGCGCACCGCGGCGAACCAGCGGGCAAGGAGATGCTGGCCGCGACCTGGGGGAGTGGAGCCGTCCTCGGCGATCTTCAGCCCTTTGGTGAACCGACGATCCGGCGCCTTGGCGATGGCCGTCAGCGCGGCTTCGAGATGGTCGGACTCGATCGTGTCGAGGACGGTGCCGGGGCCCAGGAGAGAGGTGAAGTCGGTGAGGTCGCGGTGGTAGGCGTGCAACGTGGCGGCGCTGAGCTGGGAACGCATCACGCGGCGCTCGAGCACTTCGAGATACTCCAGCACGGCGTCGTGCACGGTCACCGTGGACGACGTTTTCGGCTCGCTCATGGCCGGAAACCTACCATGTCGTGTAAGTGCTATTACACGACATGAATTCGACCAGGATGACGGTGCGGAACCCGCTTCCGACGCTCGGTCACAACCACCCGAGGGTGCTGTGCCACCTTCTGCTGACGTCAGCTGCATGTAGGTATCTCAGCGTGGCAGGCCAGGGACCAGCGCGCCGACCTGGGACGATGCCTGGTCCGGGGGCTCGGACCCACAGGCGGCAGTCGGGCGTCGGCGGTTGGCTGCCGACGCTGGAGCGAACACCGGAACGTCAGGATCCCGAACCGTTCGCGGCCTGACGTTCTGGTGCTGTCGGGTTCGTTGCGTACAGCGTCAGTGCGCATGTCGACGACTCTTCCGCGTACGACAGCCAACGTGCATGGAACGCGGCGACACGACGAGTGGTTCGAAGCCGAGGCCGGCCGAGCGACGTCGAGCGAGAACGCGACCTGTGGCTCCAGACCGATTTCTGTGCCGTACGAACGAGCCCCTCTCGGCCGTTCTCAGCGCTCTCCGTACAACGCCGATAATGAACATTATGTCAATCAAGGACAATGGACCCACTACCCCGGAGCGCCGACAGGACCGGTCGTCACCACCGTGGTGGTCATCCGGGGCGGCGGAAGTCGGTGACGTCCGGGAGCCGGTCGAAGCCTGCCGACACGTACGCCGCCACACCGGCGACGTTGCTGGTCGGGGTACACACCGTCGCGCTGGACGACCCCAGCTGCCGCAGTGCGCCGGCGGCTGCCACCGTGATGGCCCGGCCGTGTCCGCGGCCGCGGTGATCCCGATGGGCGCCCAGTGGTTCGATGAGGCCGGGACGCCCGGCCCCTGCCGACCACACCGTCGTCGCGGCCACCGCGTTGCCGGCATCGTCGTAACCGACCAGGCAGCGAGCCCGGCGGTACGCCGAGGTCGCCGCCAGCGCGCGCCAGCGCTCCTCGGTGAACGTCGAGTTGGGAAACGAGGCCAGCCCCACCGCGACCCGATCCTGCACGATCCGATCGTCAACATGATCCGCGTCGAGCACTTCGATCCGGAGGCCACAGTCCTCCACCGGCGTGGCCAGGTCGCGACGTAGCGGTGTCCACGGCTCGTCGGCGGCCCAGCCGCCGTGGTGCAGGAGTTTTCGGAACGCGGCACCAAACCGGGCCTCGACGGACCCACCACCGGCCGGCAGCACGCCACGCCCCGGGTCCGACAGATCGGCCAGAAGTTGCGCGGCGAGCGCCTCGTCGTGGTCGACACTCGGCGCGACGGCCATCCGGATCAGCCCGTCCTCGCCGTCCATCATGCCCGCGGCCAGTAACTGCCCGTCACGGTGCCACACGCGAACCTTCTCGGCCAGCGCCTGCGCGCCGAACCTCCAGGCCCAGCCGAGGTCACCGGAATGCAGCTGGACCGGCGCGCCTTCGGTCTGCCAGCGCGCCACTTCCTCGACGATCTCGTCCAGCGTGGCGGGCGTCGCGGACTGCAGGGTGATCGACATGCGCCGATCCAACCCGACATCACAGCCCGAAGCCACCGGGTTTTCGAACCTGCCCGCCGGTTGACAACCCGGCCTTGACAGCGGGGCGCCACGTCGGCCCCGAGCCCGGAGGTCCACGTCGTGTAATGCAGACATCGGGGACCCGAGGAGGGCACACCTCTCCCCCGCGTCGACGGTGCGCAACGACGATCAAATGTGGCGCACTCCCGCACCGGAAGGATGGGCATGCCGGCAGCCACCCCCGAAGCCGAACGAAACTCACGAGGCGTTGTCGAATCCGCCGTGGGTCGTTCGTCGCAGAAGTGCGTCGCCTTCCACCACAGGCGCCAGGACCACTGAGGTGAGGAACCATTTTCAGCACACGGTTGACCCCGGACCTGATCGAGGCGGAGAAGGCCTACCGGCTGGAGCGAGCCAGGCGTTCGTTCCGGCCAGTGGGCCGATCCGCGCACCGCCGGGTACGCGCCGAGCGCCGTTCTCCCGCCACGGGAGCCGCGGCGAAGGCGAATCCGCCGCCGGATAACGTCGCTGTCGAAGGGCTCACGACCGGCCCGCCGCCGGTGCGTACCAGAGGGTTCCTGAAAGTACTCCTGGACGTGGTGTCGGATCGGGGCCGAGGCGTTCGTAGCAAGGGTGAACGGCCGCTCACGACGGGCGCCCAGGACCAGAGGAGATGATCGGCATGCAGTACCTCGTCTCGGTGATCGACGACCGGACCGGCTCCGCCGACTCCGACGAGATGGCGGCCATCGACGAGTTCAACGACGGGCTCCGCGCCGGGGGCCACTGGGTCTTCGCCGGCGGCCTCGCCTCCCCCAGCGCCGCGACCGTCATCGACAACCGCGGTGAGGAGACGCTGTTCACCGACGGGCCCTTCCTGGAGTCCAAGGAGCACCTCGCCGGCTTCTGGGTCATGGAGGCCGCGGACCTCGACGTGGCACTGAAGCTCGCGGCCGCAGGGTCGAAGGCCTGCAAGCGGAAGGTCGAGGTCCGGCCGTTCCTGTGAGTCCCGTAAGCCCTGTGAGTCCTGTGAGTTCTGTGAACGAGGCCGACGTACAGCAGGCGATCACCCGGGCCCACCACGAGGAGTGGGCGCGGGTGGTCGCCTCCCTGACCCGCCGTTTCGGTGACCTCGACATCGCCGAGGACGCGGCCGCCGAGGCGTTCGCCACCGCCGTCGAGCGGTGGCCCGCCGACGGCGTTCCTCCCAACCCCGGCGCCTGGCTGACCACCACAGCCAACCGCAAGGCCATCGACCGGCTCCGGCGGGAGAACAAGCGCGACGACAAGCACCGGGAGGCTCAGATGTTGTCCGACGACGACCCGCCCGAGCCTGTCGGTGTCATCGACGACGAGCGGCTCCGGCTGGTCTTCACCTGCTGCCACCCCGCGCTGGCGATGGAGACCCGGGTCGCGCTGACGCTGCGCATGGTCGGCGGGCTGACCGTGCCCGAGATCGCCCGGGCCTTCCTGGTGCAGGAGGCCGCGATGGGGCAGCGGATCACTCGCGCGAAGGCCAAGATCAAGGCCGCTCGTATCCCCTACCGCGTGCCGTCCGCGGAGGACCTCCCGGCCCGGGTGTCCGGCGTACTCGCCGTGCTCTTCCTGGTGTTCAACGAGGGTTACCTTGCGACCGGCCCCGGCTCCGATCCCGTACGCCACGAGCTGACCGCGGAGGCGATCCGGCTCACCCGCCTGATCCGTGCCCTCCTGCCCGACGACGGCGAGGTGGCCGGGTTGCTGGCGCTGATGCTCCTCACCGAGGCGCGCCGTACCGCACGGGTCTCCGCGACCGGCGAACTCGTCTCGTTGGACGAACAGGACCGCGGGGCGTGGAACGCCGCGCTCATCGCGGAGGGGCATCGGCTGGTACGCGAGCGGCTGGAGTCGGGGGTGCCTCCTGGTCGCTACCAGATCCTCGCGGCGATCAACGCCGTACACACTTTCGCCAGGGACGCCCGTGACACCGACTGGTCGCAGGTCGTCGCCCTCTACGACCAGCTGGTACGCCTGGACCGCTCCCCGATCGTCGCGCTCAACCGGGCGGTCGCGGTGGCAGAGCTCGACGGCCCCGAGGTGGCGCTGGCGTCGGTGGACCGGCTCGAGGACAGCCTGTCCGGCTACCACGCCTTCCACGCGACCCGCGCGGACCTGCTGCGCCGGCTGGGCCGCAGCAGGGACTCACGCGCGGCGTACGAAAGGGCCATCGAGCTGACCGGAAACTCAGCCGAGATCGCCTACCTGACAAGGCGTCGCGACCAACTGGGGTAGGGCCGGGACCGCGCAGAACCCGCCTGCGCCAGAACGCACGTGCACAGGGCTGCGGCCGCCCATCCGGTGCGAGAAGGACCGCAGCGGCAAGTCCGCACGGAAGTACGACGGACCGTCCGCCTCCTACCTCTACGACCGTAGATTCTCACCGGGCCCGGCGGCACGCTGCGGCTGGGCCCGCTGCATTCCAAGAACCAGGAGGATTTCTTCGGCAAGGACGAGATCTCGATCCACGTCGAGGGCCAGAAGATCGGTGGGCCGATCGGCATCAAGCAGGGCCAGCGCAAGCGGATCAACAAGACTTTCCAGTTCACCGGCAACGCCCGGATCAAGCTGTACGAGAAGGACTCTCCCGACCGCGACGACTACCTCGGCCAGCGCAAACTCAAGCCGGGCAAGGACAAGGGCATCCTCTCGTTCAAACGCAGTGGCGTCCACTACCGGCTCAGCTACTCGGTGCGCTGAGCCCTCGTCCGGCTACAGATCTGTCGCCGGGCCGGCACCGTCGATCAGGTGACGGCCCGGCGATAGACCTGCCGGGAGCCGCCTTCCGGGCCTGGATCGGCGGCCTCGGCCGGAGTGAAACCCAACGCCTCATAGAAGACGCGGGCGCCGCTGGCGACCGCGCCCGGATGGTCGGCCCCGAACGTGACCACCTCGATGCTGCCCGGCCCCTGCACGAACCTGCGGGTCGCGGCCGCCATCAGCGCACGGCCGACGCCCATCCCGCGTGCTCTCTGCGACACGACGAGCCAGTGGACGTGGTACGTCGGCGGCGTCGCACCGAAGAGCAGGCCGCCGAGGAGATCCAGCCCCGAATCCGAGTCGAGTGCGACGAGCGCAGCCGACTGGCGGATGTGCTCGTCCACCGCACGGTGGAATCCGGGGTTGTCGACCATCGGCCCGAACCACTGCTCGACCTGTGCTGCCAAGCCGAGGAGGCCAGGAAAGTCCTGCTCCCGCGCCAGTCTGACGATCACCCCGTCAGTCTGGCAGACAGGCCGCCGTCGAGGATGATGCGTACGTTGCCGTTCCAGTGAATTCGGAAGGCCGGACTTCTCCGTGCCGGCCCGGCACGACTCACCTGAACCGTGCCGGGCCGCTTCGGCCCCCGGCTCCCCGCCGATCAACTCCCCGTCGATCAGCTCGTCGCCGCGGCGAACATCCCGGGTTCGTACGAGCCGCCCTGCTGGTGCAGGATGACGGCCATCCGGTTGGCCGCGTTGATCAGAGCCACCAGGCATACCAGCGCGGCGACCTGGTCGTCGTCGTAGTGCTTACGTACCAGAGCCCAGGTCTCGTCGGACACACCCTGGTAGGCGTCCGCGAGCCGGGTGCCCTCCTCGGCGAATGCCAGCGCGGCCTGTTCGGCATCGGTGAACACCGTGGACTCCCGCCACGCCGCCACCAGGTGAAGCCGGACCGCGGTCTCGCCCGCTGCCGCGGCCTCCTTGGTGTGCATGTCGATGCACCAGCCGCAGCCGTTGATCTGGCTGGCACGCAGCGACACCAACTCCTGCGTGGCCTTGGGCAGGGGCGACTTCTCGATGAACATGCCGGCGTTGGCGAACCGCTTGGCGAACCCGGCGCCGATTTCGTTCTCGAACAGGTTCAGACGTGGTTCCATCACTTCGTCCTCACTCGCGGTGGTGGGTGCTGCGTACTGGACGACCACAAGACGCCGGCGGACCAGGGTGTGTGACGGGCGCAGTCGCGTGACGTACGCCACCAGACCGCGACCGCCACCATCCGGCGGGCCCGAGCGTGGGCCGGCTACCAGGGCAACGGCCCGTCCTGGTTGAAGAAACCGCCGGTGGGCCCGTCCGGTCCGAGCGTCGCCAGCCGGACCACGACCGCGGCTCCCTGCGCCGGGGTGAGGAATCCCCTGTGGTTGTTGATGTCGGTGTCGACATAGCCGGGGTCGGCGATGTTGACGAGAACGCCGTCCTTGCGCAGTTCGTTGGCGTACTGCACGGTGAGCGCGTTCAGCGCGGTCTTGGAGGGGGCGTACGCGGCCGAGGCCGGCAGCCCGGCCAGCGGGCCGAACGGGTCGCCGGCGATGGTCAGCGACGCGACTCCGCTGCTGAGGTTGACGATCCGCGGTGCCGGTGAGCGCCGCAGCAGCGGGAGCATCGCGTTGGTCACCGTGATCACGCCGAAGACGTTGGTCTCGAACACCGCACGGACCATGTCCAGGTGGACGGTGCTCGGAATCTGGTCGACGGCGTCCTCTGGCGACACCTGCCCGGAGCCGGTGATGCCGGCGTTGTTGACCAGGACGTCGAGGTGGCCGAAGCGCTCCTCGATCCACCTCGCCGCCTCCCCCACGCCGGCCGGGTCGGTGACGTCCAAGGCCACCGCGTACGCGTCGCCACCCGCGTGGCGCAGGGCCGCGGCGGCCTCTTCGCCGCGCTGCCGGTCCCTGGCACCGATCAGGACCGCCATCCCCAGCGTGGCGAGGTGTTCGGCGATCGCGCGGCCGATTCCCTTGTTCGCACCGGTGACGAGGGCGACCAACTGGTGTGTGCTGTGCTCGTTCATGACAGCTCTCCGGAGTTCGATGAGTGAGTGCTGTCCCCTAGGTCGCGCCGACCGGGCCGTTTGTGACAGACGTTTCGTGGGGCGTGCCGTACGTCACACCCGGGCAGAAGAATGTGACGTACCTCACCCGACGCGGCTGTCACAGGACGCCGACGACCGGCATCGTGTGGGGAGACGTGTCAGACCTGTCCTGGTCGGCAGCGGCCGGGCAGACGGACAGACGGACAGACGGACACGAACGCGAACAAGAGGAGCAGGTCATGCCCGAGCGAAGGACGGATTCGCCGCCGGCAACGGATACCGGCGCCGGCGACCGGACCGGCCGGCTCACCGAGGCCTTCGTGACCCACCGGAACCTGCTCTTCACGATCGCCTACGAGATGCTCGGCTCGGCCGCCGACGCCGAGGACGTGCTGCAGGAGACGTGGCTGCGCTGGGTGGGCGTCGACTTCGACGAGGTACGGGAGCCGCGGGCGTACCTCGTCCGGATCACCACCCGGCAGGCGCTCAACCACCTGCGTACCCTCGGCCGCCGCAAGGAGTCCTACGTGGGCTCCTGGCTGCCCGAGCCGCTGCTGACCGCGCCGGACGTGGCCGAGGACGTCGAGTTGGCCGAGAGCGTGTCGACGGCGATGCTGCTGGTGCTGGAGACCCTGACACCGACCGAGCGTGCGGTGTTCGTGCTCCGCGAGGTGTTCGCCGTGGAGTACGACCAGATCGCCGAGGCCGTGGACAAGACGCCGGTCGCCGTCCGGCAGATCGCCCACCGTGCGCGGGCACACGTGGCCGCCCGCCGCCCCCGCGAGTCGGTGTCCGCCGCCCAGGCCCGCGGCGCGCTGGAGGCGTTCAAGCTCGCGGTCGAGACCGGTGACCTGCAGGGTCTGCTGGACCAGCTCGCGCCGAACGTCGTCGCGATGGGCGACGGCGGCGGGATCAAGCAGGCCGTGCCGCGGCCGGTCGTCGGGGCCGAGAAGGTCGCCCGCCTGTTCGTCGGCGGTATGCGCAAGTTCGGCGCCCGGATGTCGGCCGAACTGGTGCAGATCAACGGCGGCCCGGCGCTGCTCACCCGTCTGGACGACGAGATCGACGGCATCCTGTCGGTGCGCGTCGAGGACGGTTTGGTGACCGCGTTCTACTACGTGCGCAACCCGGAGAAGCTGTCGCGGATCCAGCAGGAGACCGCGATGAGCCGCTGAGCGCGCTCGGCCATGCCGAGACCGCGACCCTACGAAAGTCGGTCGCCGGGCTCGCGGTCACTCCTTTCGTCGTACGCCGAACCGACGCCCAGCCCTGCCCGCCGCTGTGCCGTCTGCCGTGGAATGGAGCCCATGACGAGCACAGAAGGGGCACCCACGATGTCCGAATCCGTTTCGCGGCGTGGAACGAACAGCACTGACACCGCATCGCCCGCCGCTGCCGGCCGGGCCGCGAACATCGGCCTGTGGGTCGCGCAGGCCGTCACGGCGCTGACATTCCTGGTCGCCGCCCTGGGCAAGTTCGGCGGCGACCCGATGGTGGTGGCGACATTCGACAGGATCGGTTTCGGGGACTGGTTCCGTTACCTCATTGGCGTTCTGGAGATTCTCGGCGCGATCGCGCTGTTCGTTCCGCGGCTGGCCGGCCTGGCCGGGCTGGCGTTCGTGGCGCTCATGGTCGGGGCGGTCGTCGTGACCCTGGCGGTCGCCGGTGGAAACGTCGTACTACCGCTGGCGCTGCTCATCCTGTCCGCGGTGATCGCCTGGGGCCGGTGGCGGAGCACGACGAGCCTGTGGAACGCGCTCACCCGGCGCTGACGCCGCACCGCGCGAGCATCTCCAGGTAGTGCGCGTTGTACATGATGCCGAGGATGTTCCCGAACGGATCGACGACGGACGCGGTGACGAATCCCGGGCCGTGCTCGGTGGCCGGCTGGAGTACGGTCGCGCCCATCGCCGTCAGCCGGTCCACCGACGCGTCCAGGTCGTCCACGTGCCAGAAGACCACGGCGCCGCCCGGCCTGTCCGCGGTGCCGGGCGAGGCGTAACGGCGGTCGATCAGGCCGAGCTCGTGCAGGTGATCGCCGATCCGGAACTCGATGTAGGCCGGCGCTCCCTCCTCGGGGCGCTGGAAGTACGGCTCCACGCCGAGCAGGTCGGCGTACCAGCCGGCGGCGGCGGAAACGTCGTCGGCGTAGAAGCTGACGGTCGACAGTCCTCGCAGCATGGATGGTCTCCTTCGTGAGTGTCGCTGACGGCCGGCCCCGGGCGGTTGGCGCGCCGGGACCATGACCACCATCCTGGACGTCAAAGTGCGCACCTACCGAGCACTTTCCCGGGTACTTTCCCGGGCTACCTCGGCGCCTGGAAACCGCCGATCCGCTGCTCGAGTAGTTCGGCCAGCCGCAGCGGGGTGCGGTCCTCGAACATCGGGCCGATGAGCTGCACCCCCACCGGCAGGCCCTCGGGGGACCTGCCCGCCGGTATGGCGGTGGCGGGCAGGCCGGGCATGGTGGCCAGGCCGGCCCAGACGAGATGGTCGAAGAAGGGGTACCCGACGCCATCGATGTCGATCCGGCGTTCGAACAGATCGGGGTCGTGGTCGTGGGGGAACGCGGGCGTCGGCGCGACCGGGCACACCACGGCATCGAACTCGGCGAACAGCTGCCGCCAGCCGTGACGGTGGAGCTCGCGACGGGTGGTCGCCTCGATCCAGTCGCGGTGGCCGAACACCATCCCCCGCAGCCGCGCCGCGTCGAGACTCCGGTCGTCCGCGCTCAGTCCGGCGGCGCGGACCTGAAGCTGCTCGTGCGCTTCGATGGGAAAACTGGCGACGGAGCCCGAGACCAGCAACTGCATGTAGAGCGTCGCGGCTTCGGTCAGGTCGGGCAGCAGCGACGTGTGCCGTTCGACGCGGGCGCCGCTGTCGACGAGCGCGTCGGCCACCCGGTTCACACCCGCCCGCACCGCGGACCCGGTCGGAACAATCGGATGCTCGTCGATGACCAGGACCCGGAAGTCGTTCAGCCGCTGGTGGCGCGCGGGCGGCAGCTTCAGGTCGTACGCCACACCGTGTGTCAGCGGGTCCGGCCCGGCCATGACGTCGAGCAGGAGCGCGAGGTCGCGGGCGGAGCGCGCCATCGGGCCGACGACGGCGAGGTCGAGGTCCACCGGCAACGGCGGCGCCGGCGGCGCGATCATGCCGCGGGTTGCCGCCAGCCCGACAGTCGGCTTGTGCGCATAGATGCCGCAGAAATGCGCGGGCGTACGCAACGAACCGGCGAGGTCGGAGCCGATGGACAACGCGCCGATCCCGGATGCCAGAGCCGCCGCTGATCCGCCCGAGGATCCGCCCGGCGTACGACCGTGGTCCCACGGGTTGTTGGTGGTGCCGTAGATCTCGTTGAAACTCTGCCAGTCCTGCAGCCCCACCGGCACGTTGGTCTTGCCCAGCACCACCGCGCCCGCGGCCCTCAGCCGCGACACCTGGACCGCGTCCTCCTCCGGAACGAAGTCCCGGTACGTCGGCATGCCCCAGGTCGTGGGCAGCCCGGCCACGTCGTAGGACTCCTTGACCGTCACCGGGACACCCAGCAGCGGCCTGTCCTCACCACGCGCGCGTGCCTGGTCGGCACGGTGCGCGGCGGCCCGCGCGCGGTCGAAGTCCGGCACGCAGATCGCGTTGATCTCCTTGTCGTCACCCTCGATACGGGCGATCGCCTCGTCGGTCAGCTCCACCGATGTCACTTCCCCGGCCCGCATGGCGGCCATGAGCTCTTCGGCGGTCGGAAAATGCCGTTCCGTGAACATGAGTCGGGACCGTAGCGGCCTCTTCGTGAGGCCATAAAATGCCGATCGGCACAATGGGGTGGACGTCCCAACTCATCAAGAGGCGACTGGAGAAGAGGCCGCAGTGACGGAACTGACCCTGACCACCGTCAACCTCGCCACGCCGGATCCGCCCGGTCTGGCCCGCTTCTACCAGCGGCTGCTGGGCTGGGAGATCACCGCCGAGGAGCCGCACTGGGTCAAGCTGGACAACCCGGCCGGCGGGGTCGCGTTGTCGTTCGAGTACGACCGGGCCTACGTCCGCCCGGTGTGGCCGTCGACCCCCACCGCGCAGCAGATGATGATGCACCTGGAGATCAGGGTCGACGATCTGGAGAAGGCTGCGGCGCACGCCGCCGAGTGCGGTGCGACGTTCGCCGGCCACCAGCCCCAGGACGACGTGCGCGTGTGCCTGGATCCGGACGGGCACCCGTTCTGCCTGTGGCTCGGGGAGTGACCGGCCCTCTCCCGTACGCTCTCGCCGTAGCGCATCCACCGCCTATCCGGGTTGCGGCCGCCGACCGGCGAAGGAGAGGATGCGCCGGTGACGTACGAACGCCCCGACCCGCCCCTGATCGCCGGCGAGCGGGAGATGCTGCGCGGCTTCCTCGACTTCCACCGCGGGACGATCGCGATGAAGTGCGAGGGCCTGTCCGACGAGGAACTCCGCCGGCAGTCGATGCCGCCGTCCACACTGTCCCTGCTGGGGCTGGTACGGCATCTGGCCGAGGTCGAGCGCACGTGGTTCCGCCGGGTGATCGACGGCGAGGACGTCCCGCTGGTCTGGTCCGCCGAGGGTGACTTCCAGGTGGCCTACGACGCGAGCGGATCGACCCGTTCGGAGGCGTTCGAGGCCTGGCAGGCCGAGGTCGAGCACTCCCGCCGGATCGAGGCGGCCGCTGAGTCCCTCGACGTCGTGGTGCACAACCCGCGCTGGGACGAGGACGTGTCGTTGCGGCTGGTGATGCTGCACCTGATCCACGAGTATGCCCGGCACAGCGGCCACGCCGATCTCCTCCGCGAGGGAGTCGACGGAACCGTCGGCGTGTGAGCGCCGCCGAACCGCCCGCTGCCATGACGATCCCCGAAGCCGGGCACAGCCTCGCCGACCTGCTGGCGCTCGCCGCCGCGGAGGGCCGCGACGACGTCGACCCGACCGGCGCGGTGCTGCGGACCGGCTGGGAGAACCTCGTGCTGGAGACCCGCGACGGGTGGATCCTGCGCTTTCCCAGGCCTGGTGTGGACTTCGAGCGGGAGCTGGCGGTGCTGGCCGCGGTCGCCGGGCGGCTGCCGGTCGCCACCCCCGAGGTGGTCTGGACCGGGCGCCGGTCCAGGTTCGCGGCGTACCGGAGACTGACCGGGGCGGGGTTCGACCCGGCCGTCTACGAGCGCGCCTCCACCGCGGAGCGTGACCGCCTGACCTTGTCGCTGGCGGACTTCCTCGCCGCGATGCACACCTGCCTCTCCCCCACCTTGATCGCCGAGCTCGGCATTCCGGCGGCCTGGGGATCGGCGGTGGGCGCGGAGCTCGCGACGGGTCCGGAACCTCCGGAGGGTCCGGTGAGCGAACGCCTCGCCGCGCAGCTGCCCCTCATGCCCTCCGCGGCCCGGAAGCCGGTCGAGGCGCTGATCGAGGAGTACGCCCGAGCCTGGGAGGACGGCGGCGTTCAGGGCCCGGAAGTCCTGCTGCACAACGACTTCCACGCCGGCAACTTCGTGCTGGACGCGCCGGTCGGTGTGCTCGCCGGGGTGTGGGACTTTTCCTGCGTGGCCCGTGGCCGGCCGACCGCGGACCTGAGGTACTTCGCCGACGGGTCGCCGGACCTCCTGCACCGGCTGGCCGACGCCTACGAACGCCGGACGGGGTGGCCGATGGACGTGCGTGCCGCGGTCGTCGCCCTGCGGGCGGAGAACGTCTGCGACGAGCTGGAGCTGGGGCACCCCGAACGCATCGGCCGGCTCGCCGAGGAGTGGGGGACGCCGTGATCCGGATTCTGGTCGTCGGCGGAAGCGGATACCTGGGCGCCGAGGTCGTCCGTCAGAGTGTCGCCGCCGATGACGAGGTGGTGGCGACGTACGCCAGCCGGCCGGTCGTCTCCCCCGCCGTCGGGTGGCGCGCGGTGGACATCCGCCGCCGTTCCGACGTGGTCGCCCTGGTCGCCGACGTGCGGCCGGACGTCGTGGTGAACGCCGCTTACGTGAAGCCGGACTGGCGGACGAACGCCGACGGCGCGGCGCACGTGGCTGTGGCGGCGGCCCAGGTCGGCGCCCGGCTGGTGCAGGTGTCCAGCGACGCGGTGTTCTCCGGCGCCGCCTCCTCCTACACCGAGAACGCCGTACCCGACCCGCTGAATCCGTACGGTGCGGCAAAGGCGGCCGCGGAGACGGCGGTCGCCGCGATCGATCCCACCGCCGTGGTGGCGCGCACGTCGCTGATCCTCGGCGACGGGACCTCACCTCACGAGGCGTTCGTGCACGCCGTGGCGACCGGTGTCCAGGACGGCGTGCTGTTCACCGACGACGTGCGCTGCCCAGTGCACGTGGCCGACCTGGCGGCCGCGCTGCTCGAACTCGCCGCCTCCGGCCATGCCGGAGTCGCCCACGTCGCCGGGCCCGACCCGGTCAGCCGGTACGAGCTGGGCCTGCTGGTCGCCGCGCGGGACGGCCTGGACCCGTCGCTGCTGCCCACCGGTCTGCGGGCGGACCTGCCGGTTCCCGGGCCGCTGGACGTACGCCTGGACTGCCGGCGTACGCAGGGTCTTCTTCGTACGCGACTGCGCGGCGCACGGGAGTTCCTCGCCGGCCCGCCGGGGACGCCGCGCACCGACTGAACCGCCGCAAGGAGAGGTTGACGACGAATTGGGAACGAACATGGGAACCAACGTGGGAACGAACATCGGCGCGGCCGACGTGGAGTCCGTGGTGGCGTACGCGGCGGACACCCTCGGCGAGGCAATGGGACAGGACTGGAAGGTGCCTGCCGGTGAGCTGGAATGGACCTGCTGGGAGACCCTCGAGCACACCGCGGACGACCTGTTCGCCTACGCCGCCCAGCTCGGACCACGCCGGCCTCCGCTCGACACGCACGTGCCGTTCATCTGCGAGCCGCGGCGCGAGGGCGGTCCGGCCAGCACCATCTTCGCCGAACCGGCCGCGGGTAACGCCGGTCTGGTGCAGGTGCTGGAGGCCAGCGGCGCGTTCCTCGCGGCGATGGTGAAGACGGTCCCGTCGACGGTCCGGGCGCACCACATCTTCGGCATCGCCGACCCCGAGGGTTTCGCCGCGATGGGCATCGTCGAGGTCCTGGTGCACATGTACGACGTGACCGCTGGTCTGGGCCTGACCTGGGAGCCGGACCCGGACCTGTGTGCCCGCGTCCTGACCCGATTGTTCCCCGACGTCGAACGCGGCGATGATCCGTGGACGGCGATGCTGTGGGCGACCGGGCGGACTTCCCTGCCGGGCAAGGCGAAACTCGACCGCTGGCGGTGGTACGCCGCACCGGCGCAGGACACGCCCTGAGCGGAGGGCCCGGCCTGGGCGGGGTGGTCTAGGGTCGGTGGCGGGGCCGGATCCCGGCACCGAGCCCGGCCGCGGCCGCGGCGACCAGGAAGGCGCCGGGCAGGGTGACCGCGTCGGCGACGGCGCCCAGAACGGGTGCGCCGGCCGCCTGCCCGAGGGCGAGGAGCAGGAACGCCGCGCCGACGCCGACCACGGGCCGCACGGGAAAAACGCGCGTACCCCACAGGAGCAGCAGCCCGGTGAGCGCGATGTACAGCGCACCGAAGGCGGCACCGGCCACGATGGCGACGACAGCGCTGCTCGCGGCGAGACCGAGAGTGGCCGTGACCACACCCAGCAGCAGCATCCCGATGGTCCAGCAGCGCGCCGGCCCGACGCGGGTGGTGAGGTCGCCGGCGAAGGCGCCGAGGAGCCCGGCGGCACCCAGGGCGATCCACATGGTCACGCCGGTGAGGGCACTGTTGCCGGCGGCGGTGACGAGGTCCCGGCCGAACGTCCAGGTCGCCGCGCTGGCCAGCCCCATCGAGAAGGCAGCGGCGAACAGCCGCCAGCCGGCTCGGGGAACCCGGATCCCGGAGACGGGCGCCACACCTCGGTCACCGTCCCGCCCGGGTCCGCCCGGTCGCGGCATCGTGAGCCACACCCACATCGTGATCGCCAGCGCCAGGACGGAGAACGCTGCCCAGGCCCAGCGCCAGCTCCCGGCGAAGAGCAGCGCGACCGGGCCGGAGACCAGCACTCCCAGGCCGGTGCCCGCGTTGACCACGGTCTGCAGCCGCGGTTCCAGGCGCGGTGGCGCGGACCGCGCCACGGCCTCGGCCATCGGAGGCGAGGCGAGCCCGGTGCTCGACCCGGCGAGAACGACGCCGAGGGCGAGTACGACGGTCCCGGGTGCCGCGGCGATGACCGCCGTCCCGACCGTGGCGCAGGCCCCGGCGGCGACCGCGACCGGGCGGGCACCCCACCGCGAGGTGGCAACAGTGGCCACGACGATCGCCACGCAGTAGCCGGCGTAGCTGCCGGCCGCCACCGCGCCGGCGGTGGCGGCGTCGAGGTGGAACTCCGTGCGGAACGTGGGCACGAACAGGCCGTAGGCGAACCGGGCCAGGCCATAGCAGGCCGCGATCAGCGACATCCCGGCCGCGGCCAGGCCGACCGCGCCGCCGGCTCCGCCAGAACCTGCCCGGCGCCGAAGCCGCACCACCGTCCCCGTCACGGGCCCGGCCATAGGTTGCCGCATGCACTTCCCCTCAACTAAACCGATCGGTATACCGAAGGAGGCTACCAGTCCACTAGCCATACCGGTCGGTGTAGTCCCCCACGCCACCTCCCATGTCGGGAACGTCCGGAGCCGGCGTCCTGACCATCATGCCGGCGGCCGTTCCGGCTCAAGGGTCGAGGAACTCGACCCGCATGGAGGCGTTGGGTATGGGCATGGAGAGCGCCTCTGCGGCCACCAGGTCCCGTATCCGCGCGGGGACAACACGGTCCAGGCCGATCTCGACCCGGCCGCCGCGCCGTCCCCACTGTCCGGTCAGTTCACCGTCGATCAGCACGCCGTTGGGGTGGTACCAGTCGTACGACGTGGACTTGCGGCGTACGGCAGGACCCACGAACAGCCCCGCCCGGTCCGCGCCGAGCAGTCCCAGGTCCTCCGCCGGCAGCAGCCGCACCCCGCGTACGGCGCCGGCGGCGCGGACCGCCTGCTCGTCACGGGCCAGGATCCACGCCTGCTGCCCCTCGAAGTCGACCGGCAGCAGCTCGCCGGCCAGCTGCTGCCACACCTGCCGGGCGCCTCGCGGGTGCATCCCCGCCCACCACGCCAACGTCGGCGGTGCCGTCGGCCCGAACGCGTGCACGTGCCGCCGGGCGAGTTCGGCCCGGGCCGCGGCGGGGTCGACGTCCGGCGGGGCGATCTCTCGTACGGTGAGCGACGTGGTGTCCCATCGCACGGCGAGCCGCCCGCCGGCGGCGCCCACCCGCACCAGTGCGCCCTCGTCCCGCGAGATCCGGGTTGCCCGCACGGGCTCACCCGCCAGCATCCGGCAGGCCTTCTCCGCCGCCTGCTCGACCTCGCGCCGTACGGACGGGTCGTCGGGCAGCCGGCCGACGGTGAACACGCCCCAGTCCGCGGCCGGCAGGACGTGCACGGCCCGTCGTGGGCTGTAGGTCTGCAGCAACCCGTCGGCCTCCCACGCGCCCGGCTCGCAGTCCTCGACCCGGGCGTGCAGGGACACCAGCGCCGCCCGCGGGGCGGAGTCCTGCAGGCCGTACCGCGCGGCCTCGACGTAGCTGCCCGCGGGCAGCCGGTCGACCAGGTGGTGCACCTTCAGCCGGTGGGCGACCGCCTGGGCGCGGGTGATCCGGAGGGCTGCCGTCACGAGTCGTACTCCGATCGCCTGCTCATGTGCCCGACCGTACGACCCGTGCAGGACAGCCCCGGTCCCCCACGTCCGCGCGCCCACGGCGAATTCGCGTGACGCCCCGCGCCGCGGTCGTGCGGTGCCGCGCGGAGGTCCGGAACCGGTGACGGCACAATGAGGACGATGAGCACCGACTCCACGTTCGGCACGCTGAAGGCCGTCCCCGCGCTCGACCGAACCGACCTGCTGGCCCCACCGGTCACCGCCGCGATCCGCGAGTGGGAGCACCCCGGCATTCCCGCCGGGGAGTTCCAGGTCGCCGAGATCGATCCCGAACTCGCCGACACGGCCGCGTTCTGCGCGGCCTACGACGTGGCGCTGGACGCCTCCGCCAACTGCGTGATCATCGCCGGGAAACGGGGCGGTGAGACCCGGTACGCCGCCTGCATGGTCCTCGCCACCACCCGGGCAGACGTCAACGGCGTGGTCCGGCGGCGGCTGGACGCCCGCAAGGCGTCGTTCGCGCCGATGGACGACGCGGTGGAACGCACCGGCATGGAGTACGGCGGGATCACGGCGTTCGGCCTGCCCGCCGACTGGCCGGTGCTGGTGGACCGGCGGGTGGCCGAGTCGGCGGGCGTAATCGTGGGCAGCGGCCTGCGCCGGTCGAAGCTGCTGGTGCCCGGACGGGCGCTTACCGAACTGCCGGGCGCGGAGGTGCTGGACGACCTCGGGCTGTCAACCTGACCTTGCGCACGGCCGCCGCAGCAGCCCGCACGCGCAGTCTGGCCGAGGTCAGCTGGAGCCGGAACCGGACCGGTTGCCTAACCAGCCGTTCACCCGGTCGCGTACGCCGTCGACCGCACCGCCCAGGTCACCGAGGATCTTCGCCAGCGGGTCCTGCGAACGGGCGAAGGCGTCGCGGTAGGAGTCGGCCGCCCGGCGGGCCTCGTCGCTCATCCTGGCGTTGGCGTCGTCCTCACGCCGGGGGTAGTCGCCGTCGAGGATGCGGCGGTAGTCGCCGTGGTCCACCCAGTGCCGCAGCTCCGCGGCGCGGACGGCGAGGAACGGGTGACTGCGGGCCTCCAGCAGCAGCAGCTTGAGCACGCTGTCGCGCAGGTCGCCACTGGCGTCGTACTCCGCCGCCTGGGCGAGGAACGCGGTCGCGTCGACGTCTTCCAGGTGCCCGCCGGAGGCGAGCTTCATGTGGGTGCGCAGCGCGGCAGCGGGGTCCTGGCAGGCCAGCAGCCCCGCCCGGTCACCTGACAACTCCGCCTTGCGCGACCACTCCATCAGGGCCGCGATGATGGCCCGCAGGCCGAGGACGCCGAGCGGCATCCAGGCGATCGCACCGCTGAGCCGGATGAGGAACACCAGCACCGACTGGTAGAGCGCGTGGCCGCTCTGGGCGTGCCCGAGCTCGTGGCCGAGGACGAACCGCAGCTCCTCCTCGTCCAGCAGGTCGATCAGCCCGCTGTTGACGACGATGAACGGTTTGTCCAGCCCGATGCACATGGCGTTGGGCATCGGCCCGGTCATCACGAACAACTCGGGCAGCTCCCGCACGTCGAGCGTGGCGGCGGCCTCGGCGTACAACCGGTGCACCTTGGGGAACTGCCGGTCTCCCGCGCGCACCGCCGACCCGAGGAAGATCAACCGGAGCGCGCGTTCGTTGATCAGGCCGGACAGCTTGCGCAGCACGACGTCGAAACCCTTGAGCTGACGGACGGCGACCAGCGCGCCCCGGTCGGCGGGATGCTCCCACGCACGCGAGCTGACGCCGGTGAGCGTGAGCCGTGACCGGGCCGGCCGGTCCTCGATGTCCGTCATGACCGCTCCCCCATTCGCTGGACACTCGCCCCGAACGCTATCGGGTTCGGGTGCCTCCCGGAAGACAACGACGACGGCGGGTCGGCCCGGCGTACCGCCTCCGAAATCGCCCTACCGGCGCAGCAGCATGACGATCGCGATCACTCCGACGGTGACGATCACGCCGCGCAGCAACGTCGGTGGAAGCCGGCGGCCGAGCCGGGCGCCGATCAGGCCGCCGAGGACCGAGCCCACGGCGATCAGGACGGCGGGCACCCAGGCCACGTGCGCGACCAGGATGAAGACGACGGCGGCGACGGCGTTCGCGACGCAGGCAAGAACGTTCTTGGCGGCGTTCGCCCGCTGCAGCGCCTCGTCCAGCCCGATGCCGAGGACCGCCATCAGGATCACGCCCTGGGCGGCGCCGAAATAACCGCCGTAGACGCCGGTCAGGTAGACCAGCACCATCATCAGCCAGCTGCCGTGGTGCCGGTGCACGGGCTCGTTGCGGCGTTCGGCCAGCTTCCGCGACAGCCACGGCTGCAGGATGACCAGCGCGACGCCGAGGCCCACCAGAACCGGGACGATCATGTCGAACGCGCTCGACGGGAGCGTGAGCAGCAGGATCGCGCCGGTGATCGCGCCGAGCAGGGACATCGAGCCCAGCCGGATCAGCCGGGTGCGCTGCCCCCTGAGCTCGGCGCGGTAGCCCCAGGCGGCCGCGGCCGAGCCGGGGGCGAGCCCAATCGTGTTGGAGACGTTGGCGGTGACCGGCGGGATACCGAACGCGATCAGGGTCGGGAACGTGATCAGCGTTCCCGACCCGACGATGGCGTTGATCGTGCCGGCCGCCGCCCCCGCGAGGAAGACGGCGAGATATCCGAGTTCGCTCACTCCGGCCGGGGCTCCTGCGCGGCCGGCTGCGCCGGTCCCGCCGAATCCCCGTTGGTCCCGGTCTCCTGCTGGTTGCGCCCGCCGCCCAGGCCGCCCTTGGCGGCGTCCTCGGCGGCGGCGATCGCCGCCTGCACCTCCGACTCCGCGTCCTGCAGGGCGCTGACGGTGGCCTCCTCGGCCTCGGCCGCCACGGCCGCATGAGGCTTGGGAGTGCGCCGGCGCGGGCGGTCGGCCGCACGCGGGGTGGACTCGCCCTCCTCGGCGAACTGGCCGACCATCGAGCCGATGCCCTCCAGCGCCTTGCCGATCTCGCTCGGGACGATCCACAGCTTGTTGGCGTCGCCCTGGGCGATCTTCGGCAGCATCTGGAGGTACTGGTAGGACAGCAGGCTCTGGTCGGGCTCGCCGTCGTGGATCGCGTTGAAGACGGTCTCGATGGCCTGCGCCTCACCCTGGGCTCGCAGGATCTGCGCCTCCCGCTGGGCCTGGGCACGCAGGATCTGCGACTGCTTCTCGCCCTCCGCGGTGAGGATCGCCGACTGCTTCGCCCCCTCAGCGGTCAGGATGGCCGACTGGCGGGTGCCCTCCGCGGTGAGCACGGCGGCCCGCTTGTCGCGGTCGGCGCGCATCTGCTTCTCCATCGAGTCCTGGATGGAGGGCGGCGGGTCGATGCCCTTCAGCTCCACGCGGTTGACCCGGACACCCCACTTGCCGGTGGCCTCGTCCAGGACGCCGCGCAGCTCGGTGTTGATCTGCTCGCGGCTGGTCAGCGTGCGCTCGAGGTCCATGCCACCGACGATGTTGCGCAGAGTGGTCATGGTGAGCTGTTCGATCGCCTGGATGTAGTTGGCAATCTCGTAGGTCGCGCGCACCGCGTCGGTCACCTGGAAGTAGATCACCGTGTCGATGGACACGACGAGGTTGTCCTCGGTGATCACCGGCTGCGGCGGGAAGGACACCACCTGCTCACGCAGGTCGATGGTGTATCGCACCTTGTCGACGACCGGCACGATGATCGACAGGCCGGGATCCAGGGTGGAGGAGTATCGCCCTAGGCGTTCGACGATGCCGGCCCGCGCCTGCGGGATGATCTTGACCGACTTGTACAGGAAGAAGACGACAACGAACGCAATAAATGCGAAGACGATCAAAGGTGCCACGGCTGCTCCGATTCATGGACGTACGCGGTGACGCCCTCGATCGTGAGAACGTCGACGGACTTGCCGGGTTCGATCGTCGAATGCTCGTCGTAGGGACGCGCAGTCCAGACCTCTCCCCCGATTCTGACTCTCCCACCATGGGGACTGACTTCCTCGACGACCACGCCCGTCTTGCCCACCAGTGCGGATATACCCGTGCGGATGGACGGCGCCTCCTTCAGGTGCCGGAGCGCCACCGGGCGTACCGCCGCGAGCATTCCCAGCGCCACGACGATCGCGGCAACGATCGAGATGACCGGCCCACCGCCGACCAGGGCCGCCAGCGCACCGGCGGCCGCCCCCGCGGCCACCATCAAGAACACCAGGTCGAGCGTGAGCAGTTCGACCGCGGCCAGGGCCGCCGCGAGCACCGCCCATGCCACCCACAGGTGTTCGCTGATCCAGGCGAGCAGGTTGCCCATGGTCAAAACCTATGCGATCACGACCTTCTTCTGCGTACCGGCAGGTCACGAATTGTGGACAACCCGCAGATCAGGCGATGTCCTTCAGCTCCACGCGGTGGACCCGGACGCCGAACTTGCTGGTGGCCGCGTCCAATACCGTTCGCAGCCTGATGCTGATCTGCTCGCGGCCGGCCCGGGTCCGCTCGAGGTCCATGCCACCGACGATGGTGCGCAGGTGGTTCGTGGTGAGCTCCTCGATCGCCCGGGTGTAGTTGCCGATCTCGTAGATCGCGGACACGGGGTCGGTCACCTGGAAGGTGATGACCGGGTCGATGGAGACGACGAGGTCGTCCTTGGTGACCACCCGCTGCGGCGGGAACGACACCACCTGCTCCCGCAGGTCGACGGTGTGCTGCACCTTGTCCACGAACGGCACGATGATCGACACGCCGGGCGGAAGGACGCGGGAGAACCTACCCAGTCGCATGACGATGCCTGCCCGCTCCGGCGGGACGATCTTCACCGACCTCGCCAGGACGAGGACGACGACCACAAGAATTGCGATGAGCATCGACGGTTCCACGGTTGCCCCGATTCATGGACGGACGCGGTGACGCCCTCGCCACGGGGACCGGCGCCACGTATGCCACCCACAGGTGTTCGCTGATCCAGGCGAGCGGACTGCCATGATCAAACTAGGTGATCACGGCCTTCTTCTGCGTACCGGCAGGTCACAAATTGTGGACAACCCGCGGATCAGCGGTCCGCCCGTGCGGTCCAGCGGTCGTCGGAGCGGACGACCTTCAGCGGCAGCCCGAAGGTCTCCGACAGCGCCGGCGAGGTGAGGGTCTCCTCGATCGGGCCGGCCGCCACCACGCTGCCGCCGCGCAGCAGCAGGACGTGGGTGAAGCTCGGCGGGATCTCCTCGACGTGGTGGGTGACCAGCACGGTGGCCGGGGCGAGGTCGTCCGCGGCGATCTCGTCGAGAGTGCGCACGAGCGCCTCCCGGCCGCCGAGGTCCAGGCCGGCGGCCGGCTCGTCCATCAGCAGCAGTTCGGGGTCGGTCATCAGCGCCCGGGCGATCTGCACCCGCTTGCGTTCGCCCTCGGAGAGGGTCCCGAAAGTGCGGTCGGCGTAGTCGCCCACGCCCAGCCAGGACAACAGCCGGCGGGCACGGTCGTGGTCGACGTCGTCGTAGGCCTCCCGCCAGCGGCCGAGCACGGCGTAGGAGGCCGACACCACCACGTCGTCGACGCGTTCGTGCCGGGGAATCCGGTCCGCGATCGCCGCGCTCGTCAGGCCGATGCGGGGACGCAGCTCGAACACGTCGACCCGGCCGAGGGTCTCCCCGAGGATGGTCGCGGTGCCGCTGGTCGGGTGCATCCGGGCGGAGGCGATCTGCAGCAGGGTCGTCTTGCCGGCGCCGTTGGGGCCGAGCACCACCCACCGGTCGGCGTCCTCGACGGACCAGGTCACCGCGTCCAGCAGCTTGGTGCCGTTACGGGTGATCGTGACGTCGGTGAGCTCGAGTACAGACCCCATGGATGCACAACCTACGGCACGAGGTCGCCGTCCCCGCGTGCGGATCAGCGCGGCGCCACCCGTGCGCCGATCGGCGCGGACCGGCGTCCAGCGGGTCGGCGTCTGCCGGGCCGGGACCCTAGGCTGGAACCCATGTCGACCATGGCGATGGTGCCCCGCTCGGTCCTGCTGTCGACCTGGGCCAACTCCTGGTTGCTCGGCGCGACCAGCCTGGACGAGGCCGACGAGGCCATCCGGGCCGGCGACGCCGCCCACCACGTCATCGGCCTGCCGGGCCAGGACGAGCCGGTGCCATTGCTGCTGTCGCTGGGCACGTTGCGCAATCTCGGCACCCGGGCGGTGTCCCCCGCGCTGCCGGTGCCCGGAGACCCGCTCGGGCTGGCCGGGCCGCCGGACTTCACCCAGGCGGCGATCGAGGCCGGCGAGGCCGTGGTGTGCGAGGGCGCCGGCCTCGGCCTGGTGCCGCACGTGATCGGAGCCGGGGTCCAGTGGCGGGTGTACGCCGCGACACCCGCTCCCCCGGAGGGGTTCGGCGACGCCTCGCTGGAGCTCGCCCACACCCTGCAAGAGGTGATTGACACCCTCGCCGACCTCGACGTCGCCCGGTGGCGGCCGGAGATGGCCGAGGCGCTCATCGACCTGCGCGAGGTGGGCAGCCGGTCCCAGGACGGGCTGCCGCCCGGATACGCGCCGCGCGCCGAGGCGCTGGCCACCCGGGCCCGGCGGTGCCTGCTGGTCTGCGAGCTCGCCCTGGCCGACGAGGGCGGCTCGGCGTCGGCGTACGAAGCCGACTCCCGGCGGCGGGCGCTGCGCCGCCTCGAACACGCCTCGCGCCGCGCGCTGGTGGCCGCGTGCGCACCGCCCCGGTAGACGTCCGGCAGACGTTCCGGGGCGGTACGCATACGGGCCGTACGACAGCCACGGCCGTACGACAGGTCGGCGCGGACGGCGTGGCCGGCGCTTTCCGGCTCAGCCGGTCTTCGTCATGCCCGCCTTGTCGGCCGCGTCGGCGTTGGACCGCGCGGCCTCCCGGTCCGCGGCCATCTCCTCCACGGACTTGGTGTGCAGGCGGGCCGCGCCCTCGGTGGTGACGGTCTTCACCCGGGTGCCGTCGCGTTCGGCGGTGGCGAGACGTTCCCGGGCCGCCGGGATCTCCTCGGCGAACTGCGGCAGCCAGCGCGCCTGCTCCACCAGCATCTCGTCGGTCATCTGCCACACCTCCTCCGGGTCACAGACCGCGCCGACCAGCGGGTCGTGCAGCATCGCCTGCTTGAGCAGGGTGGTGTCGGCGTGCACAGCCGCCTCCTTGCCCATCTCCTGCACCCGGATGCTGGCCGCACAGGTGGCCGCACAGGCCATCGGCAGGTCACCGACCACGGGGATGTTGATCCCGTTGCGGTCGACGTACCCCGGCACCTCCACCACGCTGCCCTGCGGCAGGTTGGTGATCACGCCGTCGTTCGGCACGTTGAAGTGGCCGCGGTAGACGCGTCCGGTCTCCAGCGCCTCGATGATGTAGGAGCCGTGCTCCTCGCTGCGGTCCTGCGCGGTGATCGGCTTGGGGTCCTCCTTCATCCAGTTCGGGAAGTCGGTCTCGAACCAGTTCCGCCCCTCGGTGCAGACCCGCAGGTAGCCGCCGGTCTCGCCGTTGATCCAGCTGGACAGGTCGATCCACTTCGAGATCTCCTCGGTCCGCTTGCGGTACCACGGGAGGTACTCCGACAGGTGGCCGTTGGACTCGGTGCTGTAGTAGCCGAAGCGGCGCAGCACGTCGATGCGGACCTTCTCGGTCTGCGGGTAGGTCGGGTGCCCCTCGAACAGTTCCCGCATCTTCGGGATCATGTCGATGCCGCGCCACTGCGCCTTGACGTACCACGTCTGGTGGTTGATGCCGGCGGCAACGATGTCGACCTCGTTGCGGTGCAGCGTCTCCTCCTGCCCGATCAGGCCCTCCCGCTTCGCCCAGTGCTCGATGCAGCGGGTGATCTGCCAGTGGCCGCCCTGGACGCCGTGGCACAGGCCGACGGTGCGCACGCCGCCGTACTCGTTGCAGGCCCAGGTGTTCATCGCCATCGGGTTGGAGTAGTTGAGGAACAGCACGTCCGGCTTGGCGACCTCGCGGATGTCGGTGCAGAAGTCCAGCAGCGCGGGGATGGTGCGCTGGGCGTACATCACCCCACCCGCGCACAGCGTGTCACCTACGCACTGGTCGACGCCGTACTTCAGCGGGATCTCGATGTCGGTCCGGAACGCGTCAAGGCCGCCTTGCCGGATCACCGAGAACACGTAGTCGGCGTCGGCGACGGCCCGGCGGCGGTCCAGGCTCGGCTCGATCGTGGCCGGCAGCCCGCTGGCCTCGATGTCGCGGCGGATCAGCCTGGTCACCATGTCGAGGTTGCGTTCGTTGATGTCGTGGAACGCGAACGTCGTGTCGGCGAGTTCGGGGACGGACAGGATGTCCCGCACCAGGCGGCGGGTGAAGCCGAGCGATCCGGCGCCGAGCATCGCGATTCGGGTTGTCATGCAACCAGCGTCGATAGAGATCTGATGTCTCGACAACCCACCCGCCGCCACTCGTCCACTAGCGGTCAGCCCGGCCGCGCGCAGTGAGCGGGCGGCAGCGCCGGGAAGGCGTACGGTGCGGCATCCTGGCGGGATGACGGACGAGGCGGTCGGCACCCCCAGCACTCCCAGCACCCACGGCGCTCCGGTGGCGGTGGTCACCGGAGCGGGCTCCGGGGTTGGCCGGGCGGTCGCGGTCGCGCTGGCCGCCGAGGGCCACGTGGTGGTGCTCGCCGGTCGGCGGCCCGAGCCGCTGGCGGAGGCGGCGGCGGAGTGCGCACGGGCGTGGCGGGACGCCGGCCGGTCCCCCGGCACGGCAGGCTCGGCCGGCGAACCGGTGCTCGCCGTACCCACCGACGTCGCCGACCCCGACTCGGTGGCCGCGTTGTTCGGCGCGGTACGCACCGAGTACGGCCGGCTGGACGTGCTGGTCAACAACGCCGGGCGGAACGCGCCCGCCGCCTCGGTCGAGGACCTGTCCCTGGCCGACTGGCGCGCGGTGGTGGACGTCAACCTGACCGGCGCGTTCCTGTGCACCCAGCACGCCGTCCGGCTGATGAAGGAACAGCGCCCCCGTGGCGGCCGGATCATCAACAACGGTTCGCTGTCCGCGCACACGCCGCGTCCCCACTCGGCCGCGTACACCGCGACCAAGCACGCGATCAGCGGACTCACCAGGGCCACCGCGCTGGACGGCCGTCCGTACGACATCGCCTGCGGTCAGATCGACATCGGCAACGCCGCGACCGACATGACCGCCCGGATGGCCGAGGGCGTCGCGCAGCCGGACGGTTCGGTGCGGCCCGAGCCGACCATCGACGTCGCCCACGTGGCCCGCGCGGTGGTCTACATGGCGGGTCTGCCGCTGGACGCGAACGTGCCGGCGATGACCGTGATGGCGACCCGGATGCCCTACGTCGGCCGCGGATAGCTCGCGCCGGGCCGGGCTCTGGTCGGGAGCGCGGCCGGCACCACTAACGTTGCCGACGTGCCCGCGACCGATCCGCCCGCGTCGAAGCCGCCCGTCTCCACCCTGCTCGTCACCCTCACCGGCCGGGACCGCCCCGGCGTCACCTCCGCGGTGTTCGACACCCTGGCGAGGTACCCGGTCGAGGTGCTCGACGTCGAACAGGTCGTCCTGCGTGGACGGCTGGTCCTCGGCATCCTGGTGACCGCGCCGCGCGACGTGGGACGGCTGCGGCAGGCTGTGGAGAAGACCGGCCGGGGCCTCGGGATGTACGTCGAGACCGAGGACGGCGCCGGCGACAACCGGCCGCGGCGCAGTGGCCGCAGCCACGTCACCGTGCTCGGCCAGCCGCTGCGGCCGAAGGCGGTCGCGGCGATCGCCGGGCGGATCTCCGACACCGGCGCCAACATCGACCGGATCGTCCGGATCGCCCGCTATCCGGTGGTCGCCATCGAGATGGACGTGTCCGGCGTCGACCCCGACCTGCTGCGCCAGGCGCTGGCCATCGAGGCCGCCGCCACGCAGGTGGACGTGGCCGTCCAGCCGACGGGTCTGTACCGCCGGGCCAAGCGCCTGGTCGTGCTGGACGTGGACTCGACCCTGATCCAGGGCGAGGTGATCGAGATGCTCGCCGCGCACGCCGGGTGCGAGGAGGAGGTCGCCCGGGTCACCGCCGAGGCGATGCGGGGCGAGCTGGACTTCGCCGAGTCACTGCGCCGGCGAGTGGCCCTGCTCGCCGGGGTGGACGCCGGAGCGCTGGAGGAGGTACGCCGCGAGGTCCTGCTCACCCCCGGCGCCCGTACCCTCACCCGTACCCTCCGTCGGCTCGGCTACCAGATCGGCGTGGTCAGCGGCGGGTTCACCCAGGTGGTGGAGCCGCTGGCCGCCGAGCTCGGCATCGACTTCGTGGCCGCCAACCGGCTGGAGGTCGCCGACGGGCGGCTCACCGGCCGGGTCGAGGGACCGATCGTGGACCGCCCCGGCAAGGCGGAGGCGTTGCGGGGGTTCGCCGCGGCGGCCGGCGTCCCGTTGTCGCAGACCGTGGCGATCGGAGACGGCGCCAACGACCTGGACATGCTCGCCGCCGCCGGACTCGGGGTGGCGTTCAACGCCAAGCCGGTGGTCCGCGAGGCCGCCGACACCGCGGTCAGCGTGCCCTACCTGGACGCGATCATCTACCTGCTCGGGATCACCCGGGACGAGGTGGACGCCGCGGACGCGGAGACCACCGAAACAGCTTGACGGACCTCCATCCGGCGGCGAATACTCTGGTTCGAGTAAACGAGCCCGAGTAACGATCGCTGCCCGAGTCGGCAGCGGACCCGACGGAGGAACGATGGCCACGCCGCGTATGACGAACCCGCTGGCGCTGGCCGTGCTGGTCCTGCTCTACGAGCGCCCCATGCACCCGTACGAGATGTCCACCACGCTGCGCGAGCGGCGCAAGGAGGACAGCATCAAGCTCAACTACGGCTCGCTGTACTCCGTTGTCGCCTCGCTGCAGAAGTCCGGCCTGATCGAGGCGCGGGAGACGCTGCGGGAGGGCAACCGGCCCGAACGGACGATCTACACGATCAGCGAGCCCGGCAAGGCCAGGATGACCGACTGGCTGAGCGAACTCATCAGCGTGCCGAAGAAGGAGTTCACCAACTTCGAGGCGGCGCTGTCGCTGATGGGTGCGCTCGACCCGCAGGAGGTGCTCCGGCTGCTGGAGTTGCGGCTGAGCGCCCTGGAGATGCAGCGGACGGCGGGTGAGGCGGTCAGGGCGGCCGCACCGCCCAACTTCCCGCGGATCTTCATGATCGAGTACGACTTCACCTCCGCCCTGCTGGACGCGGAGATCGCGTTCGTCCGCTCCCTCGTGCACGACCTGCGCACGAAGGAGCTCGGCGGCTTCCGGCTGTGGCAGCGGATGTCGGAGCTGCGGGCCGGCGACCTCTCCTCCGGGGAAGCCTCGGCGATCCTGCACGAGGAGTTCCCCGACGAACTCGACTGGACGGAGGACGGCCACACGGGCTAGCGCCGCTTCGGCGCTGGGCGCCGACGAAGACGCGGCCCCCGACCAGGTGCGGCAACACCACGGTCAGGGGCCGGCTGAACAACCTCGAGTCGAGCCCGTCGCCGGGCGCGGATCCCAAGGCCTCCATCGCACAGGGTATCCGCGTACCGCGACCACTCGACTCCTTCACCCCCTGGGCTCACCCCACGGTTCACGCCTGGGTGACCCGGCCCGTCCGGCGACCGTCCGGCGGGCGTCACACGAAGGAGCACCATGTCCGCGTACGCGGCGTCCGGGGTCCTCGACGACCTCGGACCACTCCCCTCCGGCCGGCCCGCCATCGAGGTGGCAGGCCTGACCAAGACCTACGGCAGCGGCGACAAGGCCGTCCGGGCCCTGGCCGGCATCAGCTTCGCCGTACCAGCCGGGTCGGTCTTCGGACTGCTCGGCCCCAACGGCGCCGGCAAGTCCACGACAGTGAAGATCCTCACCACGCTCTCCCGCGCCGACGCGGGCTCCGCGAGCGTCGCCGGAATCGACGTGCACCGCCGGCCGGCGCTGGTACGCCGGGCGATCGGGTACGTCTCGCAGAAACCGGCCTTCGACCCGATGGGGACCGGCCGGGAGAACCTGATCCTGGCCGGCCGTGTCCACGGGCTGTCCGGCCCGGCTGCCCGGGCCCGGGCACAGGAACTACTCGCCCGCTTCGGTCTCGCCGAGGCGGCCGACCGGCCGGCCGGCAAGTGGTCGGGCGGCATGCAGCGCAAGCTCGACGTCGCCACCGGCCTGGTGCACCGGCCGTCGGTGCTGTTCATGGACGAACCCACCACCGGACTGGACCCGCAGGCCCGGGCGGAGATGTGGGCCGAGATCGCCCGGCTGGCCCGCGACGACGGGCTGACCGTGCTGCTCACCACGCACTACCTGGAGGAGGCGGACCGGCTCGCCGACCAACTGGTGATCATCGACCGCGGCCGGGTCGTCGCCGCCGGTACGCCGGACGAGCTGAAGGCCCAGCTGGATGGGGACACCGTCCAGGCTGAAATCGCCGGTGCCGGGCAGGCCGGGCAGGCCGGGCAGGCCGAGGCGGCCGAGGCGGCCCGGTCGGTGCTGGGCGGCGTACCGGGCGTGCACGACGTCACGGTGGAGGAGACGACCGTGCGGGCGCGGGTGACCAACGGTGCGGCCGCGCTGCCCGCCGTACTGGCCGCTCTCGACGCGGCCCGGATCGGCCTCACCGCGGTCACCGTGGCCCGGCCCTCCCTCGACGACGTGTACCTGCGCCACGCCGGCCGATCCTTCGACCGTGCCGACGCCGCACCCCTTCCCCGGCAGGAGACGAACCGATGACCACCTTCCCCGACACCCGCTCCGACACCCGGCCTGATCCCCGCACCGGCGTACGCGCCCGGCGGCGGGGAGGCTCGGCCGGCACGTTCCTGGCCCACTCCGCGTACCTCACCGGACGGTCGTTGCGCACCTTGACCAGGCAGCCGGCGTACCTCGCGTTCACCCTGATCCAGCCCATGATCTGGCTGCTGCTGTTCGGCCAGCTGTTCCGCAACGTCGCCCGGCTCCCCGGCTTCGGCACCGGCTCCTACCTGGAGTACCTCACGCCCGGCGTGGTGGTGATGACGGCGATGTTCTCCGCCGGCTGGGCGGGCACGTCGTTCATCCAGGACATGGAACGCGGCGTGATGGACCGCAACCTCACCTCACCGCTCAGCCGCGGCGCGCTGATCACCGGGTCGCTGGCCTTCCAGGCGGTGACCACGGTGATCCAGTCGCTGATCGTCCTCGGCGTCGGGTTCGCGGCCGGTGCACGCTTCGCCGGCGGCGTGCCGGGCGTGCTGGTCGTACTGGTGTGCGCCGTCGCGCTGGCGGTCGTGTTCGCCGCCCTGTCGGACGCGATCGCGCTGCTGGTGCACCAGCAGGAGGCGCTGATCGCGATCTCGCAGTTCCTGATCCTGCCGCTGTCGTTCCTGTCCTCGGTGATGATGGCGCCCGCGCTGATGCCGGCCTGGGTGGGCGACGTGGCGAGGTTCAACCCGGTGGACTGGGCCGCCGTCGCCGCCCGCTCGGCGGTCTCCGCGACGCCGGACTGGGGCCTCGTCAGTGGCCGGCTCGGGCTGCTGGCGGCGCTCGTCGCCGTGATGGGCTGGCTCGCGGCGCGAGCGTTCCGCTCCTACCAGCGCTCGGTCTGAGGGTCCGGGCCCGACCCGGAGTTCGCGGGTCGGGCCCGGACCATGCTCAGAAGGCAGGCTCGGGTCGGGCCCGGCTTCGGCCAGGCTTGCGTCCCAGAGTCAGGATGGCTGCCGGACGACCGCCCGGAGCCGGCCCGACCCCGGCCCCACCGTCTTCCACGGGCCCGCGACGTCGAACACCGCGAGCGTGCCGGTGGGGTATCCGCCGGCCAGCCCGTGCCGGTCCGCCCCGGACGAGCCGTCGTCGAGTACGGCGGCGAGGCTCCCGATCGACGGGTTGTGCCCCACCACGAGCAGGGTCCGCACGTTCTCGGGTGCCTCGGTCACGATGTCGAGCAGGTCGTCCACGGTGTTGGCGTAGACCCGCCGGTCGACGTCGACCTCCACCTCGACCTTCACCTCAGGTCCAGCAGGCTCGACCTCCACCTCAACTCGAGAGTCGGTGGACGAGCCGGACGTGGTCGACTGGTCCGGGCTGCCGCCCGCGGCGTACACACCCGCCGCCTCGGCGAACTCCGTCCAGGTCTGCCGGGTCCGCAGCGAGGGCGACACGACCACCAGGTCGGGGACCAGGCCGCGTTCCCGTACCTCCCGCCCGGCGTAGCCGGACTGCGCCCGGCCGCGGGCGGCCAGGGGACGGTCGGCGTCGGCCACTCCCAGCGGCGACTCGGCCTTGCCGTGGCGCAGGAGCAGCAACCGGCGGTTCGTCCGGAGCATCCTCACCCGATCACCGGAACCACGTGGTGGTCACCACCCGGCGGAAGCGCGCCGGCCAGGTCGCGCAGGGTCACCGCCGTCCGCAGCGCCGCCTGGGTGGACTCGTATCCCCGGTCCTCGTGTGAGCCGGGCAGCCCGGCCCGGTCCAGCGCCTGCTCGGCCGTGTCGCAGGTGAGCAGGCCGAAGCCGATCGGCACGCCGGTCTGCACGCTCACCTCGGTGAGGCCGACCGTCGCCGCCTGGCAGACGTACTCGAAGTGCGGAGTGCCACCCCGTACGACGGTGCCCAGGGCCACCACGGCGTCCAGGCCGGACCGGGCGAGCCGCGCGGCCACCACCGGAAGCTCGAACGAGCCCGGCACCCGCACCATCACCGGGTCGCTCACCCCGGCCTCGGCCAGCGCCCGCAGCGCGCCGTCCACCAGGCCGCCCATCACCTGGTCGTGCCACGACGCGGCGACCACGCCGACCCGCAGGCCGGCGCCGTCGATCCGGTCCGCGCCCGGTGCACCCGTTCCGCTCATGAAGCCCTCCCGGTGGTCTGCCGAACGACGCCGGCCTCGGCCGGCAGCGCGTGCCCGAGCCGGTCCCGCTTGGTCGCGAGGTAGCGGGCGTTGTCGCCGTTCGGTGTGATCGTCAGTGGTGTGGTGGCGGTGACCGTCAGGCCGTACGCCTCCAGCCCGGCTCGTTTGGCTGGGTTGTTGGTGAGCAGGCGCATCCGGTCCACGCCGAGGTCGGACAGGATCTGCGCGCCGATCCAGTAGTCGCGCGCGTCGACCGGCAGCCCGAGCGCGAGGTTGGCCTCCACCGTGTCGTGGCCGGTGTCCTGCAGGGCGTACGCGGACAGCTTGGCCAGCAGGCCGATGCCGCGTCCCTCGTGGCCGCGCAGGTAGACGACCACCCCGGCTCCGTCGGCGGCGACCGTCGCGAGCGCGCGGTCCAGCTGGGGTCCGCAGTCGCAGCGCAGCGAGCCGAACGCGTCGCCGGTGAGGCATTCGGAGTGCAGCCGGACCAGGGGCTCACCGGCAGCATCAGGAGTGGTCCCGGGTTCGCCGCGGACCAGGGCGACGTGTTCGGACCCGTCGACCGTGCAGCGGTACCCGACGGCCCGGAAGTCGCCGTGCCGGGTCGGAATCCGGGTCTGCGCGACGCGTTCCACCAGCCGCTCGTGCCGGCGTCGGTGGCGTACGAGATCCTCGATCGTGATCAGCGCGAGGTCGTGCGCGTCCGCAAACCGGCGGAGCGCGTCCCCGCGCATCATCGTGCCGTCGTCCTCGACCAGCTCGGCGAGTACGCCCACCGGTGGCAGGCCGGCGAGCCGGACCAGATCGACCGCGGCCTCGGTGTGCCCCCGTCTGACCAGGACACCGCCGGGCCGGTAGCGCAGCGGGAACACGTGCCCCGGCCGTACGACGTCCGCGGGGCCGGCGCCCGGATCGGCCAGCAGCCGGATGGTGTGCGTACGGTCCTCGGCGCTGATACCGGTGGTGACCCCGGCGGCCGCGTCCACGGTCACGCAGAACGCGGTGCGCATGGCGTCCCGGTTGTCCGCGGTCATCGGCCCGATGGCCAGCCGGTCCAGGTCGGCGCCCTCCATCGGTACGCACAGCACGCCGCTGGTGTGCCGCACGGTGAACGCCACCAGCTCCGGGGTCGCGGCGGACGCGGCGAAGATGATGTCGCCCTCGTTCTCGCGGTCCTCGTCGTCGACCACGACCACCGCCCGTCCGGCGGCGAGGTCGGCCAGCGCGCGCTCGACCGGGTCGCGCTCGGTGCTCATGCCGGATCACCCGCCGCCACGGTGTTCGCAGGCTGGGGTGCCGCCGCGATCCGTGCCCGGACACGGGTCCAGGTGACGAAGCCCAGCACGCAGAACCCGCCGTAGACGAGGTAGAGGATCGCCGACGGGTAGTACCCCGCCGCCAGCAGCAACGGCACCCCGACCGCGTCCACCGCGATCCAGATCAGCCAGAACTCCACCCACCCGCGGGCCATGCCGTAGGTGGCCAGGATGCTGCCGGTGAGGATCCAGGCGTCGGCGAGCGGTCCCCACGAGCCCAGCAGGCCGAGGAGGTAGGTGAACACCGCCACGCCCACCGCCGCGCCGACCAGCATGCCGACGCGTTCGCGCCAGGTCGCCCACCGCGGTGCGACCGCGCCGCCGTCACCGGCGTCGGTGCGGGCCTGCCGCCACCGCCACCAGCCGTACGCGCTGACGGCGAAGAAGAACACCTGCCGGCCGGCCTGCCCCCACAGGTCCTTGTCCTGCGGGGCGTGGAAGACGCCGCCGAGGAAGACGGTGAACAGCAGGATGTTGCCGATCATGCCGACCGGCCAGGCCGCGACCCGGCGGCGCATGCCGAACAGCGCGCTGGCCAGGCCGAAGCCGTTGCCGACGATCTCGCGCCAGAGGATGGTGGAGCCGCCGATGTGCAGCTCAGCTCCGACCAGCCAGGTCAACCAGTTCATGCGTGTGCTCCTTGGGTGTGCGACCGCTCGCCGGCCTGGTCCGCGACCTGGTCTGTGGGCTGGGCCGTGGGCTGGGCCGCGCCGGTGGCGGTGAGTCGTTCGACGTACTTCGCGATGACGTCCACCTCGAGGTTGACCGCGGCACCGGGCTGCTTCCCGCCCAGCGTGGTGACGTCGAGAGTGGTGGGGATGAGCGCGACGGTGAACGCCGGCTCGGGAAGGTCGCGGACCTCGACGACGGTGAGGGACACCCCGTCCACGGCGACGGAGCCCTTCTCCGCGACGTAGCGGGCCAGCGGTGGCGGCAGGGCGATCTCGACCAGGTCCCAGCGGGGGGTGGGCCGGCGGGACAGGATGTGGCCGGTGCCGTCCACGTGCCCCTGCACGATGTGGCCGCCGAGCCGGCCGCCGGCGGGTACGGACCGCTCCAGGTTGACCGGGTGGCCGGGCGCGAGGGCGCCGAGGCTGGTTCGGGACAGGGTCTCGGCCATCACGTCGGCGGTGAACCGGCCCTCGCCGGGCTCGACCTCGACGACGGTGAGACAGCAGCCGTCGACGGCGATCGAGTCGCCGTGGCGCGCGTCACTGGTCACCTCGGGTCCGCGTACGGTCAACCGCGCGGAGTCCCCCAGGCGCACGAGGTCGACGACCTCGCCGCGTTCTTCGACAATTCCGGTGAACACCGGCTACTCCCTCGCCTTCCGGTCTGCCCGAGCGGGCACCGGGGAAAAGGCGAGGTCACGGCAGGGGCCGACCCGTCGACGCGGACGAGGAGTGCCCTCGCCCGCACTGCGGGTACGGAAGCCGTGGCCCGCGTGCTGCCTCCCATCCGGACTTTAACCGTCGGTCCAGGAATTCCACCTGGTCAACCGGGCGAGGCCGTTGGAACGACTTCGCACGGGTCGCGGACTGTCACCGCCGGTTCGGACTTTCACCGACCCCGGAGCACGCAGCGAGCTTTGAGCTCGTACGACGTTCAGTCTCGCACGGCCTGCCAAGTCCGGGCACGGGAGTCCGGCCTCCCCGAACTCCCGCGCGCCCGGACGGGGGCCGAAGCAAGGTCCGGTTGACGCTCAGACCCAGAACGTGTCGTGCCGGAGGAAGAACTCCGCGCGCTCGGCCTCGTCGGTCCTCGACAGGTCGGGCAGGCCCTCGAAGTAGCCCTCCCGCGGCGCGCCGGGTGCGAAGTGCAGCAACATGGCGGCCGGTTCGCCGGACTCGTTGCGGAACGCGTGGATTCCGCCCTCGGGCACGTGCACGTAGTCACCGGGCTCGGTGTCGACCCAGCGGGAGCCGTCGAAGATCCGCACGGTGCCGGTGAGGATGTAGAACGACTCCGAGATGGACCGGTGGAAGTGCGCGCTCGGCCCGGAGGGTTCGGAGCCCATCTCCCAGCGGTAGAGCCCGAACTCGCCGTTGGTGGACGCACCGGTGGACAGGTAGTGGACGCTGCCGCCGGACCGATAGGTGAACTCCGGTGGGTGGTTCGCCGGGCGATGGGTCGCGCTGACCTCGCCGCCGGTGCCGGTGTAGCGCGGCTCGGGATACCGAACGTCGGAGTAGTCGTACTCGGGAAAGCTCATGAAGGACTCCTACCCGATCGGCTTGGATGCCTCCGCCGCCAGCGCGCGCAGGTGGTTGACCGCTCGGTCGGGATCCTCCGCGCCGAAGACCGCCGAGCCCGCGACGAAGACGTCGGCGCCGGCCTCCGCGCAGCGTTCGATGGTCTCCGCCGAGACTCCGCCGTCCACCTGCAGCCACAGGTCCAGGCCCCGCCCGCTGGCGAGCTCCCGGGCCCGCCGGATCTTGGGCAGGCACAGGTCGAGGAACTTCTGACCGCCGAACCCCGGCTCGACCGTCATCACCAGCAGCATGTCCAGCTCGCCCAGCAGGTCGGCGTACGGCTCGACCGGCGTCGCCGGCTTCAGCGCCATCCCGGCGCGGCTGCCGAGCGCGCGCAGCTCACGGGCCAGCCGGATCGGCGCGTGCGCGGCCTCCACGTGGAACGTCACGCTGGCCACCCCGGCGTCGGCGTAGGCGGGTGCCCACCGGTCGGGGTCCTCGATCATCAGGTGGCAGTCGATCGGCAGGTCCGTCGCCGCCTGCAGGGACTCCACCACCGGAAGTCCCAGCGTGAGGTTGGGGACGAAGTGGTTGTCCATCACGTCGACGTGCAGCCAGTCGGCCGCCTGGACCGACTCGGCTGCCTGGGCCAGCCGCGCGAAGTCGGCCGACAGGATGCTCGGTGCTATCTGAACGCCCATGGTGGTCGCGACTCTACTGGGACGAGCGGCCGTCCTCGGTGCGGGTGCCGTGGTTGCCGTGGTTGGCGTCGTTGCCGTCGGTTCGGCGCAGCAGGGCGAGGAACATCGCGTCCGTGCCGTGCCGGTGGGGCCACAGCTGCACCTCGGGGCCGTCGCCGAGGTCGGGTACGCCGGGCAGCAGCGGGCGTGCGTCCAGGCGTTCGACGTCGGAGCGGCCGGCCAGCACCGCGGCCACGACGTCGCGGGTCTCGGCCAGGTGCGGGGAGCAGGTGACGTACGCGACGACGCCGCCCACCCGCACCGAGTCCAGCGCCGTGGTGAGGAGTTCCGCCTGCAGCGGGGTGAGCCCGGCGACGTCGCCGGCTGCCCGCCGCCAGCGTGCCTCCGGACGGCGGCGCAGTGCACCGAGTCCGGTGCACGGCGCGTCGACGAGTACCCGGTCGAAGACACCGGGCGGCCAGGCCGGCGCGGTGCCGTCGGCGACCACGGTGCCGAGGACGCCGCGCGAGCGCCGGCCCCGGGGAGTGAGGGCCCGGTCGACCAACTCGGCCCGGTGCGGCTGGAGCTCGGCGGCCAGCAGCGCGGCCGAGCGCCGTCCGGCCAGGCCGGCGAGCAGGGCGGCCTTGCCGCCGGGGCCGGCGCACAGGTCGAGCCAGCGCTCGTCGGTGCCGCTGCCACTGCCGCTGTCGCCGCCGGCCAGCGGCGCCTCCGCCAGCGCGGTCGCGACGAGTTGGCTGCCCTCGTCCTGCACACCGGCGCGGCCCTGGGCCACCGCCTGGATCCGGTGCGGGTCCCCGCCTTCGGTCAGCACGACGGCGTACGGAGACCACCGGCCGGGTTCGGCGCCCTCGGCCCGAAGGTCCGCCACACTCGACCGGCCCGGCCAGGCCGCGAGTGTCACCCGGGCCGGCTCGTTGTCGGCCGCGAGCGCGGCGGCCGTCTCGGCGAGCGAGCCGTCGAGCGCGGCCGCGAACGCCTCCACCACCCACCGCGGGTGCGCGTGCACCGCGGCCAGGTGGCCGATCGGATCCCGGTCGTACGGCGGGGCGAGCTCGGCCTGCCAGCCGGGCAGGTCGCGGGCCGCCACCTTCCGCAGGACGGCGTTGACGAACTTCGACGGGCCGATGCCGGCCACCCCGCGGGCCAGGTCGACGCTGGTCGCCACCGCCGCGTGCGCGGGCACCCGCATGCCGAGAATCTGGTGCGCACCAAGGCGAAGGACGTCCCGGACCTCGGGGTCGAGCTTCGTCAAGGGACGGTTGACACAGTGGGCGAGCACGTCGTCGTAACCGCCGCGCCGCAGGGTGCCGTGGGCGAGTTCGGTGGCGAAGGCGGCGTCCCGTCCGGACAGGCCGCGCTCCCGCAGGGCCGAGGGCAGCACGAGGTTGGCGTAGGCGTCGCGGACCGACACCGCGTGCACCACGTCGTAGGCGGCCAGCCGGGCGGGATCCACCCCGGCACGTCGCTGCCCGCCCGCGCCGCCGGTCGGACGGGGCTGTCGCCGGCCCGCGCCGCCTCGCTGCCCGCCGGCTGCGGGGGCGCCGGTACGCCGGGCGCCGCCGGACCTTCCACCCGTGCCGGAGCTACCGGAGCTACCGGACCTGCCGGAACCGCCAAAACTGCCAACGCCGCCGGGCCTGCCGGACTCGGATGCCATCAGGTGAGGGACTCCTCGTCGGTCGGACGTACGCCACGCGCCCAGTCGGCCGCCTGCATCGCCTGCTTGCCCGGCGGGCGTACCTCACCGAGGGCCACCGGAACGCTGCCGGTGCCGACGAGGACCCTGGACTTCTCCGCCCGCAGCCGCCCGGGCGGCAGCACCTCCGCGTCCGGGACGACGGCGACCGGTCCGAGCTTGAGGCGTTCGTCGCAGAACGTCGTCCACGCGCCGGGGGCGGGCGTGGCCGAGCGGACCAGCCGGTCGACGGCGAACGCGGGGGCCTTCCAGTCCACGCGTACGTCGTCCACCTCGACCTTGCGTGCGTACGTCACGCCGTCGGCGGGCTGGGGCCGGGCCTCCAGCGTGCCCGCGGCGATGCCGTCGAGGGTGTCCGCCAGCAGCCGTGCGCCGCTGCGAGCGAGCCGGTCGAGCAGGTCGCCCGCGGTGTCGGTGGGGCCGATCGGCTCGGTGAGAACGCCGTAGACCGGTCCGGCGTCCAGCTCCTCCACGATCTGGAACGTCGACGCGCCGGTCACGTCGTCACCGGCGCGGACCGCGTGCTGCACCGGTGCCGCGCCGCGCCAGGCGGGCAGCACCGAGAAGTGCAGGTTGATCCAGCCGTGCCGGGGGATGTCCAGCACGCTCGCCGGCAGCAGTCCGCCGTACGCCACCACCGGGCAGGCGTCGGGAGCGATCTCACGCAGCCGTTCGGCGAACGCCGGGTCCTTCGCGGACTTCGGGGTGAGCACCTCGATCCCGGCGGCACGGGCGCGTTCGGCGACCGGCGACGGATGCAGCCTGCGGCCCCGGCCCGAGGGCGCGTCCGGCCGGGTCAGCACTGCGACGACCTCGTGGCGGCCGGCCAGGATCGCCTCCAGGGCGGGCACCGCCGCCTCGGGCGTACCCGCGAACAGCAACCGCATCCGGGCGTTCTCCTCCGGCGCCGCGGACTCCCCCGCGTTCACCGCCGGCACTACAGCGCCCGGCCCAGTGTCGGATGCGGCGACACCCGGACCGCGGGCGGCGCCTGGCCGGCCCACTCCGCCTCGCGGATCGCCCGCAGGGCGGCCTTGCGCGCCTCCCGGTCGAGCCGGTCGACGAAGAGCACGCCGTCCAGGTGGTCGGTCTCGTGCTGGACGCAGCGCGCGAGCAGGTCCGACCCCTCCACGGTCACCGGCTCGCCGTGCAGGTCGTAGCCCTTGGCCACGACCCGCAGCGCGCGCCGGCAATCGAAGGTGAAACCGGGGATCGACAGGCACCCCTCCGGCCCGAACTGCTCCTCCTCGGACAGGTCGAGCTGCGGGTTGATCAGGTGACCGACGACGTCGTCGACGTGGTAGGTGAAGACCCGGAGCCCGACGCCGATCTGCGGCGCGGCCAGGCCGCTGCCGGGCGCTTCGAGCATGGTGTCGGTGAGGTCGGCGACCAGCTTGCGCAGCTCCTTGTCGAAGTCGCGCACAGGCTCGGCCGGAGTCCGCAGCACCGGATCACCGAACAGTCGGATGGGCTGGACAGCCACGCAGGTCTCCTCGATCAGCTCACAGGCGTCCCCGCCAGTCTACGGACGCCCCGGATCCGGCCCGACCGGGCCATTTCGCCAGGAGATCGCCAGGTGTTCGCCGGGAGTGTGTCCGCCCCACACCGTAGGGTCTGCGCCATGCGATGGACCGTGCACGGCGAGCGTGAGATCTACTCCAGCGACTGGGTGCGGCTCACCCTGGTCGACGTCGAGGTGCCCGGACTGCGCCGGTTCGACCACCACGTCCTGCGGATGCCCCGCCCGGCCGCCGGGGTGGTGGTGCACGACCCCGAGCGGGGTCTGCTGCTGCTGTACCGGCACCGGTTCATCACCGACACCTGGGGCTGGGAGATCCCGGCCGGCGGCGTCGACGCGGGCGAGAGCCCGGCGCAGGCCGCCGGGCGGGAGGTTCTCGAGGAGACCGGCTGGCGGCCGGGGCCGTTGCGCGAGCTGGCGGCGTACCACCCGAGCAACGGGATCGCCGACCAGCGCTTCCATCTCTTCCTCGCCGACGGGGCGACCAGGGTGGGTGCGCCGAGCGACCCCAGCGAGGCGGAGCGGGTCGAGTGGGTGCCGCTTCCGGAGGTACGCCGGATCGTGCGCGACGGGCGGATGCGCGATGGGCTGTCGTTCACCGCGGTGCTGTACGCGCTCGCGTTCGACGAGATGGAAAGCCCCGACCGGCCGGCGACGGAGGCGTCCCCGGCGCCGCTCTCCTGACGTCCCTGTGACGGCGTGCTCGCCGGTCACACCGGCAGGCCGGCCGCCTTCAGCTGGCCGCGCAGCGTCGCGCCGTCCACGAAGACCTCCGCACGCAGTCCCACCTCGCGGGCGGCGTGCACGTTGACCGGCACGTCGTCGGTGTAGAACGTCGTGTCCGCGGTCAGGTCGTGCCGGTCCAGCAGCAGGCGGTAGATCGCGGGGTCCGGTTTGGAGACCCGCTCCACACCGGACACCACCGCGCCGTCGAGGTCGGCGAGGAACGGCCACTGCTCGCAGGCGACCGTCCACTTCTCCGCGGAGAAGTTCGTCAGGGCGTACGTCGGGACGCCGGCGGCCCGCAGCGTGTCCAGCACCGCGACGGTCTCCTCCAGGGTGCCGGCGACCATCTCCGCCCAGCGTTCGTCGTAGGCCTGGATCAGGTCCCGGTGCTCGGGGAACCGGCCGGTCAGCTCGGCCACACCCTCGGCCCAGGTCCGGCCCGCGTCCTGCGCGGCGTTCCATTCCGGAGTGCAGACCTGCGCCAGGAACCGCTCGATCTCGGCCTCGTCGGACAGCAACGTGCGGTAGAGGTAGCGGGGGTTCCAGTCCAGCAGGACCCCGCCCACGTCGAACACGACGGCCTCGAGCGATGTCCGGGACGGCTGGGACGGCGAGGCCTGGGACGGCGAGGCCTGGGACGGCGAGGCCTGGGACGGCGAAGCGGTTGGCTGGTCTGCGTGCGTCACGAACGCCGACCCTACCCGCGGCGCTCGCCCGGGCCGGAGCTACCCGAGGACGGCGGGGTCGACCTGGACCCGGACCGGGCCGGGCGCCTTGCGGGCACTGCGTACCGCCTGGGCCGCCTTCAGCGCCGCCGACAGCCGGGCACCGTCCGTCCACCGCACCCGGAGGACGAGGCGGACGACCTCGTCCTCGGCGGCCAGGGGCACCGGGCCGAGCTCCTCGGTCCCCGGTGGAAGCTCGACCAGCCGGGCCAGGTCGCGTACGGCGTCCGGGGCGCCGGTCAGGGTGGCCAGCCGGACCGCCGGGGGGAACCTAGCGGCCTCGCGCTCGGCGAGCTCGCGGGCGGCCTGGTCCTGCGGCGACCACCGGACCAGCGCCTGGAGTGCCGGCGAGCCCGGGTCGCCCACGACGACGACCGATCCACCGGCACGCGCCGGCCGGACCAGGGCGGCGGCGTTGAGCCAGCGGCGCAGCGCCTCCTCCCCCGCCCGCAGGTCCGCGCGCGCCAGCGCCAGCCAGGAGTCCAGCAGCAGAGCGCCGGCGTAGCCGCCCTCGGCCACCGGCTCCGCGCCCGGGGTGGCGACCACCAGGGCGGGTTCGGCGCCGACTGTGGACAGCACGCGGGGACCACCGGACGTGCGCACCGGAACTCTGGGGAACGCCCGGCCGAGCTCCTCCGCGGTGCGCCCCGCGCCGACCACGGGAGCGCGCAGCCGGCCACCGCCGCAGGTGGGGCACCTCCACGACACCGCGGGCCGGCCGCACCATCCGCAGCTCGGCGGTGCGCCGGCGGAGCCGAGCTGGAGCGGCCCGGCGCAGGTGGCGCAGCGCGCCGGGCCCCGGCAGGTCTGGCAGGCCAGGGCGGGGAGATAGCCGGAGCGAGGGACCTGGACCAGCACCGGCCCGGAGCTCAGCGCCGTCCGGGCCTGTTCGAACGCCCGGTGCGGCAGCCGGACCGCGCGGGCGGCCGGGTCGCGGGCGAGGTCGGTGTCGTTGTCACCGGCCACCACCACGCGCGGGCCGCGCTCGCGGACGACGGCACGCTCGGGGACCAGCGGACGCGCCCAGCCGGTGGTCAGCAGGTGAGCGCCTTCGGCGGTGCACGCGAACCCGCCGAGCAGCGCCGCGCAGCCGGTCTCGTGCGCCCGCAGCAACAGGACCTCGCGCACGTGGGGGTAGGGAGCGCGCGGCTCGGCGTGCAGGTCGTCACCGTCGTCCCAGCAGGCGACCAGGCCGAGGTCGGCGACCGGCGCGAACGCCGCCGAACGGGTGCCGACCACGCATCGCACCGTGCCGCGGCGGACGGCCAGGAAGCGGCGGTAGCGCTCGGCCGGGCCGAGCTCGGCGGTGAGAACGACGTGCCGGTCCGGGCCGAGCACCGCACCGAACGCGGCGTCCAGCCGTGCCACGTCGCGCTGGTCGGGGACGACCACCAGCACGCCCTTGCCACCGGCGAGGGTCGCGGCGGCGGCGTGGGCGAGTGCTGCGGGCCAGTCCTCGCCGGGTACGGCGGTCCAGACCGCCCGCGGCGCGTCGCCGCGGCGCAGCGCCTCGATGAAGGCGACACCGGTCTGGTAGGCACTCCACGGCCCGGGCCGGATGCCGCCGTCGTGGCCGGCGAGCGAGTCCTCACCGGAAGCCTGGGTGCCGTCGCCCGGACCCGCCGCTTCCCCGCCGGGAGCCCCGGCCGCGTCGACGGACTCCGTGGACCGGGCGGTGCCGGAGGCAGCGGAAACGGAGGCAGCGGAACCGGCGGAGTCGCCGGAGTCGGCGGAACCGGCGGCGGGTGTGCCGGTGGCTTTGGCGGTGGCGCCTTCCACCCGCGCGTGCCGTGGCGGCACCGCCAGCCGCAGCACGTCGGCGAGCGTGCCGGCGTAACGGTCGGCGACCCGGCGGGCCAGCCGGGCGATCTCGGGTGCGAGCACCGGCTCGGCGGACACCACCCGCCGCAGGGGCATCAGCCGGCCGCGGTGGTCGGACTCGGCCACGCGTTCGAGCACGAAGCCGTCGAGGTCCTGCCCGGCGAACCGCACGCGCACCCGGGCGCCCGGCACGCAGGTGGCGTGTATCCGCTCGGGCACGAGGTAGTCGAAGGGCCGGTCGAGGTGCGCCAGCGGCACGTCGACCAGCACGCGCGCGACCGGGAGCTCCGGGGCCGGCTGCTGCGGGCTCGCGGCGCGCGGCTTGCGCACCTTGCCCCGTACCAGCGCCAGCTGGCCTCCGTCGTCCTCGGTCACGGCTGAAAAGAGTAGGGCAGGCCACCGACAGGTGGCCCGCCCCTCTTGTGGGTCAGCGGATCAGTGCATGCCCGCTGCGCTGCGCAGCTCCTCGGCGCGGTCGGTCCGCTCCCAGGTGAAGTCGGGCAGCTCCCGGCCGAAGTGGCCGTAGGCGGCGGTCTGGACGTAGATCGGCCGCCGCAGGTCGAGGTCGCGGATGATCGCCGCCGGCCGCAGGTCGAACACCTGCTGCACGGCCTTCTCGATCACGTCGATCGGTGCGGCCTCGGTGCCGAAGCAGTCGACGTAGAAGCCGACCGGCTGCGCCTTGCCGATGGCGTAGGCGACCTGGCACTCGCACCGCTTCGCCAGCCCGGCGGCGACGATGTTCTTCGCCACCCAGCGCATGGCGTACGCCGCGGACCGGTCGACCTTTGTCGGGTCCTTGCCGCTGAAGGCGCCGCCACCGTGCCGGGCGTACCCGCCGTAGGTGTCGACGATGATCTTCCGGCCGGTCAGGCCCGCGTCGCCCATCGGCCCGCCCAGCTCGAACCGGCCGGTCGGGTTGACGAAGAGCCGGTAGCCGGTGGTCTCGATGTCGAGCTCGCCGATGATCGGCTCGATCACGTGCTGGCGAATGTCCGGCGTCAGCATGTTGTCGAGGTCGATGTTGGCGGCGTGCTGCGTGGACAGCACGATCGTGTCGATCCGGGCGGGCCGGTCGCCGTCGTACTCGATCGTCACCTGCGTCTTGCCGTCGGGACGGAGGTAGGGCAGCGTCCCGTCCTTGCGGACGTCGGTGAGGCGCTTGGACAGCCGGTGCGCGAGCGTGATCGGCAGCGGCATCAGCTCGGGGGTCTCGTCGCAGGCGTAGCCGAACATCATGCCCTGGTCGCCCGCACCCTGAAGGTCGATCGGGTCGACCGAGCCGTCGGTGCGGCCCTCGTAGGCGGTGTCCACCCCCTGGGCGATGTCGGGCGACTGCGAGCCGATGGAGACCGTGACACCACACGAGGCGCCGTCGAAGCCCTTGGCCGAGGAGTCGTAGCCGATGTCGAGAATGCGCTGGCGCACCAGCGAGGCGATGTCGGCGTAGGCACTCGTGGTGACCTCGCCGGCCACCACGACCAGCCCGGTCGTCAACAGCGTCTCCACCGCGACCCGGCTGCCGGGGTCCTCCGCGAGGAGTGCGTCGAGCACCGAATCGCTGATCTGGTCGGCGATCTTGTCCGGGTGGCCCTCGGTAACCGACTCGGATGTGAACAGTCGTCGGGTCACGGCCATCCTTTCTTCTAGGTCTTCAAGGCACTGCCTTCGGGACGCCCGGGGTGCCAGGGGATGGTCGTCCGGGCGGGCGCGCGGAGGCCGCGAGCGGCCCGCTCGCGATCGTGCGGTGTCCGCAAGCCTAACCAGGTCAGCTGGACGGAGCGCGCCTATGGGGGGCGTTTCGACGAGAATCGCGTTCTGTGCCCACTCCGTGGCGTCGGGCGAGCAAAGCGATGGTCGCGGAGATCCGCTTCCGGTAGGCCGCCGGGGCGTAGGCGCCGGCGGCGTAGAGATCCTCGTAGACCGGCGCCAGCTCGGGATGCTCCCGGCCGAGCCACCGGAGATACCACTCCCGCGCGCCGGGCCGCAGGTGCAGCACGAGCGGGGTGAGACTGCTCGCTCCCGACGCGGCGATCGCGCGTACGGTCTCCTCGAGCCGGTCGGGTGCGTCGCCGAGGTGCGGCAGGATCGGCGCCATCAGCACCCCCACCCGAAAGCCCGCGTCGGTCAGCGTCCGGACCATCCGCAGCCGGGCCTGGGGACTCGGAGTCCCCGGCTCCACCCGCCGCCACAGGTCGGCGTCGACCGAACCCACCGAGACGCTCAGCCCCACGTCGGTCACCTGCGCGGCCTCCCGCAGCAGGTCCAGATCGCGCAGCAGCAGCGTGCCCTTGGTGAGGATTGAGAACGGGTTGCCCGCGTCGCGCAGCGCGGCGATGATCTCCGGCATCAGGGCGTATCTGCCCTCGGCCCGTTGGTAACAGTCGACGTTGGTGCCCATCGCCACCGGCTCACCGCGCCAGCTCGGCCGGGCCAGCTCCCGGCGCAGCACCGCCGCGGCGTTGACCTTGACGATCACCTTGGTGTCGAAGTCCCGCCCGGCGTCGAGGTCGAGGTACTCGTGGGTGCGCCGGGCGAAGCAGTAGACGCAGGCGTGCCCACAGCCGCGGTAGGGGTTGATCGTCCAGTCGAAGGGCACCCGGGCCGCCGAGGGCACCTTGTTCAGCAGCGACTTCGCGTGGATCTCGTAGAACGTCATCCCCCGGAACTCCGGGGTGTCGAACGTGCGGGCGCACGCGTCCAGCCCGAACAACGTCAGCTCAGCCGGCTCGGCCGACGCGTCGGAGCGGCCGGCACCGGCGCCGGAGCGGCCGGAGAGTCGTTGGTTGTCCCATCGCACCGGACCAGCCTATCGAACGCGCGTTCGAGGAGTGGTCACCCGGCCCCGGCGCGCCGGGGCCGCCGGGTCGACAGGGTGGCGTTCAGCCGGTGATTGCCCTGGTGGCCACGATGTAGACCCCCAGGCACGCCAGCAGGATCACCGCCGTACGCAGCGCCGGCCAGCGAGCCGCGCGGTAGCGGCGGACCTGCGCCCGGGCCCGCTTGTGGTCGTCGACCGTACGGACGAAGTGCTGCCAGCGCCGTCCGGCGACGAACGCGATCACCGCCGCACCGAGGATCAGGACGGAAGCGATTTCGGCCATTCCGGGAGACTAACCAGGGTCGACCGGTCTGGCCGGGGCATGACACGCCGGACACGCGCTGGATGAGGGAACTCCCATGAACGCCGGGGCGGCCGGGCCGGCCGGTGAACGCGGGGAGTCAGCGACCCGGCACGGAGGGGGGTACGCCAGGCCCCAGGCGGGCTGCCACGAGGTCCCAGATCCGGTGCGCGAGCGCTTCCTTGGGGCCGCGCGGCACCGCGGTCTGGGAGCCGTCCGCGCCCAGGATGACCGCCTCGTTGTCGGGGCTCTCGAACCCCTTGCCCGCACCCACCTCGTTGACCACGAGCAGGTCGCAGCCCTTGCGTGCCAGCTTGGCCCGGCCGTGGTCGAGGACTCCCCCGGTGGCGTCGCCGGTCTCGGCGGCGAAGCCGGCCACCACCAGGCCCGGCCGCGGCCGGGCCTGGGAAAGCTCGGCCAGGATGTCGGGGTTCTGGGTCAGCTCCACCGTCGGGGCGGACCCGTCGTCGGCCTTCTTGATCTTGGCGTCGGCGTAGGCCGCCGGGCGGAAGTCCGCGGGTGCCGCGGCCATCACCACCGCGTCGGCGTCTCGCGCGGCGGCGAGGACGGCGTCCCGTAGCTCCCGCGTCGAGCCGACCCGGGTGACCTTCACCCCGGCCGGGTCGGGTAGCGAGACGTTGGCCGCCACCAGGGTGACCGAGGCGCCCCGGAGGACCGCTGTGCGGGCGAGCGCGTAGCCCTGCCGCCCGGACGAGCGGTTGCCGAGGTAGCGCACCGGGTCGAGGTACTCCCGGGTGCCGCCGGCACTCACCACGACGTGCCGGCCGGTGAGGTCGTTCACCAGCGGCTCAGCGCCGCGGGCGAGAACGCCGCGGCAGACGTCGAAGATCTGCTCCGGCTCCGGCAGCCGGCCCTTGCCGGTGTCGGTGCCGGTCAGGCGCCCCTCGGCCGGCTCCAGGACCAGCGCGCCCCGCTCGCGCAACGTGGCGACGTTGGCCCGGGTCGCGGGGTGGTCCCACATCTCGGTGTGCATCGCCGGCGCGAACACGACCGGACAGCGGGCGGTCAGCAGGGTCGAGGTGAGCAGGTCGTCTGCCTGGCCGTGCGCCGCCTTGGCCAGCAGGTCGGCGGTGGCCGGTGCGACCACGACCAGGTCGGCCTCCCGGCCGAGCCGGACGTGGGGGACCTCGTGCACGTCGTCCCAGACCGCGGTGTGGACGGGCTGGTGGGACAGCGCCGCCCAGGTCGCCTCACCGACGAAGCGCAGGGCGCTCTCGGTGGGCACGACCCGGACGTCGTAGGGAACCTCCACCAGCAGGCGCAGCAACGAGCACGCCTTGTAGGCGGCGATGCCGCCCGCGACGCCGAGCACCACGCGAGATCTGGGGGCACCCGGCATCGTCAGCTCCGAACTCCGGTCGGGAGAACGCGGTCGTCAGGGCCGCTGGGGTTGGGCTGGGGTCGTTCAGGGGGGTGAGCGACGCTCGGCGCGTCGTCGCCGGGCGGTCAGGACGCCGCCGGCTGGCCGCCCTCGTCGGTGGGCTCGATGTCCTCGACGGTGAGCAGGCCCTCGTTGATCTCGCGCAGCGCGATGGACAGCGGCTTCTCCTGGACGTGGGTGTCCACGAGCGGGCCGACGTATTCCAGCAGGCCCTCGCCCAGCTGGGCGTAGTAGGCGTTGATCTGCCGCGCGCGCTTGGCGGAGAACAGGACGAGCTTGTACTTCGAGTCGCTCTTTTCGAGCAGGTCGTCGATGGGCGGGTAGGTGATGCCCTCGGCAGCAGGCTGGGTCCCAGACAAGCTCAGGCCTCCGGAGAATATGGGTAGGAGCGCATCAAGGCTACCAACTCCTCCGCGGCGACGCCCACCTCGGTGTTGACGACGGTGACGTCGAACTCCTTCTCGGCGGCCAGCTCCTCGCGGGCGGTCTCCAGCCGGCGCTCCTGCTCCTCCGCCGACTCGGTGCCCCGGCCCAGCAGCCGGCGGACGAGTTCCTCCCAGCTGGGCGGTGCCAGGAACACGAACAGCGCGTCCGGCATGGTCTGGCGGACCTGCCGGGCGCCCTGCAGGTCGATCTCCAGCAGCGCCGGGCGGCCCTCGGTGAGCTTGTCCTGGACCGCTTCACGCGGGGTGCCGTAGCGGTGGGTGCCGTGCACGACCGCCCACTCCAGCAGGGCGCCGTCGGCGACCATCCGGTCGAACTCCTCATCGGAGACGAACCAGTAGTGCACCCCGTGGATCTCTCCCGGCCGCGGCCGGCGGGTGGTGGCCGAGACCGAGATCCACACCTCCGGATGCGTACGCCGGATCGCCGCGGCGAGGGTGCCCTTGCCCACGGCCGTGGGGCCGGCGAGCACGGTCAGCCGAGCCACCGGACGTCGGGTCTCCCCCGCCGCGGTCCGGTCGTACACGGTCTCAGGATTCGCCGAACTCACGCTTCAGCGCAGCCACTTGGTTGTCTCCGAGCCCCCGCACGCGGCGGCTCTCGGAGATTCCGATGCGTTCCATGATCTGCTGGGCGCGGACCTTGCCCACGCCCGGCATGGAACAGAGCAGGTCGAACACCCGCATCTTGCCGATCACTTCGTTGGAGTCACGCCCGAGCTTGACGACCTCGCCGAGCGAGGCGCCGGAGTTCTTGAGTCGGTTCTTCACCTCAGCACGCTCACGCCGGGCCTGTGCGGCCTTCTCCAGCGCGGCCTGCCGGGCTTCGGGGGTCAGGTGAGGTAGCGGCACGGACAGGTCACCTCGAGGCTGTACGACGGGTCTTGGGTGCAGCGATTCTTGCTCGGTGGGCCACGTGCCCGGCGGCCGGGGTCCCGAAAACCGCCCGTGCATCGCGAACACCCACGATGAACGCGAACCTACCCAGCGGGGACGAGTGCGGCAAACCGGGGTCACCCACTCACCGCAGCGGGGCGGGCCGGGTGCCGCCGAACGCGACGAACGGGGAGTTGGCGAACCCGGGTTTGGCGTAGCGCAGCGCGGCGCCGTCGGGCGTGACCACCGCTCCCCCGGCCGCCAGCAGGACCGCGTGGCCGGCGGCGGTGTCCCACTCCATCGTCCGGCCGAACCGCGGGTAGACGTCGGCGGCGCCCTCGGCGATCCGGCAGAACTTCAGCGAGCTGCCGGCCTGGACATGCGAGTCCACCTCCACACCCGCGAGCCACCGCTGCGTCTCCGGATCGAGGTGGCTGCGGCTGACCAGGGCCCGCGCGCCGGTGGCCGGGGTCGGTACGACCGCCAGCGGTGCGCTGCGGCCGCCCTCGAGCCGCTCGGCCCGTCCCGGACCGCCGACGTAGGTCACGCCGATCGCGGGCAGGTGGACCACGCCGAGCACGGGCGTGCCGGCCTCGACCAGCGCGATGTTGACGGTGAACTCGCCGTTGCGGGACAGGAACTCCTTCGTCCCGTCGAGCGGGTCGACCAGCCAGAACGGCGTACCGTCCACGTCCGGTGCGTCGCCGGCGGCTACGGCCTCCTCGGCCACCACCGGGAGGTCGGGCGACAGCTCGGCCAGCCCGGCCACGATCACCGCCTCCGCGCGCAGGTCGGCCTCGGTCACCGGGGTGCGGTCGGCCTTCTCCCGGGCGCCGGGGTCGTCGGCCGCGTAGACCGCGAGGATCTCCTCACCGGCACGCTCGGCGAGCGCCCGGATCCGGTCGACGAGCGTGGCGGCGATGGTCGGGCCGGTGGAGTTCGTGGTGCCGGTCGAGTCTTCGGTGTGGGCCGGGTCGGTCGTGTCAGCGGCGTCGGCAGGCATGCCGCCTATCGTGGCAGACCGACCGGGTGCGAGGCCCGGTGCTCAGCCCGGCGCGTCCAGCGCGGCGCGCAGCGAGTCGTTCGTACGATCGGCGGCCTCGGCCAGCGCCCGCGGCGACGGCCCGGTCCGCAGCAGTTCGCGTGAGGTGGCCGGAACGACGTTGCGCGCCGCGGCGCCGAAGACGCGCCGCACGTCGGCCGGCGTCGCGCCCTGGGCGCCGAGCCCGGGTGCCAGCAGCGGGCCGTTCACGGCGGTGAAGTCCTCGCCGCTGTCGCCGACCGTCGCGCCGACCACCGCGCCGTAGGACCCCAGCGGCTCGGCTCCGGCGTTGGCGGCGGCGAGCCGGTCGAGGATGCCGCCCGCGACCGTACGGCCGTCCTCATCGCGGGCTCGTTGCACCTGGGCACCTTCGGGGTTCGACGTCAGCGCGAGCACGAACACGCCGCTGCCGTTCTTGGCGGCGGTGTCCAGCAGCGGGCGCAGCGACTCGAAGCCGAGGAACGGGCTCGCGGTGAGCGCGTCGGCGAACAGCGGGGACGCGGGGTCGAGGTAGGCGTCGGCGTACGCCTGGACGGTGGATCCGATGTCGCCGCGCTTGGCGTCCAGCAGCACCAGCGCGCCGGCGGCCCGGCTGGTGGCGACCACGCGTTCGAGCACTGCGACGCCGCGGCTGCCGAACCGCTCGAAGAACGCCGACTGCGGCTTCACCACCGCGACCCGGGGCGCGAGCGCCTCGGCGGCGGTGAGGGCGAAGCGTTCCAGCCCGTCCGGGTCGTCGGGCAGGTCCCAGGACCGCAGCAGGGCGGCGTGCGGGTCGATGCCCGCGCACAGAGGCCCGCGCTCGTCCAGGGCGGCCCGCAGCCGGGCGCCGAACGTCTCGGTCATGTCATGCCTTCCCCTCGTCGCCTTCGTCGCCGCGTTGTCCGTCGGCCCACTCGTCCTTCGCCCACGACTGCAGCGAGCGGACCGTCACCTCACCGGCCCGCAGCGCCTCGATGCCCTGCACCGCCGCCGCCAGGCCCTGCACGGTGGTGATGCACGGGATGTTCGCCATGATCGCCGCGGTGCGGATCTCGTACCCGTCGACCCGCGGGCTGCCGCCGGAGGTGGTGCCGCGCGGGGTGTTGACGATCAGGTCGAGGTCGCCGGCCGCGATCCGGTGCACGATGGTGGGCTCACCGTGCGGGCCGGTCCCCTGGGTGGCCTTGCGTACGACACTGGCCACGACGCCGTTGCGGCGGAGCACGGTGGCGGTGCCCTCGGTGGCCAGGATCTCGAACCCGAGGTCGGCGAGCCGCTTGACCGGGAAGATCATGTGCCGCTTGTCGCGGTTGGCGACGGACACGAACACCCGGCCCTTCGTGGGCAGCGCGCCGCCGTAGGCGCCGGCCTGGGACTTGGCGAACGCCACCCCGAAGCCGGCGTCGATGCCCATCACCTCGCCGGTGGAGCGCATCTCCGGCCCGAGCAGGGTGTCGATGGCGCGGCCGTCACCGGAGCGGAACCGGTTGAACGGCATCACCGCCTCCTTCACCGCGATCGGCGCGTTGGGGGGCAGCTGGCCGCCGTCGCCGGTGGCCGGCAGCATCCCCTCCGCGCGCAGGTCGGCCACGGACGCGCCGAGCATCACCCGGGCGGCGGCCTTGGCCAGCGGCGTCGCCGTCGCCTTGGACACGAACGGCACCGTCCGGGAGGCGCGCGGGTTGGCCTCCAGGACGTAGAGCACGTCGCCGGCCAGGGCGTACTGCACGTTGAGCAGGCCGCGCACACCCACCCCGGCGGCGATCGCCTCGGTGGAGCGGCGGATGCGGGCGATCTCCTCGGTGCCGAGGGTGATCGGCGGCAGGGCGCAGGCGGAGTCGCCGGAGTGGATGCCGGCCTCCTCGATGTGCTCCATCACCCCGGCGAGGTACAGGTCCTGACCGTCGTAGAGCGCGTCCACGTCGATCTCGACCGCGTCGTCGAGGAACCGGTCGACCAGCACCGGGTGCTCGGGCGAGATCGCGGTCGCCCGGGCGATGTAGTCCTCCAGCGCGGAGTCGTCGTAGACGATCTCCATCCCCCGGCCGCCGAGGACGTAGGACGGGCGGACCAGGACGGGGTAGCCGATCTCGTCCGCGATCAGCTTCGCCTCGGCGTACGACGTGGCGGTGCCGTGCTTGGGGGCGGGCAGGCCGGCCTGGGCGAGCACCCGGCCGAACGCGCCGCGCTCCTCGGCCAGGTGGATCGCCTCCGGCGGGGTGCCGACGATGGGGACGCCCGCGTCCTCCAGGCCCTGCGCGAGCCCGAGCGGGGTCTGCCCGCCGAGCTGGCACACCACCCCGGCCACCGGACCGGCCTGCTCCTCGGCGTGCACGATCTCCAGGACGTCCTCCAGCGTGAGCGGCTCGAAGTAGAGCCGGTCGCTGGTGTCGTAGTCGGTGGAGACGGTCTCGGGGTTGCAGTTGACCATCACCGTCTCGTACCCCGCCTCGTGCAGGGCCAGGGCCGCGTGCACGCAGGAGTAGTCGAACTCGATGCCCTGCCCGATCCGGTTGGGCCCGGAGCCGAGGATGATCACCGCGGGGCGTTCGCGCGGGCCGACCTCGGTCTCCTCGTCGTAGCTGGAGTAGTGGTACGGCGTACGGGCGGCGAACTCCGCCGCGCAGGTGTCGACGGTCTTGTAGACCGGGCGGATGCCGAGGGCCCAGCGGACCCCGCGTACGACGTCCTCGCGCATCCCGCGGATCGCGGCGATCTGCCGGTCGGCGAAGCCGTGCCGCTTGGCCACGCGCAGCACGTCGGGGGTGAGCTCGGGCGACTGCTCGATCTCGGTGGCCACCTCCGACAGCAGGAAGAGCTGGTCGAGGAACCACGGGTCGATCCTGGTCGCCTCGTGCAGCTCCTCCGGTGTCGCACCGGCCCGGATCGCCTCCACGACCTCGCGCAGCCGGCCGTCGTGCGGGGTCGCGACGACCGACAGCAGGTCGTCCTTGGGCCGCGGCTCCCCCGCCCAGACGAACGCCGTCTCGGACTTCTCGATCGAGCGCAGCGCCTTGTTCAGCGCCTCGGTGAAGTTGCGCCCGATCGCCATCGCCTCCCCCACGCTCTTCATGTGCGTGGTGAGGGTCGGGTCGGCGTGCGGGAACTTCTCGAACGCGAACCGCGGCACCTTCACCACCACGTAGTCCAGCGTGGGCTCGAAGGAGGCCGGGGTCTGCTCGGTGATGTCGTTCGGGATCTCGTCCAGGGTGTAGCCGAGGGCGACCTTGGCGGCGATCTTGGCGATCGGGAAGCCGGTGGCCTTCGACGCCAGCGCGCTGGACCGGGACACCCGGGGGTTCATCTCGATCACGATCATCCGGCCGTCGGCGGGGTTGATCGCGAACTGGATGTTGCAGCCACCGGTGTCCACGCCGACGGCGCGGATGATGCCGATGGCGACGTCGCGCATGTGTTGGTACTCGCGGTCGGTGAGCGTCATCGCCGGCGCGACGGTGATGGAGTCGCCGGTGTGCACGCCCATCGGGTCGAGGTTCTCGATGGAGCACACGATGACCACGTTGTCGGCGCGGTCGCGCATGACCTCCAGCTCGTACTCCTTCCAGCCGAGTACGGACTCCTCGAGCAGCACCTCGGTGGTGGGGCTGGCCTGCAGCCCGGCGCCGGCGATACGGCGCAGGTCGTCCTCGTCGTAGGCCATCCCCGACCCGGCGCCGCCCATCGTGAACGACGGGCGGACGACCACCGGGTAGTCGAGCTCCTCGGCGGCCGCCAGGCACTCGTCGAGGGTGTGGCAGATCCGGCTGCGCGCGGACTCCGCACCCAGCTCGTCGACGATCTTCTTGAACGACTCGCGGTTCTCCCCGCGCTGGATGGCGTCGATGGACGCGCCGATCAGCTCGACGTCGTACTTGGCGAGGACGCCGGTGTCGTGCAGCGTGACGGCCGCGTTCAGGGCCGTCTGGCCGCCGAGGGTGGCGAGCAGGGCGTCCGGGCGTTCGAGCGCGATGATCTTCTCGACGTGCTCGGGCGTGATCGGCTCGACGTAGGTCGCGTCGGCGAATTCCGGGTCGGTCATGATCGTGGCCGGGTTGGAGTTGACCAGGATCACGCGCAGGCCCTCGGCCCGCAGCACCCGGCAGGCCTGGGTGCCGGAGTAGTCGAACTCCGCGGCCTGGCCGATGACGATCGGGCCGGAGCCGATGACGAGTACCGAGGAGATGTCGGTCCGCTTGGGCATCAGGCGGCTCCTTCCGGGAGGGTGGTCGTCCCCGTGGAGTCGGCCATCAGGCCGACGAACCGGTCGAAGAGGTACGCCGCGTCGTGCGGGCCGGCGGCGGCCTCGGGGTGGTACTGCACGGAGAACGCCCGCGTCCGGCCGTCCCGGTCCGAGAGCGAGAGGCCCTCCACCACGTCGTCGTTCAGGCACACGTGGGTGACCCGGGCAGGCCCGAAGTCCGTCTCGATCTCGGCGTGGGCGTGCCGCCGCGACCGGCCGGCCGGCGAGGCGTCCCCCGCGTCGTCAGCACTGTCGGGGCTGTCGGCCGCGCCGGTGGGCCAGGCCACCGCGAAGCCGTGGTTGTGCGCGGTCACCTCGACCTTGCCGGTGGTGAGGTCCTGCACCGGCTGGTTGATCCCCCGGTGGCCGTAGCGCAGCTTGTAGGTGCCCAGGCCGAGCGCCCTGCCGAACACCTGGTTGCCGAAGCAGATGCCGAAGAACGGGATGCCGCGGTCGAGGACGCCGCGCAGCACCTTGACCGGGTGGTCGGCGGTCTCGGGGTCGCCCGGGCCGTTGGACATGAACACGCCGTCGGGCTCGAGCGCGAGCAGCTGGTCCAGCGTCGTGGTGGCGGGCAGCACGTGCACCTCGACACCGCGTTCGGCCAGCCGGTGCGGGGTCATCGACTTGATGCCGAGGTCGACCGCGGCGACGGTGTACTTCCGGGTGCCGACGGCGGGTACGACGTACGGCTCGGTGGTGGTGACCTCCGCGGCCAGCTCGGCGCCCTTCATCACGGGGCTGGCGAGGACGCGTTCCAGCAGCGCGTCCGGGTCGGTCTCGGTGCTGGAGATGCCGACCCGCATCGCGCCGCGTTCGCGCAGGTGCCGGGTGAGGGCGCGGGTGTCCACGCCGCTGATGCCGACCACGCCGTCGGCGCGCAGGGCGTCGTCCAGGCTGCGGCGCGAGCGCCAGTTCGACGGCAGCCGGGCCGGGTCGCGCACGACGTACCCGGCGACCCAGATGCGGCGGGACTCGGGGTCCTCGTCGTTCATCCCGGTGTTGCCGATGTGCGGGGCCGTCTGGACGACCACCTGGCGGTGGTACGACGGATCGGTCAGGGTCTCCTGGTAGCCGGTCATCCCCGTGGAGAAGACCGCCTCGCCGAAGGTCTCACCCTCGGCGCCGTAGGACCGGCCGCGGAACACGCGGCCGTCCTCGAGGACCAGCAGGGCACTGGGCTGGGTGTTCCTCGACAACCGTCCTCCACTCACGCGCATGGCTTCGTGCTGATCAGATGTGCGTCCGGGCGGCCTCGCCGGGCGGCGCTCACTGCGGCTTCCCGTCGAGGACCGTCGCCCGGCCCCGCAGGAACGTCGCGACGACCCGGCCCGGAAGGGTCCGGCCGGCGAAGGGGGTGTTGCGCGAGCGGCCGGCGGACTCGGCCGGGTCGACCTCCCAGGCAGCGGCCGGGTCGTAGAGCGTGAGGTTGGCGGGCGCGCCCACCTCGACGTCGTGGCCGTGGCCCGCGAGCCGGGCGATCCGGGCCGGCCGGGCCGACATCCGGTCGGCCACCCCGGCCCAGTCGAGCAGGCCGGTGTCGACCATGGCCTGCTGGACGACGGCGAGGGCGGTTTCCAGGCCGGTCATCCCCATCGCCGCGGCGAGCCACTCGCATTCCTTGTCCTCGACCGGGTGCGGCGCGTGGTCGGTGGCCACCGCGTCGATGGTGCCGTCGGCCAGCGCGGCCCGCAGCGCCTCGACGTCCTCACCGGTGCGCAGGGGCGGGTTGACCTTGTAGATCGGGTCGTAGCTCGCCACCAGGTCCTCGGTGAGCAGCAGGTGGTGGGGCGTCACCTCCGCGGTGACGGGGTATCCCTTGCTCTTCGCCCAGCGCAGGATCTCCACCGAGCCGGCGGTCGAGACGTGGCAGATGTGTACGCGGGACCCGACGTGCGCGGCCAGCAGCACGTCGCGGGCGATGATCGCCTCCTCCGCGACCGCGGGCCAGCCGCGCAGCCCGAGTACGCCGGACAGCGCACCCTCGTTCATCTGCGCGCCCTCGGTGAGGCGGGGCTCCTGCGCGTGCTGGGCGATCACGCCGTCGAACGCCTTGACGTACTCCAGCGCGCGCCGCATCAGCACCGCGTCGGACACGCAGTCGCCGTCGTCGCTGAACATGCGCACGCCCGCGGCGGAGTCGGCCATCGCGCCGAGCTCGGCGAGCTGGGTGCCGCCGCGTCCCACGGTGACCGCGCCGATGGGCTGGACGTCGCACCGGGCGTACTGCTGCCCGAGCCGGTAGACCTGCTCGACGACGCCCGCGGTGTCGGCGGCCGGAAGGGTGTTGGGCATCGCGCAGACCGCGGTGTAGCCGCCGACCGCCGCCGCGACGGTGCCGGTCTCCACGGTCTCGGCGTCCTCGCGGCCGGGCTCGCGCAGGTGGGTGTGCAGGTCGACCAGGCCGGGCAGCAGCACCACGCCGGCAGCGTCGACCACGGTCGCTCCCCGGGCCGACGGGCGGTTGCCGATCTGGGCGACCTGCCCGTCGCGGACCAGGACGTCGGTGGGCTTCGCGCCGAACGGGCTCGCCCCGCGCAGGACGTAGGTCTCACTCATGGCGTCTCCCTGCTGCGCTGCTCGGGCACGGTGTCGTCGACGGCCGGCCCGCCACCGGCCAGGAGGAGGTACAACGCGGCCATCCGGACGGCCACGCCGTTGGTGACCTGCTCGACGATCACCGACCGGGTGGAGTCGGCGACGTCGGCGGAGATCTCCATGCCGCGGTTCATCGGGCCCGGGTGCATCACCAGCGCGTGCTCGGGCATGGTCGCCATCCGCGTGGAGTCCAGGCCGTAGCGGCGGCTGTACTCGCGGGCGCTGGGAAAGAAGGCGGCGTTCATGCGTTCGCGCTGCACCCGCAGCATCATCACCACGTCGGTCTTCGGCAGCACCGAGTCCAGGTCGTACGACGTCGCGCACGACCACTGCTCGACCCCGACCGGCAGCAGGGTGGGCGGCGCCACCAGCGTGATGTCGGCGCCGAGGGTCTGCAGCAGCAGCACGTTGGACCGGGCCACCCGGCTGTGCAGGACGTCGCCGACGATCGCCACCCGGCGGCCCTCCAGGTCACCGAGGTGGCGGCGCATCGTGAACGCGTCCAGCAGCGCCTGCGTGGGGTGTTCGTGGGTGCCGTCGCCGGCGTTCAGGACGCTGGCGCTGATCCAGTCCGAGGCGGCCAGCCGGTGCGGCGCGCCGCTGGCCTGGTGTCGGACGACCACCGCGTCGGCGCCCATCGCGGCCAGCGTCAGCGCGGTGTCCTTCAGGCTCTCGCCCTTCTCCACGCTGGAGCCCTTGGCGGAGAAGTTGATCACGTCCGCCGACAGCCGTTTGGCCGCCGCCTCGAACGAGATGCGGGTGCGGGTGGAGTCCTCGAAGAAGAGGTTGACGACCGTACGACCGCGCAGCGTCGGGAGCTTCTTGATCGGCCGGTCGGCCAGCTCACGCAGCTTCTCCGCGGTGTCCAGGACGAGCAGTGCCTCGTCCCGGTCGAGATCGCCCGCGGACAACAGGTGTTTCACGACCCACCTCCCTCGGTCGATGGTTCCTTCGTGATGACCACGGCCTCGCGGCCGTCGCACTCGCTGAGGTAGACCGCGACCCGCTCGTGTGCCGCGGTGGGGAGGTTCTTGCCCACGAAGTCGGCCCGGATGGGCAGCTCGCGGTGGCCCCGGTCGACGAGGACCGCGAGCTGGACCGTGCGCGGGCGGCCGATGTCGTCCAGGGCGGTGAGTGCCGCCCGGATGGTGCGGCCGGAGAAGAGCACGTCGTCGACGAGGACCACGTCCCGGCCGTCGATGCCGCCCTCGGGGATGTCGGTGTGCCCGAGCGCCCGGGTGGGACGCAGCCGGAGGTCGTCGCGGTACATCGTCACGTCGAGCGCGCCGACGCCGCCGAAGCCGCCCTCTACCGAGGCGATCCGCTCGCCGATGCGCCGGGCCAGCTCGACCCCGCGGGTGGGAACGCCGAGGAGCACGACGTCGCCGGCGCCCTTGTTGCGTTCGAGAATCTCGTGGGCGATCCGGGTCAGCGCCCTGGTGATGTCGGCCTCGTCGAGCACCGCTCGGTGGCCGTTGCGCCGGTCCGGATCGGGCTCCGGGCTCGGCGGGGGGTTCGGATCGCGGGCAGCAGGCATCGAGGTGACCTCCTTCCCCGCCTCTCTGGACGGGCCGTTAAAGGACGTCGTACTGGATGGTCGGCCTCGGCTCGCGCTGCTCGTACGGACCCCGGCCCGACCGATCCCGACACTAGCAGCCCACCCCACGCGCACCCGCGCGGGCGGCGCCGGTTGGGTGGCGGCCACGTGCCGCACGTCACTTCCGGGCGCCTGGCGCACCCCTGCCCCCGCCTGGGCGACCCGCGGATGATCACGGTCCGGAGCAACTCCTGGCCCGGGTGGCTTGACGTGGGAGTCGCTCCGGGTTACCGTCACGCTCCGTGACTATTTTGGGCGCGGCACCATCGTGTCCGTCGATGATCTAAGGATGGTTGAGCACGGATGCCGAGTGACTACGCACGGTCCCTGGGCGCGAAACTTCGCGCGATCAGGCAGCAGCAGGGACTTTCTCTCCACGGGGTAGAGCAGAAGTCGAAGGGCCGCTGGAAAGCGGTGGTCGTTGGCTCATACGAACGCGGGGACCGGGCCGTCACCGTCCAGAAGCTCTCCGAGCTCGCCGAGTTCTACGGCGTGCCGATCACCGAGCTACTCCCCGGTGTCGGCCCGATCGGCGCGGCCGCCGAGCCGCCGCCGAAGCTGGTGCTCGACCTGGAGCGCCTCGGTGAGCTGGAGGGCGTCGAGGTCGCACCCCTGGCGCGGTACGCCGCGACCATCCAGGCCCAGCGCGGCGACTACAACGGCAAGGTCCTGTCCATCCGCAAGGAGGACATGCGGACCCTCGCGGTGATCTACGACGAGCGCCCCAGCGTGCTCGCCGACCGGCTGGTCGCCTGGGGCGTGCTGAACGCCGAGGCGGCCGAGGCGGTCAACGACGACGAGGCCTGAGCACCGTCGAACACACCGCCCGGGTGCTCGACAGTGTTTGCCGGGGTTCCGCCGCGGAACGCCACGGTTCGCCGTGATCCACGGTAGGTCGCGGTAGTCGGCGGCGAAACGCCGCGGCTCGTCCGGTTCGGCCCGGTAGCGGAGCTTTCTGCTCCGCTACCGGGCCGACGGCGTCCAGGGCGTGCTTCGATCTCGACGAGCCGGATCGGGTGCGTACCCGATCCGGCCCGATGCGATCACGATCCCTGCTAGCGAACGAATCCCTTGGAGCGCATCCAGTCGCGGGCGACGAGTCCGGGGTCCTCCCCGTCGACGTCGACCTTCGCGTTCAGCTCGAGCATCGTGGCCGTGGTGAGCTTCGCGGTCAGCGGCTCCATCACCGCACGCAGCCGCGGGTACTTGCGGGCGACGTCCTCGCGCAGGTTGAAAGCCACGTTGTAGTTGGGGAAGAAGTGCTTGTCGTCGGCGAGCACCTTCAGGTCCAGCGCCTTGATCCGGCCGTCGGTGGTGAACACCTCGCCGAAGTTGCAGCGCCCCTTGTCGGTGGCGTCGTAGACGACGCCGGTGCTCATCGTGCGGATGTTGCCGCGCGGCACCTTGGAGCCGAGCGGGACGCCGTACGTCTTGAGCATCGGCTCGAAACCGTCGTCCCTGCTGGCGAACTCCGACTCCACGCAGAACGTCAGGTCCTTCTGCGGCAGCTTCTTCAGGTCCGAGAGCTTCGACACCCCGAGCTTCTTCGCTTCCTCGGAACGGATCGCGAACGCGTAGGTGTTGTTCATGGGCGCCGGTGCGAACCACTCCAGGTGGTGCTTGGCAAGGTCCTCCTGCCGTACGGCCTTCCACTGCGCCTCTCGGCCGATGATCGGTTTGGTCTTGCCCAGGTAGCTGATCCAGGCCGTCCCGGTGTACTCCCAGTTGGCGTCGACGTCACCGCGCAGCAGCGCCTGGCGTACGGCGACGCTGCCGGTGATGTTGGTCTGGTCCACGACGTCGGCCCCCGCGGTCCGCAGGGCGATCACCGCCATCTTGCCCAGGATCAGCTGTTCGGTGAAGTCCTTCGACCCCACCACGATGCGGGCGTCCTTGAGCGAGGGTTCGGGTTTGATCGAACCGGGGTCGGCCTGGGGTGCGAACTGCGAGGCGCCCTTGAGTCCGCACCCGCTGGCCAGCAACAGGCCGGCCGCGACGACCAGCGCGACCGCTCGCACCGGTGCGCGGCGCCCGAGCCGGGGCCGGCTGCGCCCGGTGCGACCCGGATGGGTTCGACGAGGATGTTTCTGCGACATCTGACCGGCCTCCCTTCACATGCCCTTGGGGCGGGCGACTTCCTCGACGACCCGGCCGAGCCAGTCGATGAACAGGGCCAGCGCGGCCACCAGGACCGCACCGACCACCAGCACACTGGTGCGCTGAAGCGTGATGCCGGTGGTGATCAGGCTGCCCAGGCCACCACCGTCGATGAAGGTGGCGAGGGTGGCGGTGCCGACCAGCAGCACCAGGGCGACCCGGACACCGGCCAGGATCACCGGCACCGCGAGCACCACCTCGATGCGCAGCAGCACCCGCATCGCGGACATCCCCATCCCCCGGCCGGCCTCGACGAGGTTCGGGTCGACGCCCTGGATACCGGTGATCGTGTTGCGGAGCACCGGGAGGATCGCGTACGCGGCAAGGGCGATGATCGTGGTGGTGAAGCCGAGGCCGAGCCACAACGCGAGCAGCACGAGCAGGCCGATCGCGGGCGCGGACTGCCCGATGTTGGCGAATGCGACGATCACCGGGGCGGCGACCCGGGTCCGCCGCCGGGTGAGGATGACCCCGAGCGGCAGGGCGATCACCAGCACGACGGCGGTGGAGACCGCGGCCAGCACGATGTGTTCCCAGGTGCGTTCCATCAGTGCCGCAAGGTTGAGTTGACGGGCCGCCACCGCGTCGAGGTGGGCGAGCTGGACGTAGGCCACCACGCCCACGACCATCGCGACGACGACCAGCGGCTGGCCGATCCAGCGCAGCCGCGCGGGCCGGCCGGGTGCGTCCTCGGCGAGTTCGAGTGCGTCCGGATTTGCCGTGGCGGCACTCACGGCGCGACCTCGGCGGTCCCGGCGCCGGCCGCGGACGGGTCGTCCGGGCCGCGTTCCGGCTCGCCGTTGGCGGCGGGCGGCCGCAAGCCGCCGTCGTTGCCGTGATTGCCGCCGGGGTTGCCGGACTGGAGTTCCTGGATGGCGTGCATCACCGTCTCGACCCGGATGACGCCCTGGTAGGTGTCGCGCCGCCCGGTCACCACGACCACGCCGTGGCTGGAGGTGAGCATGGTGTCCAGCGCGTCGTTGAGGGTCGCCTGGGTGCCGACGACCGCCATGCCCTCGTCGCGGCGCCGTGCGGCCAGCGAGCCCTGCTCACGGTCGAGCTCTCGCAGCGACATCCAACGCACCGGCCGGCGGCGCTCGTCCAGCAGGATGCAGTGCTCACGGTCGGCGGTGCGGGTGCGGGCCGCGACCTCGTTCGCCTGCTCCCCGACGGTGGCGGTGACCGCCTCGTCCAGGTCGACACCGCCGACGCGCCGCAGGGTGAGCTGCTTCAGTGCCGCGCCCGCGCCGACGAAGCCCTCCACCGACTCGTCGGCGGGGTTGGCGAGGATCTCGGCAGGGGTGTCGTACTGCACGATCCGGGAGCGCTCGGCCAGCACCGCGATCCGGTCGCCGAGCTTCACCGCCTCGTCGAAGTCGTGGGTGACGAACACGATCGTCTTGCCCAGCTCCTCCTGGATCCGCAACAGCTCGTCCTGCAGGTGCTGGCGGGTGATCGGGTCCAGCGCGCCGAACGGCTCGTCCATCAACAGCACGGGCGGATCGGCGGCCAGTGCCCGGGCCACGCCCACCCGCTGCTGCTGCCCGCCGGACAGCTCACGCGGGTAGCGGTCGCGGTACTGCGCCGGGTCCAGGCCCACCATGTCCAGGAGTTCCTCGACGCGTTCGGCGGTCCGAGAGCTCTTCCAACGCAGCAGGCCCGGCACCAGGCCGATGTTGGCGCCCACGGTGAGGTGCGGGAACAGGCCGCCGGCCTGGATGACGTAGCCGATGCCGCGGCGGAGCTCGTCGGCGTTTCGGCGGCTCACGTCGTCACCGCCGAGCAGGATCTGCCCGCCGGTGGGTTCGATCAGCCGGTTGATCATCTTCATCGTGGTCGTCTTGCCGCAGCCGGACGGGCCGACGAAGACGACGATCTCCCCGGCGGGGATGTGCATGCTGACGTCCTCCACCGCGGCGGCCCGCTGGCCGGGATACCGCTTGGTGACGCCTCTGAGGTCGATGGGCACGCCGTGCCCGTTGTCGGAGTGCTCGGATCGGTCGGCACTGCCGGCACTGCCGGCGCCGGTGGACCCGGCAGACTGCTGGGTGGACTCAGACACGGATACCCCTCGATGTCGTGTACTTGCCGACGAGCACGAGGATGCCGTCGAAGATCAGGGCCAGCACGACGACGCCCAACGTGCCTGCCAACGCGGAGTTGACAGAGTTGGCGCCGCCCAGCCGGGACAGGCCGGTGAAGATCAGCCCGCCCAGACCGGGGCCGGAGACGTACGCGGCGATGGCGGCGATTCCCATCACCATCTGGGTGGAGACGCGGATGCCGGCGAGGATCACCGGCCAGGCGAGCGGAATCTCGACCCGGACGAGCGTGGTCAGCCGCCCCATCCCCATGCCGCGGGCGGCGTCGACGAGGGCCGGGTCGACACCGGCGAGGCCGACCACGGCGTTGCGCAGGATGGGCAGGCTGGCGTAGAAGACGACCGCGGTGACGGCCGGGGCCACCCCGATGCCGAGCGGTGCGATCAGCAGGCCGAGGAGGGCGAACGACGGAATCGTCAGAGCCACGGCGCTGGTGGCGGTGGCCAGGCCGACCGCATGTCGGTTGCGTTGGACGAGAACCGCCACCACGAGGGCGAGCAGCGTGGCCACGACCAGGCACTGCGCCACCATCGAGGCGTGCTGGAAGCCCTGGAACACCAGCACTTCACGGCGGTCGACGAGGAAATCCCACAGGTTCACGCGGCGGTCTCCTCCTAGTTGGACTGGCCACCTGGGCTGCCAACCCGGACTTGCCGACAGGCAAGCCGACCTTGCCGGCTGCCAACCCCGGCTTGCGGCAGGCAACCCGGCCTTGCCACCCGGGTCGGGCGTACTCCCCGTGCGTTTGCTGCGAGCGGACTGTACCCCGCCGGACGAGCCGGCAGCCATGTCTGCGCTGGTCCGGTGCCGACTCGTGTCCTGACGAAGCCGGCGGTGCGGGCGGTGTGACGGGTGCCCCAGGCGCCATCGCGTACGTTCGCGACGCGGACGGCCCACAGGTCTGCGCCGCCCGGCGCATGAGTGTCTTTCCTACCGAAATGGCAGCAGAAGTGCAAATTCTCCCCGCGCGGCAGGGCGGCGCGGGGAGAATCCGGAGTGGCGCGTCACGGTGGGCACCTGGTGGGCACCGCGCGCGAAACGCATCAGGGCAGCAGCGTCGGCTTCAGCTCCAGCAGATGTGCCAACAGGCCGTTGACGAAGGCCGGGGACTCCTCACCCGCCAGCTCGCGGGCCAGCCGGACGGCCTCGCTGATCGCCACCGCGTCGGGCACGTCCTCGGCGTAGAGGAGTTCGTACGCACCGAGCCGCAGGATGTTGCGGTCGACCGGCGCCATGCGTTCCAGGCTCCACCCCTGCGAGTGCGCCGCCAGCAGCTCGTCCAGCCGCTCGGCGTGCTCGACCACACCCTCCACCAGCCGCGCGGTGTAGTCCGGCACCGGGGGGTCGGCCAGCTCGATCCGGTCGGCGAGGGTGGTCAGCGGGGCGCGGTCGCGCAGCTCGGACTCGTAGAGAACGTCGACCGCCCGCTTGCGTGCCTTCGATCGTGCGGGCACTACACCCGTCCGAGGTAGTCGCCGGAGCGGGTGTCGACCTTGACCTTCTCGCCGGTGGTGATGAACAACGGCACCGCGATCTCGTAGCCGGTCTCCAGCCGGGCCGGCTTGGTGCCGCCGGTCGACCGGTCGCCCTGCAGGCCCGGCTCGGTGTACTCGATGGTCAGCTCGACCGACGCCGGCAGCTCGACGTACAGCGGCAGGTCCTCGTGCACCGCGACCGTGGCGGTCTGGTTCTCCAGCATGAAGTGGGCCGCGTCGCCCACGGTCTCGGCGGAGATCGGCAGCTGGTCGTAGGTCGTGGCGTCCATGAAGACGTAGGAGTCGCCGTCGTTGTAGAGGTAGGTCATCTCGCGCTTGTCGACCGTGGCGACGTCGACCTTCACGTCGGCGTTGAACGTCTTGTCGACCACCTTGCCCGACAGCACGTTCTTCAGCTTGGTGCGCACGACCGCGCCGCCCTTGCCGGGCTTGTGGTGCTGGAACCACACCACGCCCCAGAGCTGGCCGTCGAGGTTGAGCACCATGCCGTTCTTGAGGTCGTTCGTGGTTGCCACTGCGGTATTCGCCTCTCAGCTGCTGCGTTTCGTGTCGCTTCGACCCGTTCGGGCGGAGCCGGCCGGCGCGCCTGGCGGGAACCAGCCGGAGCCGCTTCCCGTCAGGCCAGGACGAGGAGGTCCCTGTCGGCCTTGGTGAGCACCTCCACCTCGCCGTCGTGGACGATCAACGTGTCCTCGATGCGGACACCACCGCGGCCCGGCAGGTAGATGCCCGGCTCGATGGTGACAGGAGTGCGAGGGCCGAGTTTACCCTCCGCGATCTGGGCGAAGAACGGGTCCTCGTGGATCTCCAGCCCGACCCCGTGCCCCAGGCCGTGGGTGAACCGCTCGCCGTAGCCCGCGGCGGCGATCACGTCCCTGGCCGCCGCGTCCACGTCCGACAGCGCGACCCCGGGTGCCAGCGCGTGCCGGCCCGCTCGCTGGGCGGCACGGACGACGTCGTGGATCTCGCGCTGCCAGTCCGCCGGCGCGGCCCCCACGACGACGGTCCGGGTGCAGTCGGCGTGGTATCCCTCGTAGCGGGCGCCGAAGTCGATCTTCAGGAAGTCACCCGGCGCGAGCAGCCGGTCGGTCGGCTGGTGGTGCGGAATGGCCGAGTGCTCACCGCCCGCGACGATCGTGTCGAACGCCACCGCCTCGGCCCCGGCGGCGAACATCCGCGCCTCCAGGTCGCGGGCGATCTCGCGCTCGGACCGGCCCACGAGCCGGCCGGCGAACAGCTCGGCCAGCGCCTTCGTGGACACCGCGCAGGCCTGCCGCAGGTGGTCGAGCTCGACACTGTCCTTGTCCACCCGCAGGCCCTCCACCGCCCGGTGCAGCGAGCCCGGCGCGAGGCCGGACTCGAGCGAAGGAAGCGACTCCAGCGCGTCGACGGTGAGCGAGTGCGTCTCCACACCGAGCCGGGACACGCCCCACGCGGCCGCGCGTCGGGCCAGTGCCGCCAGCAACTGCCGGTCGACGACGATCTCCAGGTCCGGGCACTGAGCCGCGGACTGGTCGGCGTACCGGCCGTCGGTGGCCAGCACCGCGGCGTCGTCGCCCTCGGTGCCGTCGGCGCGGACCAGCAGGGCGGCGTTGGAGCCGGTGAACCCGGAGAGGTACCGGACGTTGACGAGATGGGTGATCAGGGCGGCGGGAACGTCCCTGGCGGCGAGCAGGTCGCGCAACCGGGCCCGGCGGGCGGCGTGGATGTCAGGCACCGCTCCACCCTTGCGCCCCGGCCCGCCCGGGGCAAGCCCCGGAGGTGATCACGTCCTGGACGTGCCTCGGACCGGACCTGCCTCGGGGACGGTGCGGAGCCGGCCGTGCCTCAGGGACGGTGGGTGGCCGCCACCGCCGACAGCGCCAGGCGGTACGACTCGAACCCGAAGCCCGCGATCGTCCCGGTCGCCACCCCGGCCACCACGCTGGTGTGCCGGAACTCCTCCCGCCGGGCCGGGTTGGTCAGGTGCACCTCGATCAGCGGAGCCGTGAGCTGGGCGCAGGCGTCGCGTACGGCGTAGGAGTAGTGGGTGAACGCGGCGGGGTTCAGCACCACCGGCGTCGAGGCGTCGGCGGCCTCGTGCAGCCAGCCCACCAGCTCAGACTCCTGGTCGGTCTGGCGGACCTCCACCTCCAGGCCGAGCTCGGCACCGGTCTTGGCGCAGGAGGCCACCAGGTCGGCGTACGACGTGGAGCCGTAGACGTCCGGCTCGCGCGAACCGAGGCGGCCGAGGTTGGGGCCGTTCAGGACGAGAACACGCACCCGGTCAGGCTAGGGCATCCGCGGGCCGTCTCCCCGCCCGGCCGCCGCGCATCCGTGGCCAGGGCTGACGGACTGTGCGTACGGCATTAGCATCCTCACGTGAACGACGTCCTGCTGGTGATCCTCGCCGGACTCGCCGTCCTCGTGGGGATGGTGCTCTTCCGGCGACGCGGGCCCGGGGAAGACCGGGCCGTGCCGGGCGGCCGGCCGTACGCGGGATCCGGCCTCCCCGGGCAGCCGGGCCAGCCTGGGCAGGCCCGCCAGGCCGGGCAGTCCGGCGAGCCGGGGCACGCCTCGGAAACCGGGCAGGATGTCCGGTCCGCGGCGTCCGGGCAGCCCGCCCGGACGGGCACCGCGCGGATCCTGAACCAGCCCGTCGACCCGATGGTGGTGGCCGTGGTGGTGGCGCTGGTCGGCCAGAACAAGAAGGTCAAGGCCGTCAAGGAGCTGCGCGACTCGACCCGGCTGGGCCTCGCCGACGCCAAGGCGCTGGTCGAGGCGATCGCCGCCGGGCACCGCCCGCCCACGGTCGTGCTGCGCGGCGACGCGGTCGACGTCACCCCGCCCACCGCGGCCCGGGGCCCGCACGGGTCACGCGGGTCACAGGAGTCACCGGGCCCGTCGCCGGCGGACCTGGCCGGACGCGCCCGGTCGCTGCGGTCGCAGGGCCTGGAGAACGAGGCGGTCCAGCTGGTCCGGGCCGAGACCGGAATGGGCCTGGCCGACGCGCAGCGGTTCGTCCGCGCGCTCGGCTGAACCCGAACCCACGTTCGGCGCATCCCCACGAGCCCAAACGAGCCGCACGAGTCGTCGACCGGAGGTGCCCCGCTGATGCGGATGAAGGAGATGGTGGCGCGCACCGGGGTGCACGAGCGCCTGCTGCGCTACTACGAGCAGCAGGGGCTGCTCGCCCCCGACCGGCTGCCGAGCGGCTACCGGGTCTACAGCGAGACCGACGTGGAGGCCGTCCGGCGGATCCGCTGCCTGCTGGCCGCCGGCCTGCCGACCGCCACCATCGCCCAGGTGCTGCCGTGCGTACGCACCGACGACGACCGGCTCGTCCCCACCTGCCCCGATCTGGTCGCCCGGCTTCACCGGGAACGCGAGCGCATCAGCCGCGCCATCGACGAGCTCGCCACCTCGCGGGAGATGCTGGACCACGTGCTGTCCGCGGCTCCCGAACCGCGACCCGATTCGCGACCGGAGGCGGGCCGGAACGCCTGACCCTGGTGTGCCGGTGCGCGCGGCCGGGAAGTCTTTCAGCCATGAGCGCCTGCGAGGTCTGCGGCAACGACTACTGGATGTCGTTCGAGGTACACACCGGGAGCGGTGCGGTGCACACGTTCGACTCATTCGAGTGCGCGGTACAGCGGCTGGCTCCGGTGTGCGAGCAGTGCCGCTGCCGGATCATCGGGCACGGGGTGGAGGTCGACGGCAGGTTCTTCTGCTGCGCCCACTGCGCCCGTGGCTCCGGTGCCGCGCACGGCAAGGAGATCAGGGACGCCGCGGGAGTACGCCCCGGCTGAGCGGCCGGCCGACCGAGCCGGGTCTCGCGGGGGTTCAGCCCGCGATCGTGTCGTACGCCGAGCGCATCAGCCCGGTGTCGGGTCCTTCCAGCAGGCCCGGCTTGGCCAGGCCGTCGAGGACGACGAAGCGGACGAGGTCGCCGCGGGCCTTCTTGTCCAGCCGCATCCCGGCCAGCAGGGCCGGCCAGTCGGCGCCGCGGTAGGTGGTCGGCAGCCCGAGCCTGCCCAGCAGGTCCCGGTGCCGGCGCGCGGTGTGCTCGTCCAGGCGCCCGGCGAGCCGGGCGAGTTCGGCGACGTAGACCAGGCCGACCGAGACCGCGGCGCCGTGCCGCCAGCGGTAGTGCTCGGCCCGCTCGATCGCGTGTCCCATGGTGTGCCCGTAGTTGAGCACCTCGCGGCCGATGCCGCCGCCGGCGGTGGCCGAGGTCTCGGTGAGGTCGTCGGCGACGACGCCGGCCTTGATCCGGACCGAGCGTTCGACGAGTTCGGCGGTGAGGTGGCCGGCCGGGTCGGCGGCGGCAGCGGGGTCGGCCTCGATCAGGTCCAGGATCACCGGGTCGGCGATGAACCCGCACTTGACCACCTCGGCCAGGCCGCTCACGTAGTCGGGTGCCGGCAGTGTGCGCAGGGAGGCGAGGTCGCACAGGACGCCGGCCGGCTCGTGGAAGGCGCCGACGAGGTTCTTTCCCTCGGCGGTGTTGATGCCGGTCTTGCCGCCGACGGCCGCGTCGACCATGCCGAGCAACGTGGTCGGCACCTGTACGACCGCCACGCCGCGCAGCCAGGTGGCCGCGACGAACCCGGCGAGGTCGGTGGTCGCTCCCCCGCCGACCCCGACGAGGGCGTCGGACCGGGTGAAGCCCCACTCGCCGAGCGCGGACCAGCAGCGGGCGGCGACCTCCGCGGTCTTGGACTGCTCGGCGTCGGGCACCTGCAGCAGGTAGGCCGTGAAGCCGCGCCCGGTGAGCAGGTCGCGGATCCGCTCGCCGGTGGCGGTCAGCGCCTGCTGGTGCACGACGGCGACCTTGCGTACGCCGTCGCCGAGCAGGGCGGGCAGTTCGTCGAGCACGTTCGTACCGACGACGACGTCGTAGGGCCGGGCGGTGCGTACCGGGATCCGGACGGACTCGGTCACGGCCGGCACTCCCCCGCCGGGCCGGTGCCCGGCAGGGTGCGGAGCACCTCGCCGGCGATGTCGGCGGGCTCGCGCCCGTCGGTGGAGATCACCACCGAGGCGACCTCGCCGTAGAGCGGCCGCCGGGCGTCCATCAGCTGCTTGAGCCGGCCGCGGACGTTGCCGAGCAGCAGCGGCCGGGAGGTGTCCAGGCCGACCCGGCGGGCCGCGTCGGTGAGCGAGACGTCCAGGAACACCACGTGCTGGCTGCACAGGTCGCGGCGGGTGTCGGCGTCCAGGACGGCACCGCCGCCCAGAGCGAGTACGCCGGGATGCTCTGTCAGCGCCCGGCGGACGGCGGCGCGTTCCAGCCGGCGGAACGCCGCCTCGCCCTGGTCGACGAAGAGGTCCGCGATCACCGATCCGGTCTCGGTCTCCACGTCGGTGTCGGTGTCGCGGAACGTCACGCCGAGGAGTTCGGCGACCAGCGTGCCCACGGTGCTCTTGCCGGCTCCGGGCGGGCCGATGAGGACGACCTTGGGCGCGGTCACCGGATGCTCAGCTGGTCGAGGTAGGCGGCGACGTTGCGCCGGGTCTCCGGCACCGAGTCGCCGCCGAACTTCTCGAGTACGGCGTCGGCGACGACCAGCGCCACCATCGCCTCGGCGACCACCCCGGCGGCCGGCACCGCGCACACGTCGGAACGCTGGTGGTGGGCGCGGGCCTCCTCGCCGGTGGCCACGTCGACAGTCCGCAGGGCACGCGGCACGGTGGAGATCGGCTTCATCGCCGCGCGTACCCGCAGCAGCTCACCGGTCGACATGCCGCCCTCGGTCCCGCCGGAGCGGCCGGAGGTGCGGCGCAGGCCGTCGGCACCGCGTTCGATCTCGTCCTGGGCGGCCGACCCCCGGGTCCTGGCCAGCTCGAACCCGTCGCCGACCTCGACCCCCTTGATCGCCTGGATGCCCATCAGCGCGGCCGCGAGCCGGGCGTCCAGCCGCCGGTCCCAGTGCACGTGGCTGCCGAGTCCGGGCGGCAGTCCCCACACGACGACCTCGACGACGCCGCCGAGGGTGTCGCCCTCCTTGTGCGCGGTGTCCACCTCGGCCACCATCGCCTGGCTGGTCGCGGGGTCCAGGCAGCGCACCGGGTCGGCGTCGATCCGCTCCAGGTCACCCGCCGACGGGACGCTGCCCGCCTCGGCGCGCACCGTGCCCAGCTCGACGACGTGGCTGAGCACCGTCGCGTCCAGGGTCTGGCGCAGGAACGCCGTGGCGACCGATCCGAGCGCGACCCGGGCCGCGGTCTCCCGGGCGCTGGCGCGCTCCAGGATCGGGCGGGCCTCGTCGAAGCCGTACTTCTGCATCCCCACCAGGTCGGCGTGCCCGGGACGTGGCCGGGTCAGCGGGGCGTTGCGGGCCAGGCTGGCGAGCTCGTCGGGGTCCACCGGGTCGGCGGCCATCACCTGCTCCCACTTGGGCCACTCGCTGTTGCCGACGCGCACCGCGACCGGCCCGCCGAGCGTGCGGCCGTGCCGGACGCCGCCGAGGAAGTCCAGCTCGTCACGTTCGAACGACATCCGGGCGCCGCGGCCGTAGCCGAGTCGCCGACGGGCCAGCTGGCGGCTGACGTCGTCAGTGGTGATCTGGACGCCTGCCGGCAGTCCTTCGAGAATTGCGACCAGGGCGGGGCCGTGCGACTCGCCCGCGGTGAGCCACCGAAGCATGCCGGAAAGTCTTTCACGGCGCCTGTCGGCTCAGCGCGTGAGGTACCAGCCGAGCACGGGATCGCCGTACATCACCGTGAGCAGGAAACCCGCCAGCAGGAACGGCCCGAACGGGATCGCGGTCTTGCGGTGCGCGCGGCCGGCCACGACCAGGCCGAGGCTCACCAGCCCGCCGAGCACGAATGCGGCGAACGTGCCGACCAGGACGTACGGCAGGCCGAACCATCCCAGGCCGACCCCGAGCACCCCGGCCAGCTTGACGTCACCGAAGCCGAGCCCGGACGGCGTGAGCATCCCCAGCAACGCCAGGAACAGCCACAGGGCCGCCCCGCCGACCAGCGCCCAGGCCAGCCGCGACCAGGCGCCGGTGACCAGCGCCGCGCCGCCGAGCAGCGCCACCACCACGGCGTACGACGGCAGGACCACGGCGTTGGGCAGCAGCCGCACCCGCAGGTCGACGTAGCCGAGCAGGATCCCGGCCACGGCGAGGTAGAGAACGGCCGGCAGGGCCGCGTCGGGTCCCAGCCGCCAGCCCAGCAGTCCCCAGGTCAGGCCGGTCGTGACGGCGGCCACCACCGGCAGCGCCGGCCAGCGGGCGAGCTCGGCGTAGGAGACGGGTTCCTCGCCGTCCGGCTCGTCGTCCAGCCGGGCCGGATCGGGCAGGCGCGCCACCCAGGCCGGCACCAGCGCCCCGGCGGCACCGCCGACCGCGACGCAACCCGCCACGAACGCGATGTCCCATGCCGTCACGGTGACGGAGCCTAGCGGCCGGCGCGGGGTCGCGGCCGGTTGTCCACAGGGGTGGTCAACCGGCCCGGTCGCGCAGGGCCTCCTCGCCGGCGGCGCGCATCGTGGCCACCGGGATCGACGTCTTCCCGGTCATCTGCTCCACCTGCAGCGCGGCCTGGTGGACCAGCAGGTCGAGCCCGCCGACCACCACGCGCCCGGCCCGACCGGCGGCCTCGGCCAGCCGGGTCGGCCACGGGTCGTACAGCGCGTCGAAGACCACCTCGGCCCGCCGGGCGACCTCGGCGGCGACCGGTGCCGCCGCCTCGTCGGGGACGGTGGACACCGCGAGGTCCACCCCCGCCGGCAGGCCGGCCACCGCGTCGTCCCACGCGACGACGCGCAGGTCGACGCCGAGCTCGGCCGCGAGCCGGTGCAGGTCCTGGGCGCGGGCGGGGTCGCGGGCCAGCGCCCACACCCGGCTCGCGTCCATCGCCGCCGCGGCGGCGAGGGCGGAGGAGGCGGTGGCGCCCACACCGACCAGCAGGACCTCGCGGACGGACGTGACGCCGCGCTCGCGCAGTGCCTCGATCACGCCGGGCACGTCGGTGTTCGTGCCGGTACGCCGGCCGCCGGCCAGCAGCACGGTGTTGACCGCGCCGACCAGCCGGGCGGGCTCGGCCACCTCGTCGCACAGCGGGATCACGGCCCGCTTGAGCGGCATGGTCAGGGACAGGCCGCGCCAGGACGCGTCCAGGCCTTCGAGGAAGGCGGGCAGTCCCTCCTCGTCCACCTCGAACGCGTCGTAGCGCCACGGCAGGCCCAGCTCGGCGTACGCCGCGCGGTGCAGCACCGGCGACAACGAGTGCCCGATCGGTGAGCCGAGCACCGCGCAGCGGCGTACGTGCTCCTCGGGTCTCACGGCGTCAGCACCGGTCGGAGTGCGTACGGCACCAGCTCTGGAACTGCCGGACGTACCTCTCGTGCTCGGCGAGCGTGGTGGCGAACTTCGTCTCACCGGTGTCGGGGTTGACGGTCACGAAGTACATCCACGGGCCCTCGGCGGGATGGATCGCCGCCTTCAGCGCCCGCTCACCGGGTGAGTTGATCGGGCCCGGCGGCAGGCCCGCGTGCACGTAGGTGTTGTACGGCGAACGGTTGGCGCGCTCGGCACGAGTGGTCGAGGGGGTGTCGTACCGGTTGATCGCGTAGTGGACGGTCGAGTCCAGCTGCAGCCGCTGGTTCTTCGCCACCCGGTTGTAGATCACCCGGGCGACCTTCGGGAAGTCCGCGGGCCGGCGGGCCTCGGCCTCGACCAGGCTGGCGACCGTGACCACCTGCAGCGGGTCGAAGTCGGACTGCGCGGTGCTGTCGGTCAGGCCGAGCTGCCCGCTCACCTGGCTGTGCCGCCTGGCCATGTCGCTGAGCAGCGAGGCGGCCGTGGTCCCCGGGTCGATGTCGTAGGTCGCGGGGAACAGCATCCCCTCCGGCTTGTCCTTGGCGTACTTCGGCAGCCCCAGCGAGGACGGGTCCTTCAGCGCCTTGTCGAACTCCGACTTCGGGATCTTCGTCTTGTCGGAGAGGATCGACACGATCTGGGAGACGCGCCGGCCCTCGGGCACGGTCACGCGTTCCATGATCCTGGCGTCCGGGTCGAGCAGCAGGCCCAGCGCGTTCTTCGCCGCCATCTGCTCCCGCAGCCGGTAGTAGCCGGGCTGGATCGACAGCGCCCTGGAGTCGTTGCGGGCCGCCCGGGTGAACGCCTCGGCGCTCTTCACCACGTCCTTGCGCTCCAGCGTGTCGGCGATGTCGGTGCTGGACTCCCCCTGCTCGATCTGGACGACGACCTCGCCGTCGCCGGAACCGGAGTAGTCCGGGACGCTGAACACGTCCGACAGCATGGCGCGGCCCTTGACCACCGCGAACGCCCCCAGCCCGCCGATCACCGCGATGGCGAGCAGAACGGCGATACAGCCGCGCCCACGGCGGTGGCGTACGCGGCCGGAGGTCTGGAACCCGAGCTCACTCACTGGCGGTCCTTCTCCTTACGGTCGAGCCCGGCGGCTTTCCGGTGGAACGCTCGGTGTCGAGCGCGTTCTGCAGGATGACCGCTGCCGCTGCCTGGTCGATGCGGTCCCTGGTGCTCTTGGTGGACCGCCCCTGCGCCCGGAACCCCTGCTGTGCACCCACCGTCGACAGGCGTTCGTCGAACAGCCGCACCGGGACCGGTGCGAGCCGTTCGGCGAGCTCACCGGCGAACTCGCGCGCCTTCGCGGCGGCGGGCCCCTCCCGGCCCGACAGCGACACCGGCAGTCCGACGACGACCTCGACCGCCTCCGACTCCTCGGCCAGCGCGGCCAGCCGATCGAAGTCACCCGCGCCGCGCCGGACCGTCTCCACCGGAACGGCCAGAAATCCGGACGGGTCGCATCGTGCCACGCCAATTCGGACGTCGCCAACGTCGACACCCAGCCGTACGCCGCCGCGCATCGTCGCCGTCCGCGCTCAGCTGCTCGTGACCCGGGTGCCGACGGCGTACTCGACCTCGCGGAGGGCCTCGTCGGCCTGACCGGGGTCGGTGCCGCCGCCCTGCGCGACGTCGTCCTTGCCCCCGCCGCCACCGCCGAGCACGCCGGCGGCGATCTTGACCAGTGCGCCGGCCGAGAGCCGCCAGTTGCGGGCCTCGTCGTTGACCGCGACCACGACCGAGGGCCGCCCGCCGCTGGCGCCGACGACGGCGACCACGGCCGGCCGGTCGGACGGCATCCGGCCGCGTACGTCCAGCGCCAGCTTGCGCAGGTCACCGGCCGAGGCGCCGTCCACCCGGTGGGCGACCAGCGCGACCCCGAACACGTCCTTGGGGTTGGCCGCGAGCTGGCCGGCCGCGGCGAGCACCTGCTGCACCCGGATGCGTTCCAGCTCCTTCTCGGCGGTGCGCAGCCGGTCGATGATGCCGGCCACCCGCTCGGGAAGCTCCTCCGGGCGGGCCTTGACCGCCTCGGCGAGCTGACCGAGCAGCACGTGCTCGCGGGCGAGGAAGCGGTAGGCGTCCGCGCCGACCAGTGCCTCGACCCGGCGGATACCGGCGCCGATCGAGGACTCGGTCAGCAGCTTGACCACGCCCAGCTGGCCGGAACGGCCGGCATGCGTGCCGCCGCACAGCTCACGTGCCCAGTCACCGACCGAGATCACCCGCACCACGTCGGGGTACTTCTCGCCGAACAACGCCATCGCGCCGGCCTGGCGCGCGTCGACCAGCGGCATCTCCTCCGCGGTCACCGGCAGGTCGGCGAGCAACAGGTCGTTGACCCGCTCCTCGGCCTCGGCCAGCACGCTCTCCGGCACCGGGCCGGTGGAGGTGAAGTCGAACCGGAACCGGCCGGGGGCGTTCTCCGAGCCCGCCTGCGCGGCGGTCTCCCCGAGCGCCTCCCGGAACGCCTTGTGCACCATGTGGGTCGCGGTGTGCGCGCGAGAGATCGCCCGCCGGCGCTCCACGTCGACCAGCGCCTGTGCGACGGTGCCCGCCACGACCTCGCCCTCGAGCACCTTCGCCTGGTGCACGATCAGGCCCGACAGCGGCGACTGGACGTCGTGCACGACCAGCCGCGCGCCGTTGGCCAGCTCGACCACGCCCTCGTCGGCCAGCTGACCACCGGACTCGGCGTAGAACGGCGTACGGTCCAGCACCAGCTCGACGGTCTCGCCCTCGCGGGCGGAGGTGACCGGCTCACCGCCCACCAGCAGGCCGGCCACGCGGCCTTCCGACCTCACCTCGTCGTACCCGGTGAACTCCACCGAGCGGCCCAGGGTGTCGGCGACCGAGCGGTAGGCGGACAGGTCGGCGTGTGCGGTCTTGCGGGAGGCGGCGTCCTGCTTCGCGCGGGTGCGCTGCTCGGCCATCAGCCGGCGGAAGCCCTCCTCGTCCACCGACAGGCCGCGCTCGGCCGCCATCTCCATGGTGAGGTCGAACGGGAAGCCGTAGGTGTCGTGCAGCTGGAACGCCCTCGCCCCGGCCAGCACCGAACCACCGGACTTGGTGGTCTCGGTCGCCGCGAGGTCGAAGATCTGGGCGCCGGTCTTCAGCGTGCCGAGGAAGGTCTCCTCCTCGGCGTAGACGACCGAGCTGATCCGCTGCCAGTCGGTCTCCAGCTCGGGGTAGGACAGCTTCATCCGCGACTGGCTGACCGGCAGCAGCGCGGGCATCGTCGCCTCGTCGACGCCGAGCAGCCGCATCTGGTTGACGGCCCGGCGGATGATCCGGCGCAGCACGTAGCCGCGTCCCTCGTTGCCGGGCGAGATGCCGTCGCTGACGATCATCAGCGCCGAGCGCACGTGGTCGGCCACGACCCGCAGGCGTACGTCGGTCTGGTGGTCGGCGCCGTAGGAACGTCCGCTCAGCTCCGTCGCGCGGTCGAGGACCGGCCGGATCTCGTCGTTCTCGTAGATGTTGTCCACGCCCTGCAGCAGCGCGGCCATTCGCTCCAGGCCCATGCCGGTGTCGATGTTCTTGGCCGGCAGGTCGCCGAGCAGCTCGTAGCCCTCCTTGGCCGGGCCCTCGCCGCGGATCCACTGCATGAAGACGAGGTTCCAGAACTCCAGGTAGCGGTCCTCGTCGACCTCCGGTCCCCCCTCGGGGCCGTACTCCGGGCCGCGGTCGATGTAGAGCTCGCTGCACGGTCCGCACGGGCCGGGCACGCCCATCGACCACAGGTTGTCGGTCATCCCGCGGCGCACGATGCGGTGCTCGGGCAGCCCGATGAGGTGCTGCCAGATGCCGGCGGCCTCGTCGTCCTCGTGGTAGACGGTCACCCAGATGCGGGACTCCGGCAGGCCGAAGCCGCCGTCGGCGACCGGGCGGGTGATCAGCTCCCAGGCGTACTCGATCGCCTGTTCCTTGAAGTAGTCGCCGAAGGAGAAGTTGCCGTTCATCTGGAAGAACGTGCCGTGCCGGGTGGTCTTGCCGACCTCTTCGATGTCACCGGTGCGCACGCACTTCTGCACGCTGGACGCCCGCGGGTAGGGCGGGTTCTCCTGGCCGAGGAGGTAGGGCTTGAACGGCACCATGCCCGCGTTGACGAACAGCAGGTTGGGGTCGTCGAGCAGCAGGGAGGCCGATGGAACGACGGTGTGGCCGCGCTCCCCGAAGAAGCGCAGGTAGCGCCGGCGAATCTCCGCCGTGTCCATCAGTTTCCGTCCCTCCAGCTCGAGTTCGGGTCACGGGCGAGGCGCGCGGCGGCCTCGGCGTCCAGACCCGCGTGTCCGTTCGGCTCGGGCGCGTCCAGCGCGAGCGCGGTGCGCAGCTCCTGCTCGCGGGCGTCCATGCCGGCCCGGATCTCCTCGCCGAACGCGCGTACGGCGTCGCCGAGCCCGCCCAGCTGCCTGGCCAGGCCCTGGGGGCTGAAGTTCTCCGCCTGCTGGGACAGCTTGCGGACGACGACCACGCCGACGGTGGCGCCCACGACGACCCACACCAATCGCCTCATGCGACGTCGGCCTCCTTACGGCGCCGGCCACCGCGCATCTGCGAACGCACCTGGCGCTCCACGTCGCGGCGGCCGCGGGCGGCGATCGCCCGGCGGACGCCGTAGGAGAAGGCGGCCGCCTTCACCAGCGGGCCGCCGAGCGTGGCCGCGAACAGCGAGCTCATGCCGGCGACGTTGTCGGAGACGGTCTGGACACTCGAGGTGATCGCGTCGACGCGTTCGAGCTGGGCGTTGGTGGTCGTCACCGTCGTGGTGACCTCACCCAGCAAAGGTACGCTCTCGTCGGAGACGCCCCGGACGAGCAGACGGGTCTCGTCCAGCACCTTGCCGAGCTTGAGGATGGGGTAGGCGAGGAGCCCCACGAGCAGCAGCAGCGCCGCGGCCGCGATCAAGCCCGCGATTTCACCGGCAGTCATGGCGACCAAACCTATAACGGTTGACAGCGCGGCGCGCGCCGCCCCTGGCTGCCGTGTCGTGGTGTCGACATGGCACGGTTTGCCCGGAGGTTTCCGCCGGCCCAGGAGTGCGGACGGACGGGCGGTAGGACAGGCCGGTCGCGGGAGCGGCCAGGGCGCTCACTCGTCGCCGGCGAGGATGCGCCGGATCCGCTCCAGGCGCTGTGCCGCGGCACCCTCGGCGCCCCGGTTGGTGGGCTGGTAGTAGGCCCGGCCGGCTATCTCGTCGGGTGCGTACTGCTGGGCGACGATCCCGCGCGGGTCGTCGTGGGCGTAGCGGTAACTGGCGCCGTGGCCGAGCTTCTTGGCCCCGCCGTAGTGCGCGTCGCGCAGGTGCGCCGGCACCCGGCCGATCCGGCCCGAGCGTACGTCGGCCTGGGCCGCCCCGATCGCGGTGACCACGGCGTTGGACTTCGGCGCCAGGGCGAGGTGGATGACGGCCTGGGCGAGGTTGATCGCGGCCTCGGGCAGGCCGACGAACTGGGTGGCCTGGTGCGCGGCCACCGCGACACCGAGTGCCGTCGGGTCGGCCATCCCGATGTCCTCGCTGGCCGAGATGACCAGGCGGCGGGCGACGAAGCGTGGGTCCTCCCCCGCCTCGACCATCCGGGCGAGGTAGTGCAGCGCGGCGTCCACGTCGCTGCCCCGGATCGACTTGATCAGCGCGCTGGCGACGTCGTAGTGCTGGTCGCCGTCGCGGTCGTAGCGGACCGCGGCCCGGTCGACCGCCGTCTCCAGCGTGGCCAGGTCGACCTCGCGGGAGTCCTTGGCCTGCGCGGCGCCGCCGGCGGCCTCGAGGTAGGTCAGCGCGCGCCGGGCGTCGCCGCCGGCCATCCGGACCAGGTGCTCGCGGGCCTGTGGGGCCAGCTCCACCGCGCCGGCCAGTCCGCGCTCGTCGGCCAGTGCCCGGTCCACCAGGTCGCCGATGTCGTCGTCGGACAGCGGCTCCAGCCGTAACAGCAGCGAACGCGACAGCAACGGTGAGATGACGGAGAAGAAGGGGTTCTCGGTGGTCGCGGCGACCAGGGAGATCCAGCGGTTCTCCACGCCGGGCAACAGCGCGTCCTGCTGGGCCTTGTTGAACCGGTGCACCTCGTCGACGAACAGCACCGTCTCCCGGCCCCGGCCGAGGTCGCGGCGGGCCGCGTCGATGACGGTGCGGACCTCCTTCACTCCGGCGGAGACGGCCGAGACCTCCACGAACGCGCGGTTGGTCTGGCGGCTCACGATCGAGGCGATCGTGGTCTTCCCCGAACCGGGCGGTCCCCACAGCAGCAGCGACATCGCCTGGTCGCCCTCGACCATCCGGCGCAGCGGCGCACCCGGCGCCAGGAGCTGGCGCTGGCCCACCAGGTCCTCCAGGCTCCGGGGGCGCATCCGGACGGCCAGCGGCGCCGCCTGGTGGTCGGTGTCGGCCAGGCTCCCCGAGCCACGGGCCGCACCGGCCCCGAAGCCATCGGCGCCGGCACGGCTGCCCGGGCCGTCGGATCCGCCGGCCCGGCCGGACACCTCGAACAACGCCTCGTCGGTCACGGCCACGAGACTATCCGGGACCGCCCTCGTCCTCGCGGGCCGTCAGCGCAGCGACGTGAGGTCCTCCGGGTGGACCTCGCCGTCGCCCTCGGCCGCGGCGGCCGCGGCCACCTGGCTCGCCTGGGCGTCCGCTGCCGTCGGCGGGGCCGCGAAGTGGCAGGCCACCCGGTGCCCGCCGGCGATCTGCACCAGCGGCGGCTCCTGAGTGGCGCAGATCTCCTGCGCCTTCCAGCACCGCGTACGGAACCGGCATCCCGACGGCGGGTCGATCGGGCTGGGCACGTCGCCGAACAACCGGATCCGTTCCCGCCGGCCGCCGATCGCCGCCTGCCCCACGTCGGGCACCGCGGACAGCAGCGCCTGGGTGTAGGGGTGGTGCGGCCGGGAGTACAGCCGCTCCCGGTCGGTGATCTCCACGACCTTCCCGAGGTACATCACCGCGACCCGGGGACAGAAGTGGCGCACCACCGCCAGGTCGTGGGCGATGAACACGAAGGAGATGCCGAACTCCTTCTGCAGGTCCGCCAGCAGGTTGACGACCTGGGCCTGGATCGACACGTCCAGCGCGCTGACCGGCTCGTCGGCCACGATCAGCTTGGGCCGCACCGCCAGGGCCCGGGCGATCCCGATCCGCTGCCGCTGGCCGCCGGAGAACTCGCCCGGATAGCGGTTGTAGTGCTCGGGGTTGAGGCCCACCACCTCGAGGAGTTCCTGCACCCGCGACAGCACCTTGTCGCGGGGAACGATGTCGTGCACGCGCAGCGGCGTGCCGACGATCGAGCCCACGGTGTGCCGGGGGTTCAGCGACGAGTAGGGGTCCTGGAAGATGATCTGGATCTCGCGCCGGTACGGCAGCAGCTTGCGGCCCGACAGCTTGCTGATGTCGGTGCCCTCGAAGCGCACCTCGCCGCTGGTCGGGTCCAGCAGCCTGGTGATCAGCCGGCCGGTCGTCGACTTGCCGCAGCCGGACTCGCCGACCAGGCCGAGCGACTCCCCGCGCCCCAACGTGAACGAGACCCCGTCCACCGCCTGGACCTGGCCGACCACCCGCCGGACCACGCCGGCGGAGCGGACGGGGAAGTGCTTGACGAGGTCGCGTACCTCCAGCAGCGGAGCCGTGGGGTCGCCGACGGGCCCGCGCGCCCTGACGGCCGCGTGCGCCCCCGGCGTGGTCGTCGTAGTGGTGCTTTCGGTCATGACAGCTTCTCCCTCACCCGAGCCGCGGCTGGATCTCTTCGACGAAGATCTCGTCGGGATCCGGTAGGTGGCAGCGCTTCAGGTGGTCGGCCACCCGCCCGCCGGGCCGCAGCTCCGGCAGGGTCGTGACGCACCGGTCGTCGGGCAGCCGGGACGAGTACGGGCAACGCGGGTTGAACGAACACCCGGACGGCAGGTTGATCAGGCTGGGCGGCATCCCCTTGATCGGGTTCAGCCGCTGGTCCGGGTCACCGGTCAGGTGTGGCGCGCTGGACAGCAGCCCCCACGTGTAGGGGTGTTCGGGCCGGGTGAGGATCTGTTTGCCGGTGCCGTACTCCACACAGCGGCCGCCGTACATCACCAGCACGTCGTCGGCGACCTCGGCAACCACGCCGAGGTCGTGGGTGATCAGGATGATCGCCGACCCGAACTCCCGCTGCAGGTCCTGCAGCAGGTCGAGGATCTGCGCCTGCACGGTCACGTCCAGCGCCGTGGTCGGCTCGTCGGCGATCAGCAGCTTGGGGTCGTTGACGAGCGCCATCGCGATCATCGCCCGCTGGCGCATGCCGCCGGAGAACTGGTGCGGGTAGTCGTCGACCCGCCGGGACGCCTGCGGGATGCCCACCCGGTCCAGCATCTCGATCGCCCGCTTGCGGGCCTGGCCCTTGGACGCCTTGTGGTGGGCGAGGTAGGCCTCGGCGATCTGGTCACCGATGCTGAAGAACGGGTGCAGGCTGGACAGCGGGTCCTGGAAGATCATCGAGACGGCGTTGCCGCGGATGCGCCGCATGCGTTCGTCGTCCACGCCGATCAGATCCGTGCCCTGCAGGCGGATGCTGCCGCTGATCTTCGTCCGGCGCCGGTCGTGCAGACCCATGATCGCCATGCTGGACACGCTTTTTCCCGACCCGGACTCGCCGACGATGCCGAGGGTCCGGCCCAGGTGCACGTCGTAGGAGAGTTCTGTGACGGCGTTCACCATGCCGTCCGGGGTCGGGAAGCGGACAGTGAGGTTGTCCACCGCGAGGAACGGCGTGTCGCCGTCCTCGGTGGTCCTGGACTTGTCGTTGGTGGTCATCCGAGTCGCACCCGTGGGTCGAGGAAGCTGTAAACGATGTCGACGACGATGTTGAGCGCCACCAGCAGGAACGACGCGTACAACACCGATCCCATGATGACCGGCAGGTCGCCGTTGCCGAAGGCGTTGAGGGCGATCAGGCCGAGCCCCTGCACGTTGAAGATCTGTTCGGTGAACACCGTGCCGGTGAGCAGGTTGGCCAGGTCGAGGCCGAGGATCGTCACCACCGAGGTCAGGCCGGCACGTAGCGCGTGCTTGAAGTTGACCTTGCGTACGGTGAGTCCCTTGGCTCGCGCGGTCCGGACGAAGTCCTCACCGAGCGCCTCCACCATGGCGGCCCTGGTGTAGCGGGCGTAGCTCGTGGCGTACACCGCGCCGAGCACGACCCACGGCAGCAGCAGACCCTTGAACCAGCCGAGCGGATTCTGCAGTAAGGGTTCGTACCCGCTGCGTGGAAGGACCTGGTACTGGATCGTGAGGTAGATGGCGGCGAGCAGCGCGACGAGGTAGTACGGGAACGACGTCAGCACCATCGACCCGCTGACGAGTGTCTTGTCCCACAGCGTTCCGCGATGAATGGCCGCCAGCGCGCCGGTGGTCACGCCGAACACGGTGAAGATGACCATCGCGCCGAGTGCCACCGAGATCGTGACGGGAATACCCTGCACGATCATCGTGGTGACCGGCTGGTCGGCCACGAACGAGTAACCCAGGCAGGGCACGTCGCACTTCTTCACGAAACCGCCGGAGTGGATCTCCCGCCCGGTGACGATACCGGTGAAGAACTCCGCGAACTGTTCGGGCATCGGCTTGTCCAGCGACAGGCTGCGGCGGATGTCCTGGAGCCGGTCGGGCGTGCAGTTGCGGTTGCCACAGATTGCGTACTCGGGCTGGGACGGCCCGAGGAAGAACAGGAAGAACGACGCGACCATCACCACGAGGATCACGGCGATGCCGGCGACGATCCGTCGCACGATGTATCCGAACATGTTGGCAACCTCGCGGTGACGGACCGAAGGACAGTTGACCGAACAGCGGGTGGGAAGGGGATCGCCCTTCCCACCCGCCGGGTGCTACCTACTGCTTCACGTACAGCTTGGTGAAGTCGGGCCCGCCGCTGAACGGGTCGAGAACGACGCCGCCGAGCTTGGAGCCGTACAGGAAGTTGGTCTTGCTGTAGTCGGTCGGAATGACCGGCAGGTACTTCTGCATCATCGACTTGTCCAGCTTGGCCCACTCCGGCTCCTGCTTCTTCAGCGGAAGCGAGGAGATCCGGTCGATCTCGGAGTTGACCTCGGGCACGTTCAGGAACGACTTGTTCGGCGCCGAGTTCGGGTTGAGGGCGATCAGCCGGCCGTCGAAGATGGCCGGGAACACCGTCGTTCCGGACGGCCAGTCAAGGCACCAGCCCAGCGGCCGGATGTTGATCTTCGACTTCGGGTTGTCGAACTCCGCCCGCACCTGGTCACGCGGCATCGGGATCGCGGTGGTCTTGAACCCCGCGGCCTTCAGCTTCTGCGACCGCACCGCCGAGACCTGCGCGGCGATGTCGTTGTCGTTGGAGTAGGCCCACACGACGTCGAAGCCGAGCTTGCCCGCCTTCTCCAGCATCTTCTTGGCCTTGGCGGGGTCGCCGTCACCCTTGGCGCCGTTGCCGAACAGGTCGTAGTTGACGAAGCCCGGTGTCACCTTCGGCAGGATCGTCGTCGCCGGGGCGTAGGTGAACGGGCTGTCGCCGGCCGCCTTGTGCAGCGAGTCGAACGGCCACGCCACCATCAGTGCCTTGCGCACCTCGAGCGGGATTCGCCGGGTGTCGAGGTAGATGAAGGTGGTGCAGGTGCCGTCACCGGTCATCATCCGCTTCTCCGGCTCCTTGCCCTGGATCTTGGGCAGCAGCGAGGAGTCGACACTGTCGTAGGTGATCGCGGTCTGGTCCGGCCCGTTGTCCGCGATCAGCTGCTCCTGCAGCTTGATCGGGTTCTGGCTGAACTTGAAGTCGTACTTGTCGACGTACTGGTGGCGCACCGGGTCGGTCTTGGGGTCCCACTGGTCGTTCTTGACCAGGACCAGGCGCTTGCCCTTCTGGTAGCTGTCGAACTTGTACGGGCCCGCGGCCAGCGGCTTGTTCCCGTAGGCGTCCTTGGTGTCCTTGGCCTGCGGAATCGGGCTGTACACCGGGAACGTCGCGTAGTAGGCGAGGTCCGGGAACGGCTTGGCCATCTTCAGGACGACCGTCTTGTCGTCGGGAGTCTCGACCCCGGGGTAGTCCAGCCCGCCGCCCTTGGCCTTGGACTTGAACGGACCCTTGTACTTTCCGCCGTCCAGGAAGTAGCTCTGCTGGTACGTCGGGCCGCCCGGAAGCTCCTCGGTGGCGAAGGACCGCTTCACCGCGTACGCGATGTCCTGGGACTTGATCGGGGAGCCGTCCTCGTACTTCAGCCCGTCCTTGAGCGTGAACTTCCACTCGGTGTAGTCAGCGTTGTGCTGACCCAGGTCGGTGGCCAGGTCCGGAACCAGGTAGTACTTCCCGTCCGCGCGAAGCTCCAGCGCGGTGAGAGTGCGTGCGGTCAGCCGCAGCACCGCCAGGGAGTCGATGTAGTAGGCCCTGGTGGGGTCGAACGTCTCCGGCGCCGCCGCGGTGAGGACGGTCGCGGTGCCGCCCTTCTGCGCACCGGCGATGTCCTTGGCCGGACCCTTGGCGTTGGCGTCCTGCACGACGTCGAAGCCGCCGCCCTTGGGCGCCTTCGCCGAAGAGTTGCTCTGCTGCTTCTTCTGCTGCTCCTGCGCCTTCTCCGAAGGAGAGGCGCCTCCCCCACAGGCGGCCGTCGTACCGAGCGCGAGCACGCCGGCAGCCACCGCCAACCTTCTCCATCGCATACGAGTCACTTACTTGCCTTCCTTGCTGTGGGCCGTCGGCACGTGCTACCGACGAGTCGTTGGGTCGAAGGCGTCGCGGATCGCGTCGCCGAGAAGGTTCAGGGCCAGCACCAGAACGAGAATCGCCAGTGCCGGTTGCCAGAAGTAGATGGGGTACGTCTCGTAGTAGGAGAGCGCGGAGTTGATCGTGCGCCCCCACGAGGGTGTCGGCTCGGTCAGGCCGATCCCGAGGTAGGAAAGCCCTGCCTCCGAAGCGATGTAGCTCGGAACCGCCAGCGACAGGAAGACGATGATCTGCCCGGTGAGGTTGGGCAGCAGCTCGCGGAACAGGATCTGGCGGGTCGGCGCACCGATCGCCCGGGCCGCCTGGATGAACTCCCGCTCGCGCAGCGACAGCACCTGTGCCCGCACCAGCCGGCCGAGGCCGGTCCAGCCGAAGACCGCGAAGATGGCCACCAGTGACCACAGGCGTACCCGCGAGACGGTGACCTCGTCGGCGGAGAACCACGACTGCACGACCGGGACGAAGGCGAACACGAAGAGGATCAGCGGCAGCGACAGCATCAGGTCGATCAGCCAGGAGATCGCCCGGTCGACCCACCCGCCGAGGAAACCCGCCAGCAGCCCCATCGCCGTACCGAGGATCGTGGAGATGGCCGCCGCGCTGGTCGCCACGATCAGGGACGGGCGGCTGCCCTGCACCCACCGGGCGAACAGATCCCTGCCCAGGCGGGGTTCCAGCCCGAACGGATGCGCCGCGCTCGGGTTGACGGTCGGGAAGCCGTACTCGTCGACCAGGTCCTGGTGGAGGGTGCTCGGGTCGGTGTGCGTGAGGGCGGTGATGGCGTCGGCGAAGATCGCGAGCAGGACGAAGAAGAGAACGATGACCGCACAGACGATCGCGATCTTGTCCTTACGAAGCCGCTCCAGCGCGATCTGCGTCGGAGACTTGCTCTTGACCGGGTTCTCCGGAGGGGCGACCGGTGTGCTGCTTCCGGTCTCGAGCAGGGTCGGGTCCGCCATGAGTAGCCGTATGCCTTCCTGGCTTACGAATCACGACACACAGCAGTCGGCGACGCGCTGTGCACAAAGATTGTGGTGCCTGACCATAAGCGAAAGAAGGGCATATACACAGCGCCGCTTGGATCACGATTTGTAAACGCTTGCCGTGACAACTGGTGAGCGAATTGCAGCAGCTACGGCACTCTCGGTAATAGAAACGGCGGCCGACCCAATTGGGTCGGCCGCCGAAACACAAACGTCATCGACGGGTACTTGACGGCGATTCCCGTCGGCGTCCGTCGAGATCGAACGAGGTCGGTCCCCTACGCAGGGTTGTTCCTGTCGACGGTATCGGTCACCTTCTCCTCGTCCGCGCGATGCCGTCCGGTACCGGACGGCTTGCCCGGTACGACGTCGATTCCGGCCTCCCGGCGCTGCGCCGGCGAGATCGGCGTCGGCGCGCCGGTGAGCGGATCGGCGCCGGACGCGCTCTTGGGGAACGCGATGACGTCACGGATGGACTCCGCACCGGTCAGCAGCGCCACCAGCCGGTCCAGGCCGAGCGCGATGCCGCCGTGCGGGGGCGGGCCGTACTTGAACGCCTCCAGCAGGAAGCCGAACTGACTGGCCGCCTCCTCCTGGGACAGCCCGATCAGGTCGAAGACGCGCTGCTGGACGTCGGCCCGGTGGATACGGATGGACCCGCCGCCGATCTCGTTGCCGTTCAGCACGATGTCGTACGCCTGGGACAGCGCCTGCCCCGGGTCCTCCTCGAACCGGTCGGCCCATTCCGCCGTGGGCGCGGTGAACGGGTGGTGGATCGCGGTCCACCCCTTCTCCCCGCCGAACGTCTCCACCGGCTCGAACATCGGCGCGTCGACCACCCAGCAGAACTCCCACCGGGAATGGTCGATCAGGCCACAGCGCTCGCCCACCTCCAGCCGCACCGCCGCCAGCAGCGCCAGCGCCTCCGTGCGGGGTCCGGCCGCGAAGAAGACGCAGTCCCCCGGCTTCGCGCCGGCATGCTGGGCCAGACCGGCCCGCTCGTCCTCGGAGAGGTTCTTGGCCACCGGGCCACCGAGCTCGCCGCCCTCACCCACCAGGACGTACGCCAGACCCTTCGCGCCGCGCGAGCGGGCCCACTCCTGCCAGGCGTCCAGCTCCTTGCGCGCCTGCCCCGCTCCCCCGGGCATCACCACGGCGCCGACGTGGAAGTCCTCGCCCTTGGCCTGGAACACCCGGAACGGCGTCTGCGCGAAGTACTCGGTGAAGTCGACCAGCTCGTTGCCGAAACGCAGGTCGGGCCGGTCGATGCCGAACCTGCGCATCGCCTCGGCGTAGGTCATCCGCGGGATCGGCAGCGAGATGTCGTACCCCAGAACGTTCTTCCACACCAGGGTGAGCACCTGCTCGGTCAGCGCGATGATGTCGTCGGTGTCGCAGAACGACATCTCCACGTCGAGCTGGGTGAACTCCGGCTGCCGGTCGGCCCGGAAGTCCTCGTCCCGGAAGCACCGCGCGATCTGGTAGTAGCGCTCGATGCCCGCGACCATCAGCAGCTGCTTGAACAGCTGCGGCGACTGCGGGAGGGCGTACCAGCTGCCCGGCTGCAACCGGACCGGCACCACGAAGTCGCGGGCGCCCTCGGGGGTGGACCGGGTGAGGTAGGGCGTCTCCACGTCGACGAAGCCGTGCTCGTCCATCACGTCGCGGATCAGCCGGGTGACCCGCGACCTGGTGCGCAGCTTGGCCGCCATCTCCGGCCGGCGAAGGTCGAGGTAGCGGTGCCGCAGCCGGACCTCCTCGTTGACCGGCGTCTGGTGGTGTTCCTCGATCGGGAACGGCAGTGCCTCCGCGGTGCTGAGCACCTGCACCTCGTCGGCCACCACCTCCACCTCACCGGTGGGCAGGTTGGGGTTGGCGTTGCCCTCCGGGCGGCGGCGGACCTGCCCGACCACCCGCAGGCAGTGCTCCTGGCGCAGGCCGTGCGCGACCTCCTCGTCGCGGATCACCACCTGGACGGTCCCGGAGGCGTCCCGCAGGTCGAGGAACGCCACGCCGCCGTGGTCGCGGCGCCGGGCGATCCACCCGGCCAGGGTCACGGTCGCGTCCAGATGGTCGGCGTGGAGCGTGCCGGCCTCGTGCGTACGGATCACCCGTGCGTCTCCTTCGTCGTCGGTGCTGCTCGGTGCTGCCCAGGTGCTACTCGGTGCTGCCCAGGTGCGTTCTGACCGGTGTGTGCCGTTCTGGCTAGTCCTGTTCGGCGTGCGCCGGCGCCATCGCGCCGGCCACCACGTCGACCAGTTCGGCGAGCGGGACAGGCCGCTGGCCGCCGCCGCGCAGGTCCTTCAGCTGGGCGCTGTCCTGCTCCAGGTCGCGGTCACCGAGGACGAGCGCGAACGCCGCGCCGGAACGGTCGGCCGCCTTCATCGCGCCCTTGAGGCCCTGCCCGCCGTAGCTCGTGTCGGACCGTACGCCCGCCGCGCGGAGGTCGCGCAGGAGGGTGACCGTCCGCCGCCGGGCCGCGGCGCCGAGGGGTACGACGTACACGTCGCACCGGCTGGTCTCCCCCACCGTCAGGCCCTCCGCCTCCACGGCCAGAACGGTGCGGTCCAGGCCGAGCCCGAAGCCGACACCCCCGAGGTCGGGGCCGCCGATGGTGGCCAGCAGCCCGTCGTAACGCCCGCCGCCCCCGATCGCCGACTGCGCGCCGAGCCCGGGGTGGACCAGCTCGAACGTCGTACGGACGTAGTAGTCCAGCCCGCGCACCAGGCGAGGGGTGTCCTCCCACTCCACGCCGAGGTCGGCGAGGTAGGAGCGGACCTGGGCGTGGTGCTCCTTGCACGCGCCGCACAGGTGGTCGGTGATCAACGGCGCGTCCGTCAGCTGGGCCTGGACCTCCGGGCGCTTGTCGTCCAGCACCCGCATCGGGTTGATCGCCGCCCGCCGGCGGGTGTCGTCGTCCAGGTCGATCCCGCGCAGGAAGTCCTGGAGAAGCTCGCGGTAGGCGGGGCGGCACTCCCGGCAGCCCAGGCTGTTGAGCAGCAGCCGGGTGCCGGTCAGTCCGAGCGACCGCTGGGCCTGCCACGCCATCCAGACGATCTCGGCGTCCAGGGCCGGGTCGTCCCCGCCGATCGTCTCCACCCCCACCTGGGTGTGCTGGCGGTAGCGGCCCGACTGCGGCTGTTCGTACCGGAAGTTCTGCCCGGCGTACCACACCTTCACCGGAAGCTGCCCGCGGTGCAGGCCGCGCTCGGCGATCGCGCGCAGCACACCGGCGGTCCCCTCCGGGCGGAGGGTCAGCGAACGGCCGCCCCGGTCGGCGAAGGTGTACATCTCCTTCGTCACCACGTCGGTCGACTCACCCACGCCGCGGACGAACAGCCCGGTGTCCTCGAACAGCGGTGTCTCGACGTACTCGTATCCGGCCAGCCGCGGCGGTCGGCTCAGCGCCTCCCGCACCGCGAGCCAGGTCGCGGACCTCGGGGGTACGACGTCGAAGGTGCCCTTGGGCGCCTGGAAACTCATCTGCGATCTTCACCCGCTCCGTGCCGGGCCGGGCACGAGCCCTCTCAGGAAGGGATTGGTCTGGCGTTCCCGGCCGATGGTCGTCTGGTCACCGTGGCCGGGCAGGACCACGATCCGGTCGTCGAGCGGCAGCACCTTGTCGGCAAGGCTGCGCAGCATCGTCGGATGGTCACCACCCGGCAGGTCGGTCCGTCCGATCGCCCCGGCGAAGAGCAGGTCGCCCGCGAACATCAGCTCGGGCGCCGCACCCGCCTGGCCGGTCCACGTCGGGGCGCCTGCCCCGCGCACGTCCCCCTCGACGGGGGTACGGAACGCGACCGACCCGCTCGTATGGCCCGGGGTGTGGTCGACGGTGAAGCTCAGCCCGGCGACGTCGACCCGCGTGCCGTCGGTGAGCTCGCGTACGTCGTCGGGCTCGGCGAACGACTGCCCGCCCCCGAGCAGCGCGCCGGCCCACTCCGGTGGCAGGCCGCGCATCGGGTCGGCGAGCAGCGGCCGGTCGGCCGGGTGCACCCAGCAGGTCGCGTCGTAGCTTCCGCACACTGGCAGCACCGACCACATGTGGTCGAGGTGCCCGTGGGTGAGCAGCACCGCGACCGGCCGGAGCCGGTGCTCGCGGACGACCTCGGCCACCGCGCCGGCCGCGTCCTGGCCCGGATCGACCACGACGCACTCCTGTCCCGCGCCGGTCGCCACGACGTAGCAGTTCGCGGCGAACACTCCGGTCGGGAAGCCGGCGACGAGCATGGAATCCTCTGCGGTCGGGTGGCGAGGTGGGGGACCTTCGAAGACTACCGGCGGGGTGTCCGGCGCGGCGAACCTGGCCGGTCCTGGCGATTAACGGGACACACACCGCTACCGGACCCAGGGCGTCTCCTAGACTGGCACACCGGTCATCGGACAGCTAAGCGGAGAGAACGGGGCCTTCGGTGGTCACCAAGGAGCAGCGCCGACGCCGCCTCGCCAGGCAGCACTGGGAGCGTCAGCAGGTTCGCCGCACCACCCGGCGGCGCCGGGCACGACGAAACGGCATCATCGTGGCGGTCGTCGTCGGCGTGCTCGCCGTGGCCGCGGCGGTCTACCTGATCTTCTTCCTCGTGCGCGGCGACAGTTCCTCCGCGGCCGCCCGGCCGGGCACCTCGGCGCGGATCGGCGTACTCGCGGCACCACCGGCCGCGCCGGCGCCGGGCTACATTCTTGGGAACGGGGCCGATCGTCCGCGCCACGGCGAGCATCGCGCCGGGCCGGGCCGGCTGGTCCCGGTCGTGGCGAAAAACCCGGTGCCGAGGGATTCCTCACTGGCTACGGTGATTCGTCCCCGTTCGATCACGGGGGTTGCGGGGACCGGGCAGGCGGCGTCCTCGGGCATCGGCAAAGATGTCAAGGTCACGACGACGTGATCTGCGACGGGAGCGTGCAGTGAGCGGAACGGCAGAGGAGCCCTGGGGCAGGGTCGCGGACGACGGCACCGTCTACCTCCGCACCGACGAGGGCGAGCGCGCCATCGGATCCTGGCAGGTCGGCGATCCCGAGGGAGCGCTGGCCTTCTTCCGCCGCAAGTACGACGCCCTCGCGCTGGAGGTCGACCTGCTCGCCTCCCGGGTGGACAGCGGCATTCTCGCCCCCGACGACGCCCACAACGCACTGCGCCGCGAGCGCCGCAACCTCGCGGGCGCCCAGGCGATCGGCGACCTCGGCGCCCTGTCGGCCAAGCTCGACCGGCTGGAGGAAGTGATCGCCGGGCGGCGCGCCGAACGCCGCACCGAACGCAAGCGGCAGCTCGAGGAGGCCCGGACGGCCAAGGCGGCGATCGCCGACGAGGCCGAGACCCTGGCGGCCGGCTCGGACTGGCGGCACGGCGTCGGACGCTTCCGCGAGCTGCTCGAGCAGTGGAAGGCGCTGCCCCGGCTGGACAAGCAGACCGACGACGAGCTGTGGCGGCGGTTCTCCAGTGCCCGCACCTCCTACACGCGCCGGCGCAAGCAGCACTTCTCCGAGCTGAACGTACGCCGCGACGACGCCCGCCAGACCAAGGAGGCGCTCGCCGCCGAGGCCGAGGCGCTCGCCGACTCCACCGACTGGGGCCGCGGCAGCACGCAGTTCCGTACCCTCATGCAGCGCTGGAAGGCCGCCGGGCCCGCCGCGCGCGACGTGGAAGACCAGCTGTGGAAGCGGTTCCGGGCAGCGCAGGACCGGTTCTTCAACGCCCGCAACGCGACCTTCGCCGAGCAGGACGCGGAGTACCGCACCAACCTCGAGCAGAAGGAAGCGCTGCTGGTCGAGGCGGAGGCTCTGCTGCCGGTGCGCGACCACCGCGCCGCCCGGGAGGCCTACCGCTCGCTGCTGGCACGCTGGGACCAGATCGGGCGCGTCCCCCGCGACTCCGTCCGTCCGGTCGAGGGCCGGCTGCGCAAGGTCGAGGAAGCGATCAAGTCCGCGGAGAGCAACGAGTGGCGCCGGACCAACCCCGAGACGCGCGCCCGTGCCAACGACACGCTCACCCAGCTGCGCAACTCCATCGCCGACCTCGAACGCGACCTGGAAGCCCAGCAGGCGAAGGGCGACGTCACCGGCGAACGCCGCGCGCAGGAGGCACTGGACGCCCGGCGGGCCTGGCTGGCCGAGGTGGAGAAGACCCTCGACGAGTTCTCCGGCTGAGCGAGCCTTGCATCACGGTCGGCTGCGTTGTCCTCGGCACGCATACTCCGGCGGAGTGTGAAACCTCGAGGTGGCTCTGACCCCCGCGGGTCCTTCACGCTTCACCGCGCTAGGAGGGGCCGGACCGCGAGTGTGAAACCTCGCGGGGGTCCTGACCACCCGGGCATTTCACGCTTCACCGGCTGGTGAGCCGCATCCCACCGGCTCGTGGGCCGCATCGAACGGCTCGGACCCGGGCCACCACGCGGAGGTCCTCCTCGGCACCCCGGCGATTCTTCCGCGGAGGAATCGGCGAACCCGCCGAGCCTGGGCGTCGGGTCAGTTGGTGACGCGGTACGCGTCGAACACGCCGTCCACGCTGCGCACCGCGCGGAGCACGTGGCCCAGATGCTTGGGGTCGCCCATCTCGAAGGTGAACCTGCTCTTGGCCACCCGGTCGCGGGTCGTGGTCACCGACGCCGACAGGATGTTGACGTGCTGGTCGGACAGGATCCGGGTGATGTCACTGAGCAGCCGGGCGCGGTCCAGCGCCTCCACCTGGACGGCGACGAGGAACAGGCTCTGTGCCGTGGGCGCCCACTCGACCTCGACCATGCGTTCGGGCTGGGAGGTCAGGTGGCCGATGTTGACGCAGTCGCCGCGGTGCACCGAGACACCGGCCCCACGGGTGACGAAGCCGACGATCGCGTCGCCCGGCACCGGCGTACAGCACTTGGCCAGCTTCACCCAGACGTCGGTGACGCCCTTCACGACCACACCGGAGTCACCCCGGGGCAACCGCTCCTTGCGGCCGGTGTCCGGGGAGATGATCACAGCTTCGGAGACGTCCTCGGCCTCCTCGCCGGCGCCGCCGACCGACTCCACCAGCCGCCGGACCACCGACTGTGCGGTGATGGTGCCCTCCCCGACGGCGGCGTACAGCGCCGACACGTCGGAGTACTTCAGGTCGCGGGCGATCGAGGCCAGTGACTCGTGGGTGAGCATCCGCTGCAGCGGCAGGCCCTCCTTGCGGACCATCCGGGCCAGCTGCTCCTTGCCCTGGTCGATGGCCTCCTCGCGGCGCTCCTTGGTGAACCAGTGCCGGATCTTGTTGCGGGCGCGCGGGCTGCGGACGAAGCTCAGCCAGTCGCGGCTCGGTGCGGCGCCCTCGGCCTTGGAGGTGAAGACCTCCACCAGGTCGCCGTTCTCCAGCTGGCTCTCCAGCGGGACCAGCCGGCCGTTGACCCGGGCGCCGATGCAGCGGTGGCCGACCTCGGTGTGGATGGCGTACGCGAAGTCGACCGGTGTCGAGCCCATGGGCAGCGCGATCACGTCGCCGCGCGGGGTGAAGACGTAGACCTGGGTGGAGTTGATCTCGAACCGCAGCGACTCCAGGAACTCGCCGGGGTCCTCGGTCTCGCGCTGCCAGTCCAGCAGCTGCCGGAGCCAGGCCATGTCGTTGGGGCCGCCGCTGTCGGTCTCGGGAGCGGCGGTGGGGTCTTCCTTGTACTTCCAGTGGGCCGCGACGCCGTACTCCGCCCGCCGGTGCATCGCGAACGTCCGCAGCTGCATCTCGACCGGCTTGCCCTCGGGCCCCATCACCGAGGTGTGCAGCGACTGGTACATGTTGAACTTCGGCATCGCGATGTAGTCCTTGAACCGCCCGGGCACGGGGTTCCATCGCGCGTGGATGACGCCGAGAGCGGCGTAACAGTCGCGTACGGAGTCGGTCAGGACGCGGATGCCGACCAGGTCGTAGATGTCGCCGAACTCCCGGCCGCGCACGATCATCTTCTGGTAGATCGAGTAGTAGTGCTTGGGCCGGCCGGTGACGGTGGCCTTGATCTTGGCCTCACGCAGGTCGGACTGCACCCGGTCGATGACCTTGGCGAGGTACTCGTCGCGCGAGGGCGCCCGCTCGGCGACCAGGCGGACGATCTCGTCGTACAGCTTGGGATGCAGGGTGGCGAACGCGAGGTCTTCGATCTCCCACTTCAGCGTGTTCATGCCGAGGCGGTGGGCCAGCGAGGCGTAGATCTCCAGGGTCTCCCGCGCGGTGCGTTCCTGGGAGGCCTGCTTGACGTAGCGCAGCGTCCGCATGTTGTGCAGCCGGTCGGCGAGCTTGATCACCAGCACCCGGATGTCCTTGGCCATCGCGATCACCATCTTGCGGATGGTCTCGGCCTGGGCACTCTCGCCGTACTTCACCTTGTCGAGCTTGGTCACCCCGTCGACCAGCAGCGCGATCTCGTCGCCGAAGTCGTTGCGGAGCTCGGTGAGGGTGTACGGCGTGTCCTCCACCGTGTCGTGCAGTAACGCCGCGCACAGGGTGGGCGGCGTCATTCCGAGCTCGGCCAGGATGGTGGCGACCGCGACGGGATGGGTGATGAACGGGTCACCGCTCTTGCGGGTCTGGCCCCGGTGGTACCGCTCGGCCGTGTGGTAGGCGCGCTCGATCAGCGCCAGGTCGGCCTTGGGGTGGGTGCTGCGTACGATCCGGAACAACGGCTCCAGCACGGGGTTGCCCTGCGGGGCCCGGCCCAGCCGGGCAAGCCGCTGGCGCATCCGCCGCGACGAGGCGGAGAACGGGCCGACCGCCGCCTGCCCGCCGGAGGGGGCGGACGCGCGCCGGCCGCTCGTCGAGCCGGTCTCCCCGGTGCCGTTCGTGCCGTCGGCCTCGTCGGGCGACTCGGCCGGGCGGGTGTCGGATTCCGGTGCGGCTGCCTCCAGAGCCGCGGCGCGACTTCTGGACACGCTCACCGAGCGGTGCGGCGCCGGAGACACCTCACGGCGCGCCGGCGCGGATGGAGCGGTCTCGTCGGCCACGGCGGTCTCCTTGGGGGCGGCAAGAAACCAGTTTACGGGCACCGGGTCGGGTTGCCGTCAACCCTGTCCGAGCCCGTCCGACGCCGACCCACCCGTCCCGGGTCGTACTGCCCTGCTCAGGATTGGCCGAGAATCGTCCCCCGTGAGCGGGCTGTCCGGCAGGTCCGGTTGGGCCGCTCCCCCAGTGTCCACCCCAGGCGTGTTCCCCGCCAGGCAGCAGGGCCCGGGTCGTCACACCGGAAGCAGTGAGTGAACGGTGAGATCGCCGGTCCTGGTGCGCGGGGCGAGGAACGTGAGCTCCAGCAGCACCGAGATTCCGACCACCTCCGCTCCGGCGTCGCGGACGAGGGCGTGCGTCGCCTCGACGGTGCCGCCGGTGGCGAGTACGTCGTCGACGATCAGCACCCGGTCGCCCGGCTCGAAGGCGTTCCGCTGCACCTCCAGCGTCTCCTGGCCGTACTCGAGGGCGTAGGAGCGGGAGTGCGTCGGGCCGGGCAGTTTGCCGGCCTTGCGGACCGGAACGAACCCCGCGCCCAGCGCCAGCGCCACCGGCGCGGCCAGGATGAAGCCGCGGGCCTCGATCCCGACCACCTTGTCCACGCGCGGGGTGGCGTCCCGCCAGGGCGCGCCGAGGGCGTCGACCGTGTGCGCGAACGCCTCCGGCTCGGCCAGCAGGGGCGTGATGTCCTTGAACACGACGCCGGGCTTGGGGTAGTCGGGGACGTCCCGGACCAGGTCCGCGACCAGGCGGTCCACCGACCGGATCTCGCTCATCGGCCGTGCCCCTTCGGACGCCGCGTCGACCTCGGCTTGCGCTGCGGCTGGCTGCGCCCGGCCGACCTGCTGCTGGTCGACTGCGGCCTGCCGGCGGGACGGCCCTGCGCGCGCGAGGTCGCCGGCACCGACTGCCGGGTGCCGTTGGCTCCCTGGTCCTCACCGGAGGCGGCGGGCTCGCCGCCCTCGGCGCCGCCGGGCGTACCCGACACTGCTGCCGGGCCCGCGGAACCGCTGGCCGCGCTCTTCGCCGCCGCACCCGCTCGGCGCTGCTCCACCCGACGGGAGAGCGCTCGCATCGCCGGCTCGCGCTCCTTCAGGTCGCACAGCAGCGGGGTGGCGATGAAGATCGAGGAGTACGTACCGACCGCGATGCCGATGAACAGCGCGAGGGACAGGTCCTTCAGCGTCCCCGCACCGAGCAGCCCGGCGCCCACGAAGAGGATGCCGGCCACCGGCAGGAGCGCGATGATCGAGGTGTTGATCGACCGGACGAGCGTCTGGTTGACGGCGAGGTTGGCCGCCTCGCTGTAGGTCCACCGGCTCCCCGAGGAGATCGACCGGGTGTTCTCCCGCACCTTGTCGAATACGACCACCGTGTCGTACAGCGAGTAGCCCAGGATCGTGAGCACGCCGATGATCGTGGCCGGGGTGACGTCGAAGCCGACCAGGGCGTAGATGCCGACGGTGATCGCCACATCGTGCAGCAGCGCGACCAGCCCGGACACCGACATCCGCCATTCGCGGAAGTAGAGCCAGATCACGCCCATCACCAGGACGAGGAACACCCCGAGGCTGAGCAGTGCCTTGTCGGTGATCTGGGCGCCCCAGGTCGGCCCGATGCTGGAGTAGTCGATCTGACCCTCGCCGACCTTGAGCTGCTTGGCGATCGCGGTGCGGGCCTTCGCGATGTTGTCGGTGCTCAGGGGCGGGGTCTCGACCCGGACCTGGTTGGCGCCGATCGAGGTGACGATCGGCTCCGCGCGGCCGAGGACGCCGGTGTCGACGACGGCGGTCCGGACGCCCGGGATGGCGTTCTGTGCCGAACCCGACGCCACCGGCGCCTGGAAGTCGACGCCGCCGCGGAACTCGATGGAGAACGCCAGGCCGCGGATCAGGACCGCCCCGATGGCGATCACCAGGACGACCGCGGAGATGAGGTACCACAGCTTCCGCCGGCCGACGAAGTTCAGCGAGACCTCGCCGGTGTAGAGCTTGTGCCCGACGGCACCCAGGCGCGACATGTCAGGCCCCCTTCGGCGACGAGGCGCGGGTCGAGGCGCGGGTTGCGGTGCGTGGAGCGAGGCGTTCGCGCGGCACACCGAGCCGGGTCGGATCGAGTCCGGAGAAGCGGTGGCCCTCACCGAAGAAGCGGGTGCGGGCCAGCAGGGTGACCAGCGGCTTGGTGAAGACGAACACGATGATGATGTCGATCAGCGTGGTCAGCCCGAGCGCGTACGCGAAACCGCGGACGTTGCCCACCGACAGCGCGTACAGCACCACCGCCGCCAGCAGCGACACCGAGTCGGCGGCGAGGATCGTGCGCCGGGCACGCACCCAGCCGGTCTCCACGGCGGTACGCAGACTTCGGCCGTCGCGTACTTCGTCGCGCAGGCGTTCGAAGTAGACGACGAAGGAGTCCGCGGTGATGCCGATGGCGACGATCAGTCCCGCGATCCCCGCCAGGGTGAGCGTGAAGCCCGCCGACTTGCCGAGCAGCACCACCGAGGCGTAGACGAGGGCGCCGGCCGCCGCCAGGGACAGCACGACCACCAGGCCGAGGCCCCGGTAGTAGAAGAACGAGTAGAGCACCACGAGCGCGAGCCCGATCGCTCCGGCGACCAGGCCACCGGTGAGCTGGTCACTTCCCAGCGTGGGCGACACCGCCGAGACCTGGCTGGTCTCGAACCTCAGCGGCAACGCGCCGTACTTCAGCGTGTTGGCGAGGTCGGTCGCCTCCTGCTGGGAGAAGTTGCCGGTGATGCTGGCCTGGCCGTCGGTGATCGGCCCCTGGATCACGGGGTACGACACGACCTTGCCGTCCAGCACGATCGCGAACTGGCTCAGCGGCTGCTGCAGTTGGTACATCTGCGTGCTCGCCTGCGCGAACTTGCTCTTGCCCGCGCCCTTGAGGCGCAGCCCCACCTGCCACGCGAGCTGGTTCTGCGGCAGCTGGGCGCTCGCGTCGGCGATCTCGGAGCCGAGGACGATCGCCGGGCCGAGGACGAACTTCGTCGTGCCCTCGCGATCACAGGTGAAGAGCGCCTGCTTGAAGTTGTCCTTGCCCGGCGTGTAGTCGGCGCACTTGAACTTCTGCAGGGCGGCCATCTGCTCGGGCGAGGCGCCGGTGGTGGAGACCCGGACCTTGCCGTTGTCGACCGTCGGCGTGGTCGCCTTGGGGGCGGGGACAGTCGCCTTGGGAGTGGGCGTCGGTGTCGGCGTCGGGGCGTTCCGCCGGAACGCCTGCGGCACCGCCCGGCCGGGCGCGCGCGGCGCGGGGCTCTTGGTCGCCTTGTTCGAGGGTTTGACCGACGGGCCGACCGTCGGCTTGGGCGTGGCCTTCGACGTGGCCGGGGACTTCGACGGCGTCGGCTTCGGTTGCGGGGGCGCCGCCACCGGGGCCGCTGCCAGCACCTGCCGGAACCGAAGCTCCGCGGTGCTGCCCACCAACCGGACGATCTGGTCCTGGCCGACACCCGGCACCTCGACCACGATGTGGTCGTTGCCCTGGGTGGTCACCTCGGCCTCGGCGATCGCGCCGACGCGGTTGCGGATGATCTCGACCGCCTCGGCGAGCTTCTCCGGGGTGATCGCACCCTGGCCCGCGGAGGGCCGGGCGGTCAGCGTGATGGAGGTGCCGCCACGTAGGTCGAGGCCGAGCCGTGGTGTCCACGCACCGAGCGTGGCCATCAGCCCGACACCGACCAGCAGCGCCACCAGGAGCACCGCCAGAGAGCGCCAGGGATGCGGTCTCTTCGTCGCCACGTCGTCTACTCACTCTCCCCGTGAAGCGGGTCTCATGCGGTGGGGTCCTCGGGGCGGTCGCTCGGCGGCGTGGTTCCTTCGCCGACCTGCGACTGCGAGGGCTGATCCGGCTGGTCGATGATGCGGACGATGGCCTGGCGTACGTGCCGGGCGTACACACCCGGTGCGATCTCGAGCACCACCGCGTCGTCCTCCACGGCATGCACGGTGGCCAGCAGCCCGGCTCCGGTCATCACCTGCTGACCGGGCTGGAGCTTGCTCTGCATGTCCGAGGTCTCGCGCTGGCGGCGTCGTTGCGGACGAATCGCCACGACCCAGAACAACGCCAGCAGAAGGATCGGGAGAAGCAGCGTCCAGTAGTTGGCGCCGCCGCCGGTGGCCGCCTGGCTGAGAAGCATGGAGGTCGTTTCCTTCCCCGACGTCGCGATCGCCGGTTTGGTCGTCTGGCCACGGCCATGTCACGCACGGCCACCGGCGGAGTCTAGCGGCGCCGTCCGGCGCGGGGGCGTGCGACCTGTCCGTGGCGGGCGAGCCTTTCCCGCGGCTGCCGCGACGACCACGGCGATGACCATGGCGACGACCTTCGCGACGGGCCCGGCGCCACGCCGATCACGGCTCGTCGAACAGGCTGGGCGACTGCCCGAACGCCGCGTCGGCCGGAGGTGCCAGCCCGAGCTGCCGCCATGCCGCCGGCGTCGCCACCCGGCCGCGTGGAGTGCGGGCGAGGTAGCCCCGGCGGACCAGGAAGGGCTCGGCCACCTCCTCCACTGTCTCGCGTTCCTCGCCGACCGCGACGGCGAGGGTGGACACACCCACCGGGCCGCCACCGAACCGGCGGCACAGCGCGTCGAGCACGGCCCGGTCGAGCCGGTCCAGGCCCTCCTCGTCCACCTCGTACAGCTCGAGTGCCGCCTGCGCGGTCTTGGTGCGTACGACACCGTCGGCGCGGACCTGCGCGTAGTCGCGGACCCGGCGCAGCAGCCGGTTGGCGATCCGCGGCGTTCCGCGCGACCGGCCGGCCACCTCCCGGGCGGCGTCGTCGGTGATGGGTACGTCGAGCAGGTGCGCGGACCGGCGGACGATCTCGTCCAGCTCGTCCACCTCGTAGTACTCCAGGTGGCCGGTGAAACCGAACCGGTCGCGCAGCGGACCCGGCAGCAGTCCGGCGCGGGTGGTCGCGCCCACCAGCGTGAACGGCGGAATCTCCAGCGGGATGGCGGTGGCGCCCGGCCCCTTGCCCACCACGACGTCGACCCGGAAGTCCTCCATCGCCATGTAGAGCATCTCCTCGGCGGGGCGGCTCATCCGGTGGATCTCGTCCAGGAAGAGCACCTCGCCCTCGGCCAGGGAGGACAGGATGGCGGCGAGGTCGCCGGCATGCTGGATGGCCGGGCCGCTGGTCACCCGCAGCGGCGCGGACAGCTCAGCGGCGATGATCATCGCCAGGGTGGTCTTGCCGAGCCCGGGCGGGCCGGCGAGCAGCACGTGGTCCGGCGGCCGGCCGCGGCTACGGGCCGCCTCCAGCACCAGCCCGAGCTGGTCGCGGACGCGGCCCTGGCCGATCAGCTCCCCCAGGGTGCGGGGACGCAGCGCCGCCTCGACGGTGCTCTCGTCGGCGGCCGCCTCCGCGGCGATCAGGGAACGGCCGACGGAGTGGTCGCCGCCGTCGTCGACGTGGGACGTCATGCGGACAACTCCTCGTCTTCCTCAGGCCCTGGAGAGCGTACGGAGTGCGGCTCGCAACAGCGCGGCCACGTCGGGCGCGCCGCCGCCGTTGGTGGGCTTGGCACCGTTGGCACCGTCCGCCCCGTTCCCGGCGGCCATCTCCTCCGCCATCGGGGCCACGGCGTCCAGCGCGGACTCGGCCTCCCGCGCGGACCAGCCCAGGCCGAGCAGGGCGCCGCGTACCTGGTCACGCCAGGCGGCACCGGGCGCCACCCCCGCGACCGGAAGCGCGGCACCGGCACCGGCCGAGCCGCCGATCGGAGCGCCGAGCCGGTCCTTGAGCTCCAGCACGATCCGCTGGGCGCCCTTGCGGCCGATCCCCGGGACCTTGGTGAGCGCGGTGAGGTCCTCGGTGGCGACCGCGCGGCGGAGCTCGTCCGGACGGTGCACGGCCAGCATCGCCTGGGCCAGCCTCGGCCCGACACCGCTCGCGGTCTGCAGGAGCTCGAACACCGCGCGCTCGTCGTCGTCGGCGAAGCCGTAGAGCGTCAGGGAGTCCTCCCGGACGACCAGGCTGGTCGGCAACTTCGCGGTCGCGCCCACGCGGAGCTCGGCGAGGGTGGCGGGCGCGGCGCGGACCTCCATGCCGACGCCGCCGACCTCGACGACCGCGGTGTCGAGCCCGACGGAGGCGATGGTTCCACGGACGAATGCGATCACGTGCTGCTCCTCGGTGGGTCGGGGGCGCGGCGTGGAGTCTGCCACCCGACGGCTCCGGCCCTCGCCCCGGTCGTCGCTCCGGTCCCGGCCCTTGCGGCCTGGACCTTCGCCGCCTGGACTTTCGCCGCCTGGACCTTCGCGGCCTGCGTCTGCCGAGTCTTCGCGGCCTGGAGCTGCGCCGCCTGCATCTTCGACGCCTGGGCCTTCGCGGCCTCGATGCGAGCCGCCGCCGGTCCGCGCCACAGATGGCAGATGGCCAGTGCCAGCGCGTCGGCGGCGTCTGCCGGGCGGGGCTTGCTGGTCAGGGCGAGGATCCGGGTGACCATGTTCGTCACCTGTTCCTTGCCGGCCCGGCCGCTGCCGGTGACCGCCGCCTTGACCTCGCTGGGCGTGTGCAGGCCGACCGGGATGCCGCGCCGGGCCGCCGCGGCCAGGACGACGCCGCTCACCTGGGCGGTTCCCATCACGGTGCGGACGTTGTGCTGGCTGAACACGCGTTCCAGGGCCACCGCGTCGGGGCGGTGCTCGTCCAGCCAGTCACCGACCGCCCGGTCGACGGCGAGCAGGCGGACGCCGAGATCCTCGTCGGGCCCGGTGCGCACGACGTCGACGGCGACCAACGCCAGCTGACGGGGATGCCCGCCCTGCACCAGCCCGAGCCCGCAGCGGGTCAGGCCGGGGTCGACTCCGAGCACCCGCACCGGCTGTCGTACCTCCCGCGTCGTTCACCGAACACCTGTTCGGAGCCTAGCGGTGGTTGATCAGCGAGGCCGGCCGACGCGCCGGAGCGGGCCGAAGGTCGCGCGTACGCCGAGCGCGGTTCACCCCGGTCGCTCCGGTCGCCGCGAACGCGTGGCCCAGGCCGGCGACGATCACCGGCCGGACGGTCAGCCGGGCCAGTCCAGTCGAGGGATCGGGTTGTGCTCCAGCGGCCACCACGACACTGGCTCGGCGCTCGCCACCGCGACCAGGAACAACGTCAGCGCGGCGAGCACGACCCCGGTCGCGACCAGCAGGCCCCGGCGCCGGCCGACGACCCGGCGCAGGATCCGCCGGGCACCCTCCTGGAGACCCTCGCCGCGGATGCCCCACCAGGTCAGCGCGGCGACGACCAGTCCGGTGACACCGCAGGCCAGGTCCCAGCGCGGGCGGATCGCGCCGACGTAGAAGAACAGGACGAGCACCGCCGCCAGGAACCCCGCGCCGATGAGCGCCGCGGTGACCGTGAGGGTGGTGACCGCCGCCGCGCGTACGACGTGCCAGGGCAGCACGGCCGCGGCGGCGAACGGATCCGTCCGGCGCCGGCCACGCTGGTGGCGACGGCGTTCGACGAACCCGGCCGAACCCTGCACCGTCCACGCGACCAGCAGCCAGCCGATCAGAACCGCGAGCGCGCCGAAGGGCGCCACCGCCGCGAGCGCCCCGACGGTGAGGAAGCCCAGCCCGGTCAGCACGCGGTACGAGGACCGGGGCAGGCCCGAGTGTGACGCCCGGGCGGCGGCCTCGGCATCGTCCTCGCGGCCAGGGTCGAGCTCGCCGGGACGCCCCTCGCCCGGATGCCGCTCGTCGGCGTAGGCCTCGTCGGCGTAGGTCTCGTCGTGCCCGTCAGGCCCGTCGTCGCGCTGGTCGTCTCCGGGGACGGCCGGGTAGACGGCGGTCCCGTCGGGCGAGGCGTACCGCTCGTCGGCGTAGGTGTCGTCCGCGTACGTCCCCACCGGAACGCCGGTCCCGAGGCGCACCGTCTCCGGGTGCTCTGGGTCCTCGGGTTCGTACGCCCCCGCCGGGTCGTACGCGTCGTCGCCTCCGTCGTCCGGCGTCGAGACGGGCGGTTCCTCCCCCGTCTCCAGCCAGCGCAGCAGCTGTGCCGACGTCGGGCGTTCGGCGGGGTTCTTCGCGAAGCACCGCAGGAGCACCGGCTCCAGCCACTCCGGGCAGCCGGCGACGTCGGGGTCCTCGTGCAGAACGCGGTAGGCGACCGCCTCCAGCGGCCCGCGCCCGAACGGCGGCCGGCCGGTGGCGACGTAGGCGACCGTCGCCGCCCAGGCGTGCACGTCGGCGGCGCCGTCGACGTCGGCGCCGGTGAGGATCTCCGGCGCGACGTACCCGGGGGTGCCGTACACCAGGCCGGGCGTGGTCATCCGGGTGTCGTCGGCGATCTGGGCGATGCCGAAGTCGATCACCACGGCGATCCCGTCGGCCAGCAGGACGTTGCCTGGCTTCAGGTCGCGGTGCACCACGCCGGCGCCGTGGATCGAGCAGAGCGCGTCGGCCAGGTCGCCGGCAAGGTCGGCCAGCTCCGCACCGGTCAGCGGGCCGTCGTTGTCGACCACCTCGTACAGCGCGGGCCCGTCCACGAAGTCGGTGACGAGGTACGGCGTGGCCGCGGCCACGTCGGCGTCGAGCACCTGGGCGACGTGCCGGCCGCGCACCCGGGCCAGCACCCTGGCCTCGCGGGCGAACCGGGCCCGTGACTCCTCGTCACCGGCGACGTGGGGCCGCAGGAGCTTGACCGCCACCACCCGGCCGCGAGGGTCGGTGGCCCGGTGGACCACACCCATGCCGCCTTCGCCGACCCGCTCGTGAAGCACATAGCCGCCGAGTCGGGCCGACTCGACAGTGGTGGCGTCGTCGGCGAGGTCACGTCGCACGCCAACACGGTAACCGCCGCCGGTGGCCGATGTCGGGCTCAAGGGGGCCTGTCCGACCCTGACGAAACCCTGAGGTGGACTACCCGGGCTGAGCGAAAACCTCTCGAAACAGGCGTAGGTACGACAAACCGCCGCCCGCACCCGGATCGCGGGTGGGGCGGCGGTGGACGCTCCGGGAAGTGCTAGCCGACCTTTTCCATGATCTCGTCGGAGACGTCGAAGTTGGCGTAGACGTTCTGCACGTCGTCGAGGTCCTCCAGCGCCTCGACCAGCCGGAAGATCTTCGGCGCGGTCTCCTCGTCCAGCGGCACGGTGACACTCGGCACGAAGCTCGCCTCGGCGGACTCGTAGTCGATCCCGGCGTCCTGCAGCGCGGTCCGCACGGCCACCAGGTCGGTCGGCTCGGAGATCACCTCGAACGCCTCGCCGAGGTTGTTGACCTCCTCCGCACCCGCGTCGAGCACGGCGCCGAGCACGTCGTCCTCGCCGAGCTCGCGACCCTCCTGCTCGCGGGGGACGACCACGACGCCACGCCGGCTGAACATGTACGACACGCTGCCCGCGTCGGCCATCGTGCCGCCGTTGCGGGTGGTGGCGGTGCGGACGTCACCGGCGGCGCGGTTGCGGTTGTCGGTGAGGCACTCGATCAGGATCGCGACCCCGGCCGGTCCGTAGCCCTCGTACATGATCGTCTGGTAGTCGGCGCCGCCGGCCTCCAGGCCCGCGCCGCGCTTCATCGCGCGATCGATGTTGTCGTTGGGGACCGAGGACTTCTTCGCCTTCTGGATGGCGTCGTAGAGCGTCGGGTTGCCGGCCACATCTCCCCCGCCCACCCGCGCGGCGACCTCGATGTTCTTGATCAGCTTCGCGAAGAGCTTGCCGCGCTTGGCGTCGACGACGGCCTTCTTGTGTTTCGTGGTCGCCCACTTGGAGTGGCCGGACATGGCGGGCTACGCCTCCTTCACGAGTTCGACGAAGAAACGGTGGATGCGCGCGTCACCGGCAAGCTCGGGATGAAACGCCGTGGCGAGCAGGCGACCCTGGCGGACCGCGACGATCCTACCGGCGGCCGGGCCGGACGCGACGCGGGCGATCACCTCCGCACCCTCACCGACCGACTCCACCCACGGTGCCCTTATGAACACCGCGTGGTACGGCTGCGGCTGCGGGCTGGGGTCGATGGCGTCCAGCGGCACGTCGGCCTCGAACGAGTCGACCTGACGGCCGAACGCGTTGCGGCGTACGGTCACGTCGATCCCGCCGACGGTCTGCTGGCCCTCGATGCCGTCCTGGATCCGGTCGGCCAGCATGATCATGCCCGCGCAGGTGCCGAAGGCCGGCATCCCCCCGGCCACCCGCTTGCGCAGCGGCTCGAGCAGGTCGAACGCCGCCGCCAGCTTGAACATCGTGGTCGACTCACCGCCCGGGAGGACCAGGGCGTCGACGGCGAGGAGTTCCTCGGGCCGGCGGACGTTCACCGGCTTCGCGCCGGACTCCGCCAGCATCCGGTGGTGTTCGCGGACGTCGCCCTGCAGGGCGAGAATGCCGATGGTGGGTTCGCTCACTGGGTTCCTTGCGCGCTAGGGGCACAGTCAGGACACACGTCCGGGCACGGTTTCGGGCACAGGTCCGGTCGGAGTTTTCCGGACGAGGTCCTAGGCAACGTTCCGGGCAAAGTCCCAGTCTACGAGCGCCGCCCAACCTGCTCGAGTCGTGCCGGGGCGTACCAACCCGTACCAACCCTCGTCAGGCTGTACGGAAACGGAAGGGCGCCGGTCGGCGCCGACGCCCCTCACCCGTCTGCCTGGTCACCAACCGCGGGTCGCGAGCCGCTCGCTCTCGGGAAGGTCGCGGACGTTCAGGCCGACCATCGCCTCGCCGAGGCCACGGGACACCTTCGCCACCACGTCGGGGTCGTCGTGGAAGGTGGTCGCCTTCACGATCGCCTCGGCCCGCTTGGCCGGGTCGCCGGACTTGAAGATGCCCGAGCCGACGAAGACGCCCTCGGCTCCGAGCTGCATCATCATCGCCGCGTCGGCCGGGGTGGCGATGCCGCCGGCGGTGAACAGCACGACCGGCAGCTTGCCGGCTCGGGCCACCTCCTGCACCAGGTCGTACGGCGCGCGCAGCTCCTTGGCGGCGACGAACAGCTCCTCCTCGTCGAGGGTGGCGAGGCGGCGGATCTCGGCGCGGATGGACCGCATGTGGCGGGTGGCCTCCACGACGTTGCCGGTGCCGGCCTCGCCCTTGGAACGGATCATCGCCGCGCCCTCGGACAGGCGGCGCAGCGCCTCGCCGAGGTTGGTGGCGCCGCACACGAACGGGACGGTGAACGCCCACTTGTCGATGTGATGCGCCTCGTCGGCCGGGGTGAGGACCTCGGACTCGTCGACGTAGTCGACGCCGATCGCCTGCAGGACCTGGGCCTCGGCGAAGTGGCCGATGCGGGCCTTGGCCATCACCGGGATGGAGACCGCGCCGATGATGCCGTCGATCATGTCGGGGTCGCTCATCCGGGCCACGCCGCCCTGCACCCGGATGTCGGCGGGGACCCGCTCGAGCGCCATCACCGCGACGGCGCCGGCGTCCTCGGCGATCTTCGCCTGTTCGGGCGTGACCACATCCATGATCACCCCGCCCTTGAGCATCTCCGCCATGCCGCGCTTGACCTTGGCGGTCCCGGTGACGGGAGCGGTGGTGGGCCGGCTGGTGGCGTCGGTGGGTGTGGACTGGGGTTCGGTCACTGTCTACCTCGCGAGAATGGGCACGGAACGGCACATCCATGGTAGGCGACCGCGCGTGACGCTCCGCCGCGTGGCGGGTGATCAGGGTGCGAGACCGGCCGGCGGGGTGACGTCCATCTCCACCGTGGCCGGCATCCGCGCGTGCCCGGCCAGCCGGAACCACCGCACCAGCCGGCGTCCGCGCAGGGCGCGGGTGGTGGCCACGGTGTCGTTGTGGAACCTCCGGGCCATCTCCACCCGGCGGCAGGCGGCGCCGAGTTCGGCGAGCAGTTCGGCGGCGCCGGGCTCGGCGGCGATCTCCTGACTGGTCTCCACGTCGGGGAACACCACCGCCAGTGCCTTGGACAGGTCCGAGCCCGCGACCTCGCGTTCCTCCTCGTCGTCGGCGGCGCTGGAGCGCTGGGCGGCGTCGATCACCAGCAGCGAGGTGGCCGGGTCGAGCATGCCGGACGTCGCGACCTCCAGCGCGATCGCCGCCCGGCGGAACAGCTGGGCCTCCAGGACCGCCCCGGCGGCGTCGAGCCGGGCGTGCAGCCGGTCGATCCGGCCCGCGGTCCAGGACAGGTAGACCCCGGCCACCGCGAGGACCGCGAGGACGAGCAGCAGCCAGTTCACCGGACCCTCACCGGACCTTCCCGCCCGGCCGGACGCCGCCACTCCGGTCGTCGGCCTCGCCGACGCCGGGATAGCCCGCGGCCACCATCTCGTACACCGAGAGGATCTCCTTGGCGACGGCGCTCCAGTCGTAGCGGCGCACGGCGACCCGGGCCGCCTCGCGCAGCCGGTCCCGCAGGGCCGCGTCCCCGAGCAGTTCCAGCGCACCGGTGGCGAGGTCGTCGCTGTCGCCGACCCCGAACAGCCGGCCGAGCCGGCCGCCGTCCACCACCAGCCGGAACGCGTCGAGGTCGCTGGCGAGCACCGGTGCGCCGGCCGCCATCGCCTCCACCAGCACGATGCCGAACGACTCGCCGCCGGTCTGCGGCGCGACGTACACCTGCGAGCTGGCGAACATGTCGGCCTTGCCCTCGTCGTCGATCTTGCCGAGGAACGTCACCGCGTCCCGGCACTCGGCGGGCAGCCCGGAGCGGACCTCCTCGACGTCGCCGGGACCCGCGACCAGCAGGCGTACGCTGGGCCGGGCCCGCCAGATCGCGGGGAACGCCCGCAGCAGCACGGCAAGGCCCTTGCGCGGCTCGTCCAGGCGGCCCAGGAAGCACATCGTGCCGTCCTCGCCCTGCCACTCCGGCCGGGGTCGCGCACGGGCGAACCGGTCCACGAACAGGCCGTTCGGGATCACCACAGGTTCCCCACCAAGGTGCTGCACGAGGGTGTCCCGGGCCGGCTCGCTCACCGCGATCCGGGCGGAGATCTTCTCCAGCGCCGGGCGCAGGACGGACGAGGCGACGCTCATCATCCGCGAGCGCGGCATGGCGGTGTGGAACGTGCCCACGATCGGGCCGACAGCCGCCCACAGCGCGAGCAGCGACAGCGACGGGGTGGCCGGCTCGTGGATGTGCAGCACGTCGAACTGCCCGTCGCGGATCCAGCGGCGCACCCTGGCCGCCGACACCGGGCCGAACGCCAGCCGGGCAACCGAGCCGTTGTACGGCACCGGGACGGCACGTCCCGCGGGCACGACGTACGGCGGCACCGGCGTGTCGTCGTCGGCGGGCGCGAGCACGGACACGGCGTGTCCCTCGGCGAGGAGGACCTCGGCCAGGTCGCGGACGTGGTTCTGCACCCCGCCGGGCGCGTCCAGCGAGTACGGGCAGACGATGCCGACCCGCATCAGCGCCTCCGGTCGAGGTCCGCGCGGCGGGCGGGTTCGAGGTCGGAGATCCACAGCCGCTGCAGCATGTGCCAGTCCTGCGGATGCTCGGCGATCCCGGCGGCGAAGGCGTCGGCGACCTGCTGGGTGAGGTCGCGGATGGCCTGCCGCGAGCCGGGCGGCTTGGCGACCGCCGGGTGGAAGCGCACGTGCATGGTGGGTCCGTCGTACCACAGCGTGACCGGCAGCAGGGTGGCGCCGGTCCGTAGCGCCAGCGCGGCGGGTCCGGCGGGCATCCGGGTGCGCTCGCCGAAGAAGTCGACCTCGACGCCCCGGGCGGACAGGTCGCGGTCGGCGACCAGGCAGACCAGGCCGCCCTCCCGCAGCCGGTCGGCGAGCACCCGCATCGGGTCCGGGCCGCCGGTGGCGGCGAGCACCTGCATGCCGAGCGCGGCGCGGTAGGCGACGAACCGGTCGTACAGGCGTTCGGGGCGGACGCGCTCGGCGACCGTGGTCACCGGCGCGCCGTTGGCGGCGGCCCACGCGCCCGCGAAGTCCCAGTTGCCCATGTGCGGCAGCGGCGCCACCACGCCCTTGCCGGACCGGATCGCCGCCCAGAACGCGTCCTCGCCGTGGGTGACGACGGCGCCCTTGATGTCGTCCGGGCCGAGGTCGGGCAGCCGGAACGCCTCACACCAGTAGCGGAAGTACGACCGCATCCCGGCCCGGGACAGCCGCCGGAGCTCCTCCGGGGTGGCGTCGGGGCGGACGCGGGCGAGGTTACGCTCCAGCCGCCGCACGCCCTTGAGCCGGCGCCGCCAGACGAGGTCGGCGCCGAGGCGCAGCAGGCCGTACGCGGCGGGGGCGGGCAGCAGGCGCAGGACCTTCCAGCCGACGGCGTAGGCGCGGTAGCTGGCGGCGTACTTCAGGCGAACCGGAAGCGTGAGGCGCTCGGTGTGCCGGTGATCTGTGGAGCTGTGATCTGGGGGGCTCTGCTCGGTGGGGTGGCTGTCGGTGTGCGGACGGTCTCGACCCGGCTCCTCGGCGGCGGGCCGGCCGGCTGCGATCACCGGGCCTCCCTCTCCGCACCCGGGCCGGTGCTCGGGCCGGCGCTCGGGCCGGCCCCCGGCCGCTCGGCGCCCGCCCGGTTGGCGGCCCTGCCCGTCGCGGCACCGCCCGGGCTCCGACCCGGGCCTGATCCACCCTCGTTCGCCGCCGCCTGCGCCCGCACCGCGAGAATCCGCTGTACGACGGTCACCGTGCTCGCGACCGCCAGCAGGCACAGGACGGCCGGCAGCAGGAACGGCACTCCGAGCCCGGCCAGTCCGGTGGCCACCAGGACGGCGACCAACCGGTCGGCGCGTTCGGCGATGCCGACGTTGGCGGTCATCCCCAGGCTCTCCGCCCTGGCCTTGGCGTACGACGTGACGTTGCCCATCACCAGGCAGTAGAGCGCCACGCAGGCGAGCCAGAACGCGTCGCCGCCGCCGGCGAACCACAGCGTCAGGCCGCCGAACACCGCGGCGTCGCCGATCCGGTCCAGAGTGGAGTCGAGGAACGCGCCCCACTTCGACGACCGCTGCGACATCCGGGCCATCAGCCCGTCGATCATGTCGGAGAACACGAAGAAGGTGATGAACACCGTCCCCCAGAAGAGCACTCCGCGGGGGTAGAAGGCGAGCGCGCCGACGCACAGCCCGGCGGTGCCGACCACCGTGACGATGTCCGGGCCGATGCCGACACGCAGGAAGAACCGCGCGACCGGGGTCAGCAGCCGTAGCCAGAACTGGTGGAACCTTCGCAACATGTGGGGCAGCCCGCTCGCTCGGTGACCTGGTCGTCCGTCTGCGCGTCGCCAGCGTTCCGTCGGGGTTCGCGAGACGCGCCGATGCTACTCAGCGCGTGGGGCTTGTGCGCTGGCCGGGCCGGGTGAAAGGTGGAAAACCACATGTCAGGGCGCCGTCACGGACGGCAGCCGTCCGGGCGCGTCCGGCTGTATCCACGCAGGATCCACGCAACGCGCGCGCAAGGAGGCGTCGCCATGGCGGACAAACAAGGCAACCCCGGTGGAGCCGCCGGTCAGGCACCGACGGCCGACCGGCCCGATGCGATCCGCAACATCGTGCTGGTCGGCCCGTCCGGCTCCGGCAAGACGACCCTGGTCGAGGCCCTGCTGGCGGCCACGGGAGCGATCCCCCGCCCCGGCCGGGTGGAGGACGGCGCGACCGTCAGCGACTTCGACGAGGTGGAGCATCGCCAGCAGCGGTCGGTCGGCCTGTCCCTGGCGCCGGTCGTGCACGACGGCATCAAGATCAATCTGCTGGACACTCCCGGGTACGCCGACTTCGTGGGCGAGTTGCGGGCCGGACTGCGCGCCGCCGACTGCGCGTTGTTCGTGATCGCCGCGAGCGAGGGGGTCGACGGCCCGACCCAGGCGCTGTGGCAGGAGTGCGCCTCGGTTCGCATGCCGCGGGCGGTGGTGATCACCAAGCTCGACCACCACCGGGCCGACTACGCGGGCGTGCTGGCGCAGGCGCGGGCGGCCTTCGGGGAGAAGGTGCTGCCGCTGTACCTCCCGGTCGACGGCCAGGGCGAGGTGACCGGGCTGGTCGGGTTGTTGTCGGAGAAGCTGTTCGACTACTCCTCGGGCGCCCGCACCGAGGGCACCGCACCGCAGGAGTACGCCGACGCGACGGCGGAGGCGAGGGGCACGCTGATCGAGGGCGTCATCGAGGAGTCCGAGGACGAGTCCTTGATGGACCGCTACCTCAGCGGTGAGCAGATCGACGCGAAGGTCCTGGTGGACGACCTGGAGAAGGCGGTCGCGCAGGCGTCGTTCTTCCCGGCCCTGCCGGCGTGCGCGACCACCGGCGTGGGCATGACCGAGCTTCTGGAGGTGATGACCAGCGCGTTCCCCTCCCCGCTCGAACACCCCCAGCCCGAGGTCTACACCCCGGTGGGCAAGTCGGAGGGCCGGCTGCCCTGCGACCCCGACGGACCGCTGCTCGCCGAGGTGGTGAAGACCTCCTCCGACCCCTACGTCGGCCGGATCAGCCTGGTGCGGGTCTTCTCCGGAACCGTACGGCCGGACACCGTGCTGCACGTGTCGGGGCACTCCTCGGCGTTCTACGGCGAGGAACGCGGCCACGAGGACCACGACGAGGACGAGCGGGTCGGTTCGCTGTCGTCGCCGCTGGGCAAGCAGCAACGCCCGCTGAACCACTGTGTGGCCGGGGACATCGCGGCCATCGGCAAGCTGTCCCGTGCCGAGACCGGCGACACCCTCTCGGCCAGGGAACACCCGCTGCTGATGCGGCCCTGGTCGATGCCCGAGCCGCTGCTCCCGATCGCGGTCACCGCACACGCCAAGGCCGACGAGGACAAGCTGTCGCTCGGGCTGGCCCGGCTGGGCGCGGAGGATCCGACGCTGCGGATCGAGCACAACGCCGAGACCCACCAGCTGGTGCTGTGGTGCATGGGCGAGGCGCACGCCGACGTCGTCCTCGACCGGCTCGCCAACCGGTACGGCGTGTCGGTGGACCAGGTTCCGTTGCGGGTGCCGCTGCGGGAGACCTTCGGCCGCAAGGCGACCGGGCGGGGGCGGCACGTCAAGCAGAGCGGCGGCCACGGCCAGTACGCCGTCTGTGAGATCCAGGTCGAGCCGCTCCCCCAGGGCTCGGGCCTGGAGTTCGTGGACAAGGTGGTCGGCGGCTCGGTCCCCCGGCAGTTCATCCCGAGCGTGGAGAAGGGCGTACGCGCGCAGATGGAACGCGGGATCAACGCCGGCTACCCCGTCGTCGACATCCGGGTGACTCTGGTGGACGGGAAGGCGCACAGCGTCGACTCCTCCGACATGGCCTTCCAGACCGCGGGGTCGCTGGCCCTGCGCGAGGCCGCCCCGGACGGCCAGGTCTGCCTCCTCGAACCCGTCGACCTGGTGTCGGTGCTGGTCGACGACGACTTCGTGGGCACCGTGATGGGCGACCTGTCCGGGCGGCGGGGCCGGGTGCTCGGCACCGAGCCCGTCGGGCAGGGCCGGACGCTGGTGAAGGCGGAGGTGCCGCAGATCGAGATCACGAGGTACGCCGTCGACCTGCGGTCGATGGCGCACGGTAACGGCACCTTCACCCGGGAGTTCGTACGGTACGAGCCGATGCCGGCACAGCTGGCGAGCAAGCTCGCGAAGGAGCAGGCCGCCGACGGCTGACCGGGCGAGCTGATCCGGACGGTGATCCGGGCGCGATCCAGGCGGTGGGCCGGGCGGCGATCCGCCGGGGCGAGGGTAAACGCGCCTCGTTCCGGCGGCCGCCCCGTGGCCAGTGCTGGAAGGTGCGCCCCGGCGTGGGCCGATGCGTCACTACGCTCGACCGCATCCCAGCACCACGCTGCCTCAGGAAGGACCGTCCATGCCCCTGACGTTCGACATGCCGAGGGAACAGCTCGCGACGTACACCGGCACCAACCCCCGGCCCGCGGACTTCGACGAGTACTGGGACGCCGCGCTGGCAGAGCTGGACGCCCTCGACCCGAAGGTCGAGCTGGAGCCGGCCGACTTCCAGACGGCGTTCGCCGAGTGTTTCCACCTGTGGTTCCAGGGCACCGGCGGCGCCCGGGTGCACGCCAAGCTGCTGCGCCCCCGCAATGCCGCCGAGCAGCACCCCGGCGTGGTCCACTTCCACGGCTACTCCGGCCGCTCGGCCGACTGGTCGGAGCTGCTCGGCCACGTGGCGATGGGATACACCGTCGCCGCGCTGGACTGCCGCGGCCAGGGCGGGCTGTCGGAGGACGTCGGCGGGGTGACGGGCTGGACCCTGCGCGGGCACATCGTCCGCGGGCTCGACGACGGCCTGGCACAGGCCCCCGAGAAGCTCTACTACCGCCACGTCTACCTCGACACCGCCCTGCTGGCCCGGATCGTGATGGGCATGGACGACGTGGACGAGAACCGCGTCGGCGCCACCGGCGGCAGCCAGGGCGGCGGGCTGACCCTCGCCTGCGCGGCTCTGGAGCCCAGGATCAGGCGGGCCGCGCCGACGTTCCCGTTCCTGACCGACTACCGGCGGGTGTGGGACCTCGACCTGGCCAAGAACGCCTACGCCGAACTGCAGGAGTGGTTCCGCCGCTTCGACCCGCTGCACGAGCGCGAGGACGAGGTCTTCACCACCCTCGGGTACGTCGACGTCCAGCACCTCGCGCCGAGGATCCGGGCGGAGGTCCTGATGGGTGTGGGGCTCGGTGACCAGGTGTGCCCGCCGTCCACGCAGTTCGCGGCGTACAACAAGATCACCAGCCCGAAGTCGCTGCGGATGTACCCCGACTACGGCCACGAGGGCCTGCCCGGCAACGGCGACGCGATCTACACCTTCCTGGCGCAGCTGTAGGACCCCGGCTTCACCGAAATCCGGCTCGGGCCGGGGCGCGAGCGACGTGGGGTGCCGACCGCACCCGACGGCTCGGCCCCGGCCCGAATCTTTCCTGGGTTCCCGTCTCCGTGACCAGGCACAGTAGGTGCATGACCAACGAACCGATCGCGCTGAACGAAGCGCTGGCATCCTTCGACGCGCGGTGGAGCCCGCGCATCGTCACCCGGGTCAACGACTACGACGTCCGGGTCGCCAAGGCCGAAGGCGACCACGTCTGGCACGTCCACGACGACACCGACGAGTTCTTCCTGGTCCTCGACGGGGAGTTACACATCGCTCTTCGGGAACCCGCCGGCGAGCGGACCGTGGTCCTGCGGCCCGGATCGGTCTTCACCGTTCCGCGGGGCACCGAGCACAAGCCGTCCGCGCCGTCGGGTGCGTCGGTCCTGCTCCTCGAGCCCACCGGGACCTCCAGCGTGGGCGACCGGCACGACGAGGTGCCCGGCCACGTGGACGCCACCGTCGGGCACGAGCTGGGTACCTGAGCCCGCCGGGCCGGTCGTACGAGTCGGTCGTACGAGATCAGTCGTACGGGATCAGTCGTACGGGATCAGTCGTACGGGATCAGTCGTACGGGATCAGTCGGTCGGCCAGGACCTCGCCAGCAGCGCCCGGGTCTCGCGCAGCAGCACCGGCAGCACCCTGGTTCCGCCGACGATCGGCATGAAGTTGGTGTCGCCCGCCCACCTCGGCACGATGTGCTGGTGCAGGTGGGCGGCGATTCCGGCGCCGGCGACCGGGCCCTGGTTCAGCCCGATGTTGAACCCCTGCGCGCCCGACACCTCCCGCACCGCACGCATGGCCTGCTTGGTGAGCCGGGCCACCTCGTCGGTCTCCTCGTCGGTGAGCTCGGTGTAGTCGGCGACGTGGCGGTACGGGCAGACCATCAGGTGGCCGGGGTTGTAGGGGTAGAGGTTGAGCACGGCGAAGGCGACCTTGCCGCGGGTGACCACCAGCCCGTCCTCGTCGGAGCGGTCCGGGATGTCGCAGAACGGACATCCGTCGCCCGGACCGTCGCCGCGCGGCTTGTTCTCGCCGAGGATGTAGGCCATCCGGTGCGGCGTCCACAGCCGCTCGAACGCGTCGGGGGTGCCGACGCCTTCCTGCCGCTCGGGCTGGTCGGGCTGATCCGGCTGGTGCTGGTGCTCCGGCTCGTCCACCCAGCAGATCTTACGGACGGCGCCCGGCCGGTGCGCGCCTCGCCCGTCGCCGAGTCCGGTCCGGCTCAGGTCAGGAAGCGCTGCACGGCCCGCATCTTGTTCATGGCGTCCAGCGCCGCGACCTTGTAGGACTCCGCCAGCGTGGGGTAGTTGAACACCGCGTCCACGAGGTAGTCGACGGTGGCTCCGCAGCCCATCACGGTCTGCCCGATGTGCACCAGCTCGGTCGCTCCGGTGCCGAACACGTGCACGCCGAGCAGCGTCCGCTCCTCCGCGTGCACGAGCAGCTTGAGCATGCCGTAGCTGTCGCCCAGGATGGCGCCGCGGGCCAGCTCGCGGTAGCGGGAGATCCCCACCTCGAACGGCACGTTCGCCTCGGTCAGCTCGTCCTCGGTGCGGCCGACGTAGCTGATCTCGGGGATCGTGTAGATGCCGATCGGCTGCAGCTCGCCCATCTCGGTACCGACGGGTTCCTCCAGCGCGTGGTAGGCGGCCCGCCGGCCCTGCTCCATCGAGGTGGCCGCCAGCGCGGGGAAGCCGATCACGTCGCCCACGGCGTAGATGTGGGGTACGGCGGTGCGGTAGAACTCGTCGACCTTGATCCGGCCGCGGGCGTCGGCCTCCAGCCCGGCGTTGCCGACCTCGAGCCCCTCGGTGACGCCCTGCCGGCCCGCGGAGTACATCACCGTGTCGGCCGGGATCCGCTTGCCGCTCTCCAGGACGGTGAGCGTCGCGCCGTCGTGGTGGTCGACCCGGGCCACCGTCTCGTTGAACCGGAACGTCACCGCGAGGTCGCGCAGCTGGTACTTCAGCGCCTCGACGATCTCCAGGTCGCAGAAGTCCAGCATCCGGTCGCGGCGTTCGACCACCGTGACCTTGCTGCCCAGGGCGGCGAACATCGAGGCGTACTCGATACCGATCACCCCGGCGCCGACCACCACCATCGACGACGGGATCTGGTCCATCTCCAGCAGCTGGTCGGAGTCGACGATGCTGCGACCGTCGAAGGCCACCGAGGACGGCCGGGCCGGGCGGGTGCCGACCGCGATCACGATCCGGTCGGCGGTGACGGTGCGTACGCCGCCGTCGGGTCCGGTGACCGCGACGGTGTGGTCGTCGACGAACCTGCCCACGCCGAACAGCATCTGCACGCGGTTGCGGGCGAGCTGGCTGCGGATCACGTCGATCTCGCGGCCGATGACGTGCTGGGTACGCGCGGACAGGTCGGCGACGGTGATGTCGTCCTTCAGCCGGTACGCCGAGCCGTACAGCTCCCGCTGGTTGAGCCCGGTGAGGTAGAGGATCGCCTCGCGCAGCGTCTTGGACGGAATGGTCCCGGTGTTGATGCAGACACCGCCGATCATGTGCCGCTTCTCCACCACCGCCGTGCGGCGGCCGAGCTTGGCACCGGCGATCGCGGCCTTCTGGCCGCCGGGCCCGGATCCGATGACGAGCAGGTCGTAGTCGTACATCCGCACTCTCCTGACACGATCTGGCTGGCACCGGCGACGGCCCGACTCGTCCATCCTGCCGGGACTCCGCACTTGTGTCGATCAGTGCCCGATCAGTGCCCGCTCGGTGCGACCCAGGGCCGCTCAGGGCCCGGCCGCGACCAGGGCATCGAGGCCGTCCCGGTCCAGGAACCCGGCCGCTCCCCCGGCCGCGCCGACCTTCCAGGAGGCGAAGTACGCCGCCCTCGACAGCGCGGCGCGCGGGTCCAGTCCGCGGGACCACCCGTCCAGGAACGCGGCGAACAACGCGTCGCCGGCCCCGACCGTGCTGACCACGGCCCGCGTGCGGACGGCAGGAACGTGCACGGGCGGTTCGCCGCGGACACCGAGCAGCGCGCCGTCCGCTCCGAGCCCGACCACGACGACGGCGGTTCCGTGCCGACGGTGCTGCGCGGCGACGAAGTCCCCAGGTGGGAGGTCGAGGCGTTCGTGGGAGGCGAACAGCAGGTCCGCCCCGGCCAGCCAGTCACGGTTGTAGGCGTCGTCCGGGCCGGACACCGCCTGGACATCGGCGGCCACCGGCACCCCGCGCTCACGGGCCTCGGCCAGCAGCGGGCGGGCGTAGCCGATGGTGCCGAGCACGGCCAGCCGTACGTCCGCGAGCAGTCCGGGCACCAGCTCCGGTGGGTACGCCGCGCGCTGGACGTCCTTGAGGTCGACGAGGTTGCGGCGCCGGCCGTCCGGGTCGTACCGCACCAGCGACTGCGCGGTGGCGGGGGTCGCCCGTACGACATGGGTCGGGTCCAGCCCGCGGGCGGCGAGCGTGCGTACGCACACGTCACCGAGCAGGTCCTGGCCGACGACCGACGCGAAGCGGACGTCCTGACCCAGCGTGTGCAGCGCCGACGCCACGTTGACGCCGACCCCGGACACCGAGGTGGACAGGACGTGCTCACCGAACGCGTCGGCGTCGCCCAGCAGGCCGTCGGGCACGGTCGTCTCGACGCAGGTGTGCCCGACGACCGCGATCACGCACGCCGCCGCGGAACGGACCTAGACCTGGACGCGGCTGCGTACGGCCTCGAGGATCTCTGCCACCGCCTCGTCGACCGGCACGCCGTTCTTCTGCTCACCGGAGCGGTACCGGAACGACACCGCACCCTTGGCGACGTCGTCGTCGCCGGCCAGCAGCATGTATGGCACCTTCTGCTTCTGCGCGTTGCGGATCTTCTTCTGCATCCGGTCGTCGGAGGTGTCGATCTCGACCCGGATGCCGTGCTCGGCGAGCTTCGCGGCGACGTCGCGGAGGTAGGGCACGTGCTCGTCGGTGATCGGGATCCCGACCACCTGGACCGGCGCCAGCCAGGGAGGGAACGCGCCGGCGTAGTGCTCGACCAGGACGCCGAGGAACCGTTCGATCGACCCGAACTTTGCCGAGTGGATCATCACCGGCTGCTGTCGCGACCCGTCGGCCGCCTGGTACTCCAGCCCGAACCCGGCCGGCTGGTTGAAGTCGTACTGGATGGTCGACATCTGCCAGGTGCGCCCGATCGCGTCCCGGGTCTGCACCGAGATCTTCGGGCCGTAGAACGCCGCGCCGCCCGGGTCGGGCACCAGCTCCAGGCCGGTCTCCTTGGCGGTGTCCTCGAGGATCTTGGTGGCCTCGGCCCACTGCTCGTCGGAGCCGATGAACTTGTCGGAGTCGTCGCGGGTGGACAGCTCGAGGTAGAAGTCGTCCAGCCCGAAGTCCTTGAGCAGCCCGAGCACGAAGCCGAGCAGGTGCTTGATCTCGTCGGCCGCCTGCTCGGGCGCGACGTAGGAGTGCGAGTCGTCCTGGGTCATGCCGCGCACCCGGGTGAGGCCGTGCACGACGCCGGACTTCTCGAACCGGTAGACCGCGCCGAACTCGAAGAACCGCAGCGGCAGCTCGCGGTAGGAGCGGCCCCGCGAGCGGTAGATCAGATTGTGCATCGGGCAGTTCATCGCCTTGACGTAGTAGTTCGCGCCCTCCAGCTCCATGGGCGGGAACATCGTGTCGGCGTAGTACGGCAGGTGCCCGGAGGTCTCGAACAGCCCCTGCTTGGTGAGGTGCGGCGTCCCGACGTACTGGAAGCCCTCCTCCAGGTGGCGCCGGCGGACGTAGTCCTCCATCTCCCGCTTGATGACACCGCCCTTGGGGTGGAACACCGCGAGGCCGGAGCCGAGCTCGTCGGGGAAGGAGAAGAGGTCCAGCTCGCGGCCGAGCTTGCGGTGGTCGCGCCGCTCGGCCTCCTCCAGCCGCTGGAGGTAGGCCTTGAGCGCGTCGCGGGACTCCCAGGCGGTGCCGTAGATGCGCTGCAGCTGGGGGTTCTTCTCACTGCCCCGCCAGTACGCCGCCGCCACCCGCATCAGCTTGAACGCCGGGATGGTGCGGGTGGTGGGCAGGTGCGGTCCGCGGCACAGGTCCTTCCAGGCCAGCTCGCCGTCGCGGCGCAGGTTGTCGTAGATGGTCAGCTCGCCGCCGCCCACCTCGACGCCGGCGCCCTCCGCGGCCGCGCCGGCACCGCCCTTGAGACCGATGAGTTCCAGCTTGTACGGCTCGCCGGCCAGCTCGGTGCGGGCGTCGTCGTCGCCGACCACCCGCCGGGAGAACGCCTGCCCCTCCTTGACGATCTCCTGCATGCGCTTCTCGATGCGCTTGAAGTCGTCGGGATGGAACGGCTCGGCGACGTCGAAGTCGTAGTAGAAGCCGTTCTCCACCGGCGGGCCGATGCCGAGCTTCGCCTCGGGGAAGAGCTCCTGCACCGCCTGGGCCAGCACGTGCGCGGTGGAGTGCCGCAGGATCGCCCGGCCGTCGGTGCTGTCGATCGCCACCGGCTCCACCTCGTCGCCGGCCGACAGCGGCCAGGCGAGGTCGCGCAGCTCGCCGTTGACCCGGGCGGCCACGACGGAGCGGTCGCCCGGTTGGACGCCGAGCGCCGCACCGGCCGTCGTGCCCGTCGTCACCTCGGCCTCGGCGTGCTCGCCGGAACGGACGACGGTGACGGTGATCTCGGACACTTCGGGCTCCTCCGGGGGTACGGGGACAGCGAGTGGACTGAGTGGACTACCCGGCGATCCTATGCGGTGCCCCCGGGTGTCCCGGAGCCGCCGCACGCGCCTGTCAGGACCGCGCACCGGCCGGCCGGTAGCCGACCCCGACCTGGGCGGGGCGCAGCAGCCGGTCGGCCAGCGCGTAGCCGGGCCGGCGCACTTCCACCACCCGGCCCACCTGGTCGCCGGGCTCGACCGGAACCCGGGCCACCGCCTCGTGCACCCGGGGGTCGAACTCCTGACCTGTCGCGTCGACCTCGCGCAGGCCGCGCCGGTGCAGGATCTCCAGCAGCTCCGCGCGCACCGAGCCGAGGTTTCCGGCGTCGTCCGCGGCATCGTTCGCGTTCCCGTCACGGGCCACCTGGCCGGTGAGCGCGTCGATCCGGTCCACGACGAGCAGGATCTCCCGGGCCAGCGGCGCCACGAACTCCTCGACCAGGCCCTGCCGGGCGAACTCCAGCTGGCGGTACAGCTCGTCGTACATCCGCTGCCGGGCCTGGTCCTCCAGCAGGCGGCGCTGGAACAGGTCGCGCAGCGCGGCCACCTCCTTCGCCAGCTCGGCCACCTCCGGCGACCCGGCCAGGTGCTGCGCGGCCGGCCCCCCGTCAGGCTGCTCGGCCGGTTGCCTCACCGGCTGCGAGGTTCGTTCGGACATGCCTAGATTCCCTTCCGGAAGGTTCCGCCGTAGGTGGGCCCGCGGCCGCCGCCCCGGCCGCGGCCGTATCCGCGCCGGTGCTGCTTCCAGGCCGGCTGCCGGTGGCGGAAGACGTACAGCACGAGAATCAGCACGATCCAGCACGCGCCCACCACCCGCAGGCTCTGCACGTGGGCGAGGGCGACGAACAGGATCGCGCCGGCCAGCGGGACGAGGTACAGCCGCAGCGAGCGGCTGCGCACCCACACCGGGGCGCGGGCCTCGGCGAGCAGGTCCTTCAGCTCCTCGGCGTACATCGTCACGTTCCAGTCGGTCAGGCCGAGCTTGCGGATGCGGCGCAGGTGCCGGCGGACCAGGGTGTACTGCCGCCGGGAGGTGATGACCGGCCGGTCGGTTCCCCGGCCGTCGCCCCAGTGGTCGACGCTGGTGACGGCCACCTCGTACAGCGCGGTGGCCAGCGCGACCTTGACGTCCTCCGCCTCGGGGTTGGCCTCGGCCGCGCGCTGCAGGACCGCCAGCCCCTCCTTCACCTTGCCGGCACCGACCTGGGCGGCACCCAGGCCGGTGAGCGCGCGGAGATTGCCGGGCTCGCGTTCACGGACGTAGTCGTACTCGGCCTGGGCGAGGCGCCACCTGCCCTGCTCGAGGTAGCGGTCGCCCCGGCGCAGGTGGTCGTGCAGGTCGGGATCGCGGCGGTGACCGGACGAGCCCTGGCCGCCGGAGCCGGTCCCGCCGGAGCCGGAGCCACTCGACCCCCTCGGCCCGCCCGGTGCGGGGGCCGGCGCGGGCACCCGGTCGCGAACGCCGCCGCCGGGGCCGGTCGCGCCGCCCGCGGTCGCCGCGGCCTGCCGGGCCCGGGCGAGTTTCTCGTCGTACGCCGAACGTGCCGCCGGGTCCAGCAGCGCCTTCTCCGCCGCGTCGACGTCACGCACCCGCTGCTCGGCGTAGGCCCGGCGCTCGGGGTCCGGGCTGGACTGGCGGCGCACCCAGACCCGGCGCTGCGCGGTGATCGCCGCCCGGATCTGCTCGGCGCCGGCGCTCGGCGCGACCTCGAGGATCTCGTAGTAGTCGACGGGCATGGTCTCAGTCGTCTTCAGTCAGCACAGTCGGCTCGGTCGTCATCGGTCGGCTCGTCGGCTCAGCTGATGTCGAGCAGCCGCATCCGGTCGGTGGCCGACGCGACCTCGCCCTCGGCCATCGTGGCGACGTTGTTCACCTCGAAGGTGCCGATCCGCTCCCCCGACGTCTTGTCGTGCACCTCGATGAAGACTGTCTGGTCGATGTCGTACGCGTAGACCACCTCGAACGGCGCGCCCGCCGGATAGGGCGGGATGTCGAAGGTCTGCTCGCCGATCGCGCGTACGTAGTCGGGGTCGTCGTCGTCGCCCTGGGTCACCTCGACCTTGAGCCGGGTCTGGTTGTTCTCGATGGTCTCGAACACCTGGCCGCGCTTGGCGGGGATCTTGGTGTTGGCCGGGATGATGACGACGTTCTCCACGTCCTCGGCCGAGGCGGCGCCGCGGCGTACGGCCAGCGCGCCCAGCCCCTGCGAGGTGACGTCGCGCACCCGGGGGCGGGTCACCGCCGACGCCAGCACCGGCAGCGGCTCCGCGCTGATGCCGTCGACCGTGCCGGAGGCGCTGCCGTTCGTGCTCTCGCCGGTGACCTTGTCGAGGTCGACCAGGTGCGCCTGGATCGCCGCACCCAGCGCGACCACCTCGTCGGGATTGACCGTACGGATGGGCTCCCGACCGGCGACCTTCCCGATCATCGCCCGCACCATCGGCATCCGGGTCGACCCGCCCGCGAGCAGCACGTGGTCGACACCGGGCCAGTCCAGGCCGGCGTCACCGACGACCATCTCGGCGATGTCGCGGGTGCGGCTGACCAGGCTGGAGGTGACGTCCTCGAACTCCGCCCGGGTCAGCGGCACGACCTTCGACACCCCGCCGCCGGACAGCACCACCCGGGTCTGCTCGACCGTGGTGAGGCTGCGCTTGGCGATCTCGGCCTTCTCCCGCAGGTCCGCCTCGGCCTCGGCGCCGTCCAGCAGGCTCGGCCCACCGGCGGCCTGGAAGCGTTCGTCCAGCAGGCGCATCAGCAGGTTGTCGAAGTCGAAGCCGCCGAGGTTGCGGTCGCCGTGGGTGGCGAGCACGTCGAAGTCGCCGCCGCCCACCCGCATCACGGTCACGTCGAACGTCCCTCCGCCGAGGTCGTAGACACACACGGTGCCCTCGACCTCGTGCTCGACGCCGTAGGCGAGTGCCGCGGCGGTCGGCTCGTTGAGGACCCGGGCGACGTTCAGCCCGGCGATCCGGCCGGCGTCGATGGTCGCCCGCCGCGGGGCGTCGTCGAAGTACGCGGGGACGGTCACCACCGCGTCGGTCACCGGCGAACCCAGCGCGAGTTCGACGTCGTCCTTGATGCGGCGCAGGATGATCGCGGAGATCTCCTCCGGCCGGTACGTCGTCCCGCCGCTGGTCTCGAACTTCCAGCTCGGGTCGCCCATCGACCGCTTCACGAACTGCACGACGTCCAGCGGCGCGGTCACCGCGGAGCGTTTCGCCATCGTGCCCACGATCGGCAACTCGTCCTGGAACAGCACGACCGACGGCGTGAGGCGCTCGCCGTCCCGGTTGACCACGATCTCGGGCTTGCCGAGGTCGTTCACCCGCGCGGCGGCGGAGTAGGTGGTGCCCAGGTCGATACCGATCGTGTGCCCCACGAGTCCGTCCCTTCCAACACGCCGTCAACCACACCGAAGACCGGCCGGAGAACACACCGGCGACCGGGCCGGAACCAGTCCGGAACCAGTCCACCCAACGTAGCTGAACCTTCACCTTCGTGGCGTTCCGCCATCCCGGCATCATGCCGCCCGGATCCGACATCCCCGGGACGACCGCGGTACCGCGCGTTCCGGTTACCCTCCCGTTCGTGCTCATCCTGTTGCCGCCCTCGGAGGGCAAGGCCGCCCCCGGCAGAGGACGTCCGGTCGACCTGGACTCGCTGTCGCTGCCCGAACTCACCCCGGCCCGTACGAAGGTCCTCGACGCGCTGGCCGGTCTGTGCGGCGACACGGAGCGGACCGACGAGGCGATGGCAGTGCTCGGGCTGTCCGCGAGCCAGCGCGGCGAGGTCGAACGCGACGCGCGCCTGCGCGACGCGCCGACGCTGCCGGCGGCCAGGCTGTACACCGGAGTGCTGTACGACGCACTCGACTTGGCCTCGCTCGGGGCGGTACAGCGTCGCCGGGCGCAGCGCTTCCTGCTGGTCTGCTCCGGCCTGTGGGGCGCGGTCCGGTTGCGTGACCGCATTCCGGCGTACCGCTGCTCGATGACGGTCCGGTTGCCCGGCGTCGGCCCGCTGGGCGCCTTCTGGCGGGAGAGCATGCCGGCCGCGATCGCCGGTGCTGCCGGCCGCGGGCTGGTGCTGGACCTGCGCTCCTCGGCGTACGCCACCGCCTGGACGCCCACCGGCGAACTGGCCGGGCGCACCGCGACCGTGCGGGTGCTGCAGGAGACGCGGCCCGGCGACGCCTCCAGCCGTACCGTCGTCAGCCACTTCAACAAGGCCACCAAGGGCCGGCTGGTCCGCGACCTGCTGAACAGCGACGACACCCCACGCCGCCCCGCCGACCTGGTCGAGGTGCTGCGGGGGCTGGGCTACCAGGTCGAGGCCGAGCGCCCCGAGCGCGGACGTCCCTGGCCGCTGGACGTCGTGGTCACCTCCGTCTGAACGGCCCGCCGGGGAACGGCCGCAGACTCAGGTGCTTCCGTCCGGCCGGCCCCGGAACGTCGCGGCCGATCCGTCGACGACCCTCGGCGCACGGAACGTGACCGGTGACGAGCGCGGACCGCACATGACGCGAACGAACGACACAAACGACGAGAGCTCGTCACCGGCGTCGGCGACGAGCTCTCGATCTGCAGTGCTTTCGGTGGGCGATACTGGGATCGAACCAGTGACCTCTTCGGTGTGAACGAAGCGCTCTCCCGCTGAGCTAATCGCCCCTCTTGCACGCCCCGAGCGGGGCGACAGAAACCCTAGCGCATCGCCATCTACCGCAACGACCGGACCCACTCCCAGGCGGAGACGACCGGGCCGGGCCATCCCTGCGTCACCACCCAGGCAGCGGCGGCAGCGGCGACGAGCACCACCACGCCGGCGCCGATCAGGAGATTGCGCCTGCGGGCCTTCGGGTCCATCGCCTTCTCACCGGCGGCGCGGGCCTTGTCCTTCGACCACTCCAGAGTCCGGTGCGCCCACGCGAACTCCGTGGCCAGCACGGCGAGTCCGAGGATGACCGTCAGCCAACCCGGACCGGGCGCGATGAACATGACGAGCCCGGCGACGATGAGGAGTACGCCGACCACGAACACCGCGCCGCGCCACGTGGCGTTGAGCGTGGGGTGGCGGCGGATGCGGCGGCGCGCGCGGTGGTGCCAGCGGATCCGGCGCCAGGGCCGGTGCTTCTTCCCGTGTTCACCGTCGTGCTCGCTGTCGTGCTCACCATCGTGTTCACCGTTGCGCTCGCCGTCGGGTCCGTCCCGATGCTCGCCGTCGTGCTCGCTCTGCGGCTGATGGCCTTCGTGGTCGGCTGATCCCCGATCGTCCGACCCGGGCGGCGTGTCGTTTTCGGTGTCGTTCTCGGAGTTGTCGGCGACGCCTTCGACGCTGTGCCGGTCGGGGCGCGGAGGCGCGACGGCCTGCCGTCCATCGGCCACACCCTCGCCGTGGTCGGTGTGTCGGTAGGCGCTCACGAATCCTCCTGCGTGGTTCTCCGCGCTTCGTCCGTTATGGTTTGAGCGCGGGGCCCGGAGACATAATGCCCCCACTGCCAGTGGTATAGCCGCAGAGCCTACCGTGAGGTCCGACCCCCTTCTGCGGAAGGGAAAACCGCGATCTCGTCTCGCATACTGAGAAGTTTGGCGGGGCGAATTCGACCAGACCGGGACGCACCCACCTTCCCGGTTTGATGCAAGGGACTTTGGAGTAGCAGACTCTCGCGCTATGGCCCTACCGCCGGTCCCGCACCACCCACGGAAAGGCCCCCGCCCCCCGATGGATGCACTCCCCGCTTCGATCACGCACGCGCTGCCGCTTCGTCTCATCGACGGAACGGGAGCCGCGCTGCGGCTGACCGCAGAGCTCCGATACGACGCCGCCGACCCGTATGCCGTCGACGCGGTGTTCCATACCGGCGAACCCCGCGGTGTCCGCTGGGTCTTCGCCAGGGAACTCCTGTCCGAAGGTCTGTTCCGTCCCACCGGTGACGGTGACGTGCACGTTTCGCCCCTCGTGGACGAGACGGGCCGCGCCATCGTGCTCATCGAGCTCCGCTCCCCCGACGGGGAGGCGGTGCTCCATGCTCCGGCGGACGGCCTCGCGACCTTCCTGCAGAGCACGTACTCGCTGATCCCCCCGGGTGAGGAGAGCGGGCACGTCGACCTCGACCTGCTGGTCGAGGAACTGCGTCGCAGCTCCGGCCCGGCGGTCTAGCCAGGCTACGCGCGGATCGACCCCGGCCCACCTCTGGGTGGTCCGGGGTCGATTCGACGTTGCGTACGGAACCTCGGCACAGTCGCGCGGTCACGGTGTGTCGCCGGCCGCGCTCCGGTCAGGGATCGATCCGGTCGGCCGCCGCGCGGGCGAACTCCGCCATCACGCGCGCGGTCACCGGACCGGGAGCGGTGAGCTTCCGCCCGTCCAGTGAGTTCACCGCCTGCACGTCGCGGGTGGTCGAGGTGAGGAAGAGCTCCTCCGCCTCCTCCAGCGCGCTCATCGGCAGGTCCTTCTCGTACGCCCCGCACCACTCCAGCACCAGGGCGCGGGTCACGCCGGCCAGGCAGCCCGCCGACAGTGGCGGGGTGTAGACCTCTCCGCCGAGTACGACGAACAGGTTCGAGCCCGTCCCCTCGCACACGTTGCCGACGGTGTTGGCGAACAACGCCTCGGTCGCGCCGCGTTCGCGCGCGTGGGCGAGCGCGACGACGTTCTCCGCGTACGACGTCGTCTTCAGCCCGGCCAGGGCGCCGCGCTCGTTGCGCGGCCACGGAACGGTGGCCAGTGCGGTGGAGTCGGGGCGGGCCGCCAGGTCGGCGATCGCCACCATCAGGGTCAGCCCCTGGTCGCCGCGTTCGGACCCGAGCGGCGCGGGCCCGCCGGTGACGGTGATGCGCAGCCGGCCGTCGGGCTGGTCCCACGCGTCCAGGACGGCCGAGACGCCGCGGCGTACGGCGGCCAGGTCGAGCCCGGTGAGCCCGAGGCCGTTCGCGGAGCGGGCCAGCCGGTCCAGGTGCCTGGTGAGTGCGAACGGCCGGCCGGCGACGACCTTGAGCGTCTCGAACACACCGTCGCCGACGGTGACGCCGTGGTCCAGCGGAGCCAGCGCGGGTGCGTACGGATCCTCGACGAGGCGGTCGTCGACCCAAACTCTCATTCTGCGCACACGTCCCTTTCTGCGACGTTCGACCTGACCTAGGTCGCCGTTGGCCAGCACGGCCAGCCTATGGCCCCGGGCGGGCACCCACGGATACCTACCCTCCGAACCATGGGGGGTCGTGGACGGCCCGGGCGGGCGCTGTCTGCCCGGGCGAAGGAGCTCGTGTCGTACGCCGTCGTAGGGGCACTCGCCCTGGGCGCGGGGTGTTCCGCACCGCCGGGCGCCGGCCAGGGCCGACCGGCCGGCGGCGCCTCGTGGGTCTCGGCGCCGGCTGGCTCGGGGACGACTCACACCCCGGCCGGCACGTCACGAAAGCCCCACACCCCGGCGGCCCGGGTCACGCCTCCGCACGCGCGGGAGCCCATCACGCTGTCGTTCGCCGGCGACATCCACTTCCAGAACCAGCTCAGGCCGCGGCTGGCGAACCCGGGGACCGCGCTGGCTCCCCTGCGACCGGAGCTGTCCGGTGCCGACCTCACCGTCGCGAACCTGGAGACGGCGATCACCACCCGTGGCCGGGCCGAGGACAAGCGCTACCGGTTCCGGGCGCCGCCGAGCGCCTTCGCCGCGGTGGCCGCCGCCGGGATCGACGTGGTGACGATGGCCAACAACCACGCTGTCGACTACGGGCCGGTCGGGCTGCGGGACACCCTCGCCGCGGCTGCGCACGCTCCGGTGGCCGTGGTCGGCATCGGGTCGGACGCCACCCAGGCGTTCGCGCCGTACGTGACCCGGATCCGGGGTACGACGGTCGCGGTGATCGGCGCGGACGCGGTGCCGGACCCCACCACCCGGCACTTCGCCGCGGACGACGACAGCGCCGGAATCGCGGTGGCCGTACGGCCGGACCGGCTGGTGGCCGTCGTGCGGGCGGCCCGGCGTAACGCGGACGTGGTGGTGGTCTACCTCCACTGGGGCCAGGAACGGGTCGGCTGTCCCACCTCCGACCAGCGCGAGCTCGCCCGGCGGCTCGCCGAGGCCGGAGCCGACGTCGTGGTGGGCAGCCACGCGCACATCCAGTTGGGCGCGGGGAAGCTGGACGGCACCTTCGTGGCGTACGGCCTGGGCAACTTCGTGTGGTACTCCCGGAACAGCCGGCGCGAGTCGACGACAGGTGTGCTCACCCTGACCATGGAGGGGCGGTCGGTGCGCGGGGCTCGCTGGACGCCGGGCCGGGTCGGCGCAGACGGGCTGCCCCGATTCACCGCCGGTGACCAGGCTGAACGCCTGCGCCGGGAGTTCGCGGATCTGACCGGCTGCACCGGTTTGGGACGGATAGGGACACCCCCGGTTTGAGCCCGGCGTGGGATCCGATAATGTTCACTGCGCGTCGAGGAAACAGCTCGGGGCACATGCGGACGTAGCGCAGCTGGTAGCGCATCACCTTGCCAAGGTGAGGGTCGCGGGTTCGAATCCCGTCGTCCGCTCGGAGCGGGCCTGGGGCTTGGGTTTTGATCCAGGTCAGCAGGGCGGCGCCGTTGGTGGAGTGGCCGAGAGGCGAGGCAACGGCCTGCAAAGCCGTGTACACGGGTTCAAATCCCGTCTCCACCTCCAACCCCCTCGCACCATGCGGGCGATTAGCTCAGTGGGAGAGCGCTACCTTGACACGGTAGAGGTCACTGGTTCAATCCCAGTATCGCCCACCCCGTATACGCAGTTCGGGCCCCGCTTCGGCGGGGCCTTTTGCTTGTCCGGCCCCGGCTCGTCCCGCCGGCCGCTCCGATGTGAACGATCTTCGGTCACCGACCGCCCACTCGGTCCACTTCCGCTCAGGCTTGCCACCGCCAGTAAGGTAAAGGGACGGTAAAGCGAGCGGAGGAGGTGGCGCATCGTGCGTTCCTCCCCCGGCTCTGCCCGAGCGGGCCGCCTCCGGCACCGACGCAACCCGTCGGCCCCACCGGCCCCACCGGCCCCATCGGTCCCGGCAACGCGGTCCGCTCACTCCGCCCTGCTCCTGCTGAGTGTGCTGGCCGTGCTGTTCGGGACCCTGCTGACCGGCCCCGAGCCCGCCGTCAGTCCTCCCCCGGCCCTGCGCGCCTCCGCCGCCGGCACCACCCACGCCTCGAACCCGGCCGGCGAACCCGTTGCCACCGCGGTCGCCGGCGGTGAGCACACCGCCACGTCCGCGTCACCGGCGCCGGACCACGGCGAGCGACCCGACGCGGCAGTGTCCGCCGGGGCACCGCTGATCTCCTGGGTGCACGGACTCAACTCCACCCTCCCCGACCAGGCGCCGACGCTCGGCGTCTCCGCCGCCACCGCGCCCCCGCCCGGGGCCACCCGGCAGGTGCACGCCGCCCTCACCGACCACCACCCGAGCCGCGCACCTCCGCAGGCCTGACGAGCCGACTCCGTCCGCCTGAGCTCTCCGCACGCCCCGGTACGCCCGTGCGTGCGCATCATCCGGAGGTCCGACCCGTGAACCGCTCCTGCGCGGTGCACGGCGTGGTCGCGCACCCCGGCCGGCCTGTCACCAGGCTCCGCGCCGGCACCTGCTCGTTCGTGGCTTCCCGCCACGACCACCGCGCCGTGACCCCACCCTCGCCGCCCACGCTCTCGCCGCCCACCCCACCGTCATGAGCGCCGCCGAGCTCAACGTCGTCCTCGCGGGCGCGATGCTCGTCCTGCTCGCCGCGACGGCCGCGGTCCGGCTGTCGGCGAAGGCGGGCCTGCCCACCCTGCTGGTCTACCTCGCCATCGGGCTGGTGATCGGCGAGGCCGGGCTCGGCCTGGAGTTCGAGGACGCCCAGCTCACCCAGAACCTCGGCCTGATCGCGCTCGCGGTGATCCTCGCCGAGGGCGGGCTCACCACCCGCTGGTCGGCGATCCGGCCGGTCGTCGAGGTCAGCGCGATCCTGGCCACCCTGGGCGTGGCGATCAGCGTCGCGGTCACCGCGTTCGTCGCCCATGCGGCCCTGGGCTTCGACTGGCGTACGTCGATCCTGCTCGCCGCCGCGGTCGGGTCCACCGACGCGGCCGCGGTGTTCTCCGTACTCCGCCGGCTGCCGCTGCCGAGCCGGCTCGGCGCGACCCTGGAGGCGGAGTCGGGGTTCAACGACCCGCCGGTGGTCATCCTGGTGACGCTGGTGGTCTCCGACGCCTGGACCCAGGCCAACCCGTTCGTCGCGCTCGGCCAGGTGGGCTACCAGCTGGTCGTCGGGGTCCTGGTCGGCCTGGTCGTCGGCCGGTTCGCCCAGTGGGTGCTGTCCCGCAGCGCGCTGCCGGCCGCGGGGCTGTATCCGATCGCGACCCTCGCCATGGCGCTGCTCGCCTACGCCGGAGCCGGGATGCTCAACGCCAGCGGACTGCTGGCGGCGTACGTCACCGGGTTGTGGCTCGGCAACGCACGCCTGCCGCACCGGCGGGCCACCCTGGGATTCGCCGAGGGCACCGCCTGGCTGGCCCAGATCGGGCTGTTCGTCCTGCTCGGGCTGCTGGTCAGCCCGGCCCGGCTGGCCGCGGCCCTGGTGCCGGCACTGGTCGTCGGAGGCGCGCTGCTGTTGCTGGCCCGGCCGCTGACCGTGCTCATCTGTACGACCGGATTCCGGGTGCCGTGGCGCGAGAAGGTGTTCATGTCCTGGGCCGGGCTGCGGGGAGCGGTGCCGATCGTGGTGGCCACCTTCCCGCTCAGCGCGGGCCTGCCCGCGGCCACCATGATCTTCGACGTCGTCTTCGTCCTGGTGGTGGTCTTCACCCTGATCCAGGGACCCACGCTGCCGTTCCTCGCCCGGTGGCTGGGGATCGGCTCCGCCGGGCAGGCGCTGGACCTGACCGTGGAGTCGGCCCCGCTGGAGGAGGCGGATGCCGAACTGCTCCAGGTCGGCGTACCACCGGGGTCCCGCCTCGTCGGCGTCTACGTCGACGAGCTGCGGCTGCCCACCGGCGCCGCGGTCAGCCTCGTCGTCCGCACCGGCGGGGCGTTCGTTCCCACCGGCCACACCGTCGTCCGGTCCGGGGACCAGCTGCTGGTGGTCACCACGACGAGCGCGCGGCCGCAGACCGAACGCCGGTTGCGAGCAGTGGGCCGGGCCGGGCGGCTGGCCCGGTGGTTCGGCGAACACGGCGAGGACCCACCGCCTGCCGCCACCATCCGCCCGCGCACCTTCCGCCCGCGAACCAGGACGGACATCTCATGACCCTGACAGCAGTCCTCGCCGTAGGCATCTTCGTCATCGCCTACGTGTTCATCGCCACCGAGAAGGTGAACCGGGTCACGGCGGCGCTGGCCGGCGCCGGCCTGATGGCGCTGGCCGGCATCGTCGACGCCCACTCCGCGTTCTTCGCCGAGGAGACCGGCGTGGAGTGGAACGTCATCTTCCTGCTGCTCGGGATGATGATCATCGTCAGCATCCTCAAACAGACCGGGCTGTTCCAGTTCCTCGCGATCTGGGCGGCGAAGCGGGCGCGCGGCCGGCCGTACCGCCTGATGGTCATGCTCCTGCTCATCACCGCGGTGCTGTCGCCGTTCCTGGACAACGTGACCACGGTGCTGCTGATCGCCCCGGTCACGGTGCTGGTCTGCCGGCGGCTCGGGCTCCCGGTCGCGCCGTACCTCATCGCGGAGGCCCTGGTCTCCAACATCGCCGGCACCGCCACCCTGATCGGCGACCCGCCGAACATCATCATCGGCACCCGCGCCGGCCTGTCGTTCAACGACTTCCTGTTCAACCTCGCACCGATCGTGGTCGTCCTCGTCGGTGTGTTCCTGCTGATGTGCCGGTGGCTGTTCAGGGACACCCTGCGCCGCCGGCCGCAGCACGCCGAGGACCTGATGGACCTCGACGAGCGGGAGGCGATCACCGACCCGAAGATGCTGGTCCGGTGCCTCGTCGTGCTGTCGGCGGTGGTGGTCGCGTTCGCGCTGCACTCGGTGTTCCACCTCGAGCCCTCCATCGTCGCGCTGCTCGGCGCCGGGGTGATGGTGGTGGTGTCCGGGACGTCGTCCCAGCAGTTCCTGGAGGAGGTGGAGTGGTCGACCCTGGTGTTCTTCATGGGACTGTTCGTGCTGGTCGGCGGGCTGGTGCGCACCGGCGTGATCGAGTGGCTGGGCGAGGCGGCGATCTCCGCGGTCGGCGGTGAGTACCTCCTCGCCGCGACCGCGCTGCTGTTCGGCTCGGCGGTCCTCGGCGCGTTCGTGGACAACATCCCGTACGTCGCGACGATGGTGCCGATCGTGCAGGGCGTGGTGGACGCGGCGCCCGACCCCGAGCAGGGCACCGCGCTGTGGTGGGCGTTCGCGCTCGGCGCTGACCTCGGCGGCAACGCCACCGCGGTCGCGGCCAGCGCCAACGTCGTGGTCCTCGGCATCGCCGCCCGCAACGGCGAGCGGATCAGCTTCTGGGAGTTCACGAAGTACGGCGCGATCGTCACCGTGGTGACGGTGTCGCTGGCCTGGCCCTACGTCTGGCTGCGCTACTTCGCCTTCGGCTGAGGGGAGACGTCGCCGGCCCTGTCGCCGGCCCTGTCGTCGGCCCTGTCGCCGGCCCGGTCGGTCAGGTCGTCGGTGAGGTCGTCGGGGTTGCGCGCCTCCAGCGGGTGCTCCCCGGCGGTCACGCCGGGAAACACCTCGGTCCGGCGCGGAGACGCCTCCCGCGGCGCCTCCGCCCCGTCCGCCACCCGGCGGCGGGCCTCGGCCCGGCGTTCCAGATGGGCGTGCAGGGTCGCGTTGAACGCCGCACCGACCAGCAGCGAGATCACCACGACGTACAACCACAACAACACCACGATCGGCGCGGCCAGCGGCCCGTAGATCGAGGTGCCGCCGATGGTCTGGGTGAGCGTGGTCCGCAGCACCCAGCCACCGGCGAGCCACATCACCATGGCCACCGCGGCGCCGCCGAAGTCGTGCCGCCAGGGAGTTCGCTCCGGCAGCGCCAGGTGGTAGAGCGTGGCGAGGAACCCGGTGGAGGCCACCACCACGACCGGCCAGTACAACGAGACCAGGAACTGCAGCCGCGACGGCAGGAACGAGTCGACCAGCGTCGGGCCGGCCAGCACCAGCGGGATGACCACGATGCCGATGGCCAGGGCCACGACGTACATCGAGAACGACAGCACCCTGGTCCGGACGATGCCGCGCCGACCGCCGAAGCCGTACATGATCGTGATCGTGTCGATGAGGACGTTCAGCGCCCGCGAGCCCGACCACAGCGCGAGCACGAACCCGATCGAGATGACGTCGGCGCGGCCGCGGTCGAGGACGGCGTTCAGCGTGGGGACGATCACCCGCTGGACGCTGTCCTCGGTGAGGGCGCCGCGGGCGATGTCGACCAGCTGGCCCTTGACCTCGTTGATCGCGTGGGGGCCGAAGCCGCCCACGACATAGCCGACGGATCCGGCGAGCCCGAAGACGAGGGGCGGAAGGGACAGGATGGCGAAGAACGCGCCCTCCGCGGCCAGGCCGGTCACGCGGTAGCGCAGGCAGGTGGCGACCGTCCCCCGGACCAGGCGCCACGCGAGCGTACGGCGGACCCGGCGACGGATCCTGACCACTCTTCGCGCCCCCACGGGTCCGGCCCTCATGAGGCATACCGTAACGACATGAACCCAACGGGCCCCGCGACGTCCCGTACCACCGGCACCGGCGAGTCCGCGGCCCGGTCCGGCGGCCGGTCCGGTGGGCGGCGGTTCGCGACCCACACGGTGTCCAACCAGCCGCCGCCACTGGCACCCCACGACGCGCTCGCCGCCGACCACGCGCTCGGCGAGGCACTCGACCGCTGGTGCCGCCCGGGACTCGCCGCCCCCGGTGGGCAGCTCGCCGAGATCGGCGCGCTGGCCGGGTCGGAGCAGGCCCGGGAGTGGGCGTTCGACGCCCACCGGCACCCGCCGCGCCTGGTCACCCACGACCGCTACGGCGAACGCGCCGACGAGGTGGAGTTCCACCCCTCGTGGCACCACCTGCTCGGGCGGGCGGTCGGCTGGGGCCTGCACGGGGCGGCGTGGACCGCCGGGGAGGCCACGCCCCACCTGGCCCGGGCCGCCGGCTTCTACCTGTGGAGCCAGGCCGAGGCCGGGCACGGCTGCCCGGTGTCGATGACGTACGCCGCGGTGCCGGCGCTGCGCGCGGAGGAGTCCCTGTCCGCCGCGTGGACGCCGCTGCTGTCCTCCACCGCGTACGACCCGGGGCTGCGGCCGGCCGCCGGCAAGCGGGGCGCGCTGGCCGGGATGGCGATGACGGAGAAGCAGGGCGGCTCGGACGTACGTTCCAACACCACGCGGGCCGACCCGGCCGGCGCCGGAGGTGGTGACGGTACTGACGGGGTTGACGGGGGTGGTGGGGAGTACGTCCTGACCGGGCACAAGTGGTTCTGCTCGGCGCCGATGAGCGACGTGTTCCTCGTGCTGGCCCAGGCGCCCGGCGGGCTCACCTGCTTCGTGCTGCCGCGGGTGCTGCCCGACGGCACCCGCAACGCACTCCGGTTGGTACGGCTGAAGGACAAGCTCGGCAACCGGTCCAACGCCTCCGCCGAGGTGGAGTTCGAGGGTGCCCTGGCGAGCCGCCTCGGTCCGGAGGGGCGCGGCGTGGCGACGATCCTGTCGATGGTGAACGCCACCCGGCTGGACTGCGTACTCGGCTCGGCCGCCCTGATGCGCCGGGCGGTCGGCGAGGCGATCTGGCACGCCACGCACCGGTGGGCGTTCGGCCGCCCCCTCGCCGACCAGCCCGCGATGGCGAACGTGCTCGCCGACCTGGCGCTGGAACAGGAGGCCGCGACCACGCTGGCGATGCGGCTCGCCGCCGCGACGGACGCGGCGGAGACCGACCCGGGCGAGCGGGCGCTGCTGCGGATCGCGCTGCCGGCGGCGAAGTACCACGTGTGCAAGCGTGCCTCGGCGGTGGCCGCGGAGGCGCTGGAGTGCCTCGGCGGCAACGGGTACGTCGAGGAGTCCGGCATGCCGATGCTGTTCCGGGAGTCGCCGCTGAACTCCGTCTGGGAGGGCGCGGGCTCGGTCCAGGCACTCGACGTGCTCCGTGCGCTGCGACGCGAACCCGACGCCCTGACCGCCTGGCTGGGTGAGATCGCGCCCGCCCGCGGCGCCGACCCGCGCCTGGACCGCGCGGTGGAGGACCTGCTGACCTCGCTCGCCGACCTGTCCGAACCGGAGTACACGGCTCGCCGGCTGGCCGAGCGCATCGCCGTCGTCTTCCAGGGCGCGCTGCTGGTGAGGTACGCCCCGCCGGAGGTCGCGGACGCGTTCTGCGCCTCCCGGCTGGGCCCGGGTGGGTGCGCGACGTTCGGCACGCTCCCCCGCGGAACCGGCGCGGCGGCCATCGTCGACCGCGCCACGCCCGCCGCCCTCCCGCGCTGACGGGGGTTTCCGGTCGGGCCCGGCGCTTCGGCCACCACAGCGTTCAGCCGCGGGGCCGGTCCGGCGTGAACGTGACCGCGTACGGCACGGCCGCGGTGAACGGCTCGCCCGCCGCGACGCGCGCCACGATGCCGTAGTGGTCCGGAGCGACCAGCGCGGAGACGACGACCGTGCCGTCCGGCTCGATCCGCCAGTAGGCCGGGATCCCGGCGCGGGCGTACTTCAGCGCCCGGGTGCCCCGCGCGAGGTCTCCGGCGCGGTCCCCCTCGACCTCGACCACCAGCCCCACCTCCGCGGCGGCGCTCCACTCGGCCGGCTCGTCCGCTCGGGGGGTGAACACCGCGAGATCCGGGCGCAGCCGCCCGTCGGGCACCAGGACTCCGGGGCCGGTCGCCACCCGCCACCCCTTCGGCGCCGCCGCCGTGAGGACGGCCGCGTAGGCCGCGACCGTGCGGTCGTGCGCGGCCCCGGCCGGCGGAGTGATCAGGACGCTTCCGTCCACCCACTCGCAGCGGCTGCCCGGCCCGGCGACCGCCTCCCACCGTGCGAGGTCGGCTCCTCCGGCCGCTCCGCCGGTTGAGTCAGTCGTGTCGGCTGTGTCAGTCGGGTCGGTCGTACGCGGGCCCTGCCCGGCGTCGGCCACCGGCGCGTTCGGCCGGTCCGCGGACACCTTCTCCGGTGGCCGGGCGGCTCCGGCGGCGACCAGTCTCAGGGCGTCGGCCAGATCCCGGCCGGTCGGCGCGCGGTCGGCGTCGGCGAGCCACTGCACCAGCAGGCCGATGAGCAGCGCGTCGTAGAACGCGCCGACCTTCCACGCCGTCGCGCGGTCGGCGCCGGGGTTCAGTCCCTCGAACAACGCGGCCAGCCCGAACCTCGCCCCTTCGATGGCCTCGGCGAAGAACTCCCGGAACTCCGGGTCGTGTTCGAGCCGGGCGACCATCTCGAACTGCGTGGCCCACAGCGACCGGTGGTCGGCGAAGGACTCCAGGACGCGGGTCCAGTTGGCCTCGAACCGGCCGAGGGAGCCGGCCGGAGTGCTGTCGCCCGCCTCTTTGTCCCGGTCGCCACGGGCTGCGGGCTCGGGCGGAGTGAGGGCGCGTTCCAGCTCCTCGCTCCATGCGTGCGTCGTCGCCATCATCGCCGCGCGCAGGAGCGCGTCGGTGGAGCCGAAGTGGTAGCCGATCGAGGCGAGGCTGACGCCGGAGGCCGCAGCGATGTCGCGGGCCGTGGTGCGCGCGTAGCCCTTCTCCCGCAGGCACTGCTGGGCGCCGGCAAGGAGGTCCTCCCGATTTCCCATGGCGGCGAGCCTAGCCGTTCTGACGTACATACGTCTTGCACATACGTACTAGACAAATGTCTAACACGGGATCTACGGTCGTCGGAAGGGCGGGCGCGGACACGCACACCCGCGAACGACGGAGGGGACTTCGGGCGATGACCACCACCACGAGCGAGCCGAACGCGAACGAGACCGGGCGGCCGCCGGCCATCGGCGGGCCGGCCCAGGCTCACCCGCCGCGAGGAAAGCGGCGCCCACGCACCCGCCGGCAGACCGTCGGCGTGGTAGTGCTCCTGCTCGCGGCCGCGGGCTTTCTCGCCTACTCGCTGCCGCCGTACCTCGGACTCGACCCGAGCAGGGCCCGGCTGCCGGTGCCGGCGGGCTTCCCGGCGTACTACCCGCTGCTGGTCACGCACATCTTCTGCGGGTCGGTCGCCCTGGTCACCGGCTGCCTGCAACTGTGGCCGTGGCTGCGCCGGCGTCACCCGGCGGTGCACCGGTGGAGCGGCCGGGCGTACTTCTTCGGCGGCGTCCTCCCCGCCGGGGTCGCCATCCTCGGTGTCGCTCCACTGAGCTTCACCGGCGTGGTCGGCCAGGTCTCCAACACGATGCTCGCGGTGCTGTGGCTGCCGTTCACGATCGCGGGCTACCGCGCGGCCCGGCAGCGCCGGTACGCCGACCACCGGCGCTGGATGGTGCGTAGCTTCGCGCTCACCACCTCGATCGTGCTGAACCGCGTCTGGCTGGTGGTGTGGATCATGGTGCTGATGCCCCGGCTGTCCACGCAGTACGGCGGTGACATGGACGCGCTCGTCCTGGACGCCGGGCTGGTGAGCGGCTGGATGAGCTGGACGGTCAACCTCCTGGTCGCGGAGTGGTGGCTCCAGCGCGGCGGCCGGGCGACCCGGCGCGCTCGACGTGCACGTGCCGTCGCCGCCTGACGAGCCGGACCGAGGCCGGCGATGATCTACACGTTCTGGACGTACTGGAGGTAATGCGCCACCCCGTCGCCGAAGGACCAGTCGGCCGACTCGTTCTCCGTGACGGACACGAACACGTTGCGCGGCTCGGTCCCGGCGTACTCCTGGGCAAGCTCGGCGATCCTGCGGTACAGCGCCTGCTTGCGCTCGGCCGTGCGACCGGACCGCATGGTGATCCCGACGAACACCAGGTCGTCGTCGCGGTGCACGCCGAGGAAACCGGGGTCGTAACGCAGGGTGCCGGTGGCGCCGTCGTGACTGGTGAGCACCTGGAACAGGTCGCCCGGCGGGATGGCGATGGTCTGGACCAGGGCGTCGTGCACGGCACGGCCGAGTGCGTCGAGCCGGTCACTGCCGGCCCGCAGTGCGTCGATGCGGACGAAAGGCATGTCGAGGGTCTCCGTTCGGGTCACCGGCCGGGTCACCGGCCAGGCATGGACAGGCGCAGCACCTCGTAGCGTTCGGTGAGCTCCTCGGCGGTGGGCTCGCCGCCGTCGGCCGGCGCCTCGTCCCGCCACAGCACGAACCGCACCGCCTGCCAGTGGTGTGGGTCGACGGCCAGGACGGCACTGTGCACGTCGTCCCGGGCGGCGAGCTCCCGCAGAGCCGCGGTCTGCCGCTCGGTCCACGCCGCCAGGCCCAGGCCCGTCCGGTCGGAGTCGGGGTCGACGGGCACGGTGGCGACCAGGCGGGAGGCCGCTCTCGGGACCTCCGCCCGGGCAGGGCCCGGGTGGCAGGCGACCCCGGTCCAGTGCCGGACGAGCGGCCGGCCGAAGTCGCGGACGATGTTCTGGAACCCGCCACCGCCGAGCAGGAAGTGGGTCATCGCGCCGGTGTCGTTCCACAGGTAGAACGGCGCGTACTGGTTGACCGGCGAGCCGTCGACCCCGCGTTCGCGGATGACGTACGCCTTCAGGCCGAGGCCGACGCGGTCGTCGAGCACGTGACCGCCGAGCGCCACCCGCTTCCGGATGACGGCCATGTCGTAGTCGGCGGGCAGGGTGAGTTCGTACTGCATGGCATACACGGCTGTCGCCTCTCGGCTCGGTCGGTTCGGCCCGGGTCGGTTCGGCCCGGGTCGGATCGTTTCGTCCCGACGGCTCAGCTGTCCCGCCCGACCTCGCGCCGGGTGGACGTGTCGTAGGCGGTGAGGAGGTGCAGGACCCCGGCGACCGCCCGGTCGAACAGCTCGGCCGAGCCGGCGGCGCGGGCCAGTACGTAGCCGCCCTGCAGGGTCGCGACGACAGTGGCGGCGGTGCTCTCCGGATCCAGGTCGGGAACAAGCTCGCCACGGTCCCGGCCCTCCCGGAGGACCCCGGCGATCCGCCCGGCCAGCCAGGAGAAGGTCTCCCGTACCGGCTCGCGCAGAGTGGCGTCGGCCATCACGTCCGGGTCCTGGGTGAGCCGCCCGACCGGGCACCCCCGCAGCACGTCCCGCTCCCTGTGCAGGTAGGCGGCGACCCGCTCCAGTGCCGGGCCGGGCGCGCCGAGCAGCGCCTCGGCGGTCGCCCGCAGCTCCTCGGCCGTACGCCCGATCGCGGCGCGGGCGAGGTCGGGCTTGCCGGCGAAGTGGTGGTACATGCTGCCCTGGCCGGCACCGGCCCGCTGCTGGATCGCCCTGGGGCTGGTGCCGACGTAGCCGCGCTCCCACAGCAGCTCGCGCGTGCTCTCGATCAGCCGGTCCGCACTCGTCACGGCGTCAGCATACGTACTAGTAGGTACAGAAGCGACCCCGGGGCGTGGAACGCGGGTGGCCGTGCCGATTTCGAGACAATCGTCTCGGATACCGGTCACGCCGGTTGCCTGGTGAGGTCTCGATCACGCAGGCTGATGCCCATGACTGCGCCCGTCTGCCCACTGCTCGTCGGACGGCGCCATCTCGATTTCGGCCGAATGCGCAGCATGCTCTGTCGCCGGGCGCGCTGACGCGCCCCCACTTCCGGCCGCACTCAGACACCTGCCGGTGGCCACCCGGGCGCCCCAGTAGCGCCGATCCACCGCCAGACCTGCTTCCTGTCACACCTGTCCGTGACCTGCTCTCCAGCGAGGATCGCACTCCATGGCTACTGCGCCCCAGGCCGTCGACCGCACCGCCGACCGCCGCACCGCCGCTCCCCGTAAGCCGCGCCCGAAGCGCGGCGAGGGCCAGTGGGCGCTCGGTTACCGCGAGCCGCTGAACAAGAACGAGCAGCTGAAGAAGGACGACGACGCGCTGAACGTCCGGGCGCGCATCGAGCAGATCTACGCCAAGCGCGGCTTCGACTCCATCGACCCCTCCGACCTGCGCGGGCGGTTCCGGTGGTGGGGCCTCTACACCCAGCGCAAGCCCGGGATCGACGGCGGTCGCACCGCAACGCTGGAGCCGGAGGAGCTCGACGACGAGTACTTCATGCTCCGGGTGCGGATAGACGGCGGCCAGCTCACGGTCGCCCAGTTGCGGGCCATCGCCGACGTCTCCTCGACGTACGCCAGGGACTCAGCCGACATCACCGACCGGCAGAACATCCAGCTGCACTGGATCCGGATCGAGGACGTCCCGGCCATCTGGGAACGCCTGGAGTCGGTCGGCCTGCAGACGCAGGAGGCGTGCGGTGACTGCCCCCGGGTGATCATCGCCAGCCCAGTGGCCGGCATCGCCGCGGACGAGATCATCGACCCCACCCCCGCGGTGGAGGAGATCGCCGCCCGCTACATCGGCAGCCCGGAGTTCTCCAACCTGCCGCGCAAGTACAAGACCGCGCTCACCGGCCACCCGAACCACGACGTCGCGCCGGAGATCAACGACATCGCGTTCGTCGGCGTGGAGCACCCCGAGCACGGCCCCGGCTTCGACGTGTGGGTCGGCGGCGGGCTGTCCACCAACCCGATGCTCGCCGAGCGTCTCGGCACCTGGGTGCCGCGCGAGGAGGTGGCCGAGGTCTGGTGGGCGGTCACCAGCGTCTTCCGCGACTACGGCTACCGGCGGCTGCGGCACCGTGCGCGGATCAAGTTCCTGATGGCCGACTGGGGCCCTGCGAAGTTCCGCCAGGTGGTCGAGGACGAATACCTCAAGCGGAAGCTGGTCGACGGGCCCGCACCGGCGATCCCCGCGGTGCCCGGTGACCACGTGGGCGTCCACCGGCAGCGCGACGGGAAGTTCTTCCTCGGCCTGGCCCCGGTGGCCGGCCGGGTCTCGGGCACCCTGCTCGGCAAGTTCGCCGACGTGGTGGAGGCGCACGGCAGTGACCGCGTACGCACCACACCGCACCAGAAGCTGCTCGTCCTCGACGTCGAGGAGGATCTGGTCGAGCCGGCGGTGACCGCGCTCGCCGACCTCGGGCTGCACGCCCGGCCCTCGGCGTGGCGGCGCAACACGATGGCCTGCACCGGCATCGAGTACTGCAAGCTCGCCATCGTCGAGACCAAGAAGCGCGCGCACGACCTGATCGACGACCTCGAACGCCGGATCCCCGAGCTGGACACCCCGGTCACCGTCAACCTCAACGGCTGCCCCAACTCCTGCGCCCGCATCCAGGTGGCCGACATCGGCCTGAAGGGACAGATCGTCCTGGACAAGGACGGGAATCAGGTCGAGGGCTACCAGGTTCACCTCGGTGGCGGGCTCGGACTGGACGCGGGCTTCGGGCGCAAGCTGCGCGGCCTGAAGGTCACCTCCGCCGAACTGCCCGACTACATCGAACGCGTCGTACGGCACTACCTCGACCAGCGCGAGCCACAGGAGCGGTTCGCGCAGTGGGTCACCCGAGCTCCGCAGGAGGCCTTGGCATGACCGAACGCGCGACCCCGTTCTACTGCCCGTACTGCGCCGAGGAGGACCTGCGGCCGGTCGAGGAGCCACACGGCGCCTGGGAGTGCCGCGGCTGCACCAGGGTCTTCTCGGTGAAGTACGTCGGAACGAAGGTGCGCCCATGACGCTCGCGACCACGGCCACCCGGCGCTGCCGCGACGACCTGGCGGCGCTCGCCCGGCAGGCCGGCCGCGACCTCGAGGGGGCGAGCGCCGCGGAGATCGTGCGGTGGGCCGCCGACACCTTCGGCGACCGGTTCGCGGTCACCTCGTCCATGCAGGACACCGCGCTCGCCCATCTGGTCTCCCAGCAGGTGCCCGGGGTGGACGTGGTGTTCCTGGACACCGGCTACCACTTCCCGGAGACGCTCGGCACCGCCGACGCCGCGTCGGTCACCATCCCGATCAACCTGGTGACCGTACGGCCGCGGCAGACCGTCGCCGAGCAGGACGCCACCCTCGGGCCCGACCTGTACCGCCGCAACCCCGAGCTGTGCTGCCAGCTCCGCAAGGTCGCCCCGCTGGAGCGGGCGCTGACCAACTACGACGCCTGGGCCACCGGGATCCGCAGGGACGAGAGCCCCACCAGGGCGAACACCCCCGTGGTCAGCTGGGACGACCGGCGCGGCAAGGTCAAGATCGCGCCGCTCGCCGACTGGACCCAGGAGGACGTGGACCGCTACGTCGCCGACAACGGCGTCCTCACCAACCCGCTGCTGGACGACGGCTACCCGTCGGTGGGCTGCTGGCCGTGCACCCGCCAGGTCGCCGAGGGCGAAGACGCCCGCGCGGGCCGGTGGGCCGGCCGGGCGAAGACCGAGTGCGGCATCCACAAGTGAGCCCCCGCTACCCGCTGTTCCTCGACCTCACCGGCCGCCGGGCCGTGGTGGTCGGCGGCGGCCCGGTCGCCGTGCGGCGGGTGGGCGGGCTGCTGGACGCGGGTGCCGTGGTGACGGTGGTCGCCCCGGCGTTGTGTGAGGACCTGGCCGCCCTGGTCGAGCCCGGCCGGGTGGACTGGGTGGCCCGGGAGTACTCCCCCGGTGATCTGAGCGGAGACCTGGGTGGTGACCTGAGAGGTGAGCTGGCCGGCGCCCGCGTCGTCCAGGCCGCCACCGACGACCCCGGCACCAACGCCGCGGTGGCCGCCGAGGCCGACGCCGCCGGCATCTGGTGCGTACGCGCCGACGACGCGGAGCGCTCCGCGGCCTGGACGCCTGCCACCGTACGGTTCGACGACGTCACTGTGGCCGTCTCGGCCGGCCGCGACCCGCGCCGGGCCCGCAGGCTGAAGGACCGCATCGCGACCTGGCTGCAGTCCGGTGAGGCGCCGCTGCGCCGCATACGCCGGACTCCCGGCGCCGGCCACGTGGCCCTGGTCGGCGGCGGCCCCGGCGACCCGGGACTGATCACCGTCCGGGGGCGGCGGCTGCTCGCCGACGCCGACGTGGTGGTGGTCGACCGGCTCGCCCCGCGCGCACTGCTGGACGAGCTCGACGCCGAGGTCGAGGTGGTCGAGGCCGGCAAGGGACCGCTGGCGCACGCGCTCAGCCAACTGGAGATCAACGAGCTGCTGGTGGCCCGGGCGCTGGCCGGCCAGCGGGTGGTCCGGCTCAAGGGCGGCGACCCGTTCGTGTTCGGGCGCGGAGCCGAGGAGGCGCTCGCCTGCGCGCGGGCCGGCGTCACCTGCGAGGTCGTACCCGGGGTGACCAGCGCGGTTGCCGTACCCGAGTCGGCCGGAATCCCGGTCACCCACCGCGCGGTGGCCCGGCAGTTCACGGTGGTCTCCGCCCACTACGCCCGGGGTGCCGACGAGACGCCCGACTGGGAGGGGCTCGCCGCCACCGAGGGCACGCTGGTGTTCCTGATGGGCGTCGGGCAGCTGCCCACCCTGACCGAGGCGCTGCTCCGCTTCGGCCGGCCCACCACCACCCCGGTCGCCGTGGTCGAACGCGGCACCCTCCCCGACCAGCGCACCACCACCGGCACCCTGGCCACGATCGCCGATGTCGCCGCGGCCCGGGGTGTCCGCTCCCCCGCCGTGATCGTGGTCGGTGACGTTGTCGACGTCGCCACCGAACTCGCGGGCCTCGCCGCCGGCCCGGCGGAGCCCACCGAACGCACCGAGCCCAACGAGCCCACCGAACGGGATGCCGAGGGGAATGCCGGCGGCTGAGGGGCTGCTGCTGGTCGCCCACGGCAGCCGGGATCCCAGGGCCGCGCCGGTCGCCCACGAGGTCGCGGCCCTGGTCGAACGGCTGCGTCCCGGCGTCGCCACCGGCGCCGCGTTCCTCGAGCTCGCCACCCCCACGCCGCAGGAGGCGGTCGAGACCCTCGCCGCGCGGGGCGTCACCGACCTCACCGTTGTGCCGTTCCTGCTCAGCGACGCCTACCACGCCCAGGAGGACCTGCCGGCGGTCGCCGAACTCGCCCGGTCCCGCGGCTGGACGGTCCGGCTGAGCCGGGTGCTCGGCCCGGACCCACGGCTGGTGGAGGCGGCGGCCGCCCGGCTCGCCGGGACCCAGGCTCCCGGCGGCCCGCCGCTGGACGCGGTGGTTCTCGCCGCCGCCGGGTCGAGCAACCGGCAGGCGAACGACACGATGGCGGAGACGGCCGCCGCACTCGGCCGCGCTCTCGGCGTACCGGCCCGATGTGCCTTCGCCTCCGCCGCCGCGCCCACCGTCGAGGAGGCGGTCGGCGACCTTCGGGCACGGGGCGCCCGGCGGGTGGGCGTCGCGACGTACCTGCTGGCGCCGGGCTTCTTCGCAGACCGGATCGCCGCGTCCGCGACCTCCGCGGGCGCGGTGGCCGTCGGCGAGCCGCTGGGCGCGTGCCCGCAGGTGGCGGCGATCGTCGCCGACCGATGCGGCACCTGACGCGGGTCCGCCGCGGTCCGAAGGGTTGCCCGTATGGTCGCCCGTATGGCGGAAAGTCCGTAACGGGGAATTGACGCGGCCGTCCGGATTCGAGTCGGCTCGCGGGGTATGACGGATCCAGTGTGGTCCCAGTGTGCTCGGCGCGCGGTCTCGGTGGACCCGTCCCGGTGATCGCCGCGGCCGGCGGGCCTTCGCCCGGACCACACATCGCTGACCTGGTTGGGAATCGCGTCCACCACGTCGCCGGTCACCGACCGTGACACCTCTCGGGCGCGGCCGGAGCGGAAAACGCTCACCGCCGCCGGGCAGGAGGCGCCGAGCCGATCGATTCCGAACCTGGCAGTATTCGCGCAAGAGGACAAGGAAAGGAACGCGAATGGTCGACGTCTGGCCGGGAACGCCGTACCCCCTGGGGGCGACGTTCGACGGCGCCGGCACAAACTTCGCGTTGTTCAGCGAGGTCGCCGAATCCGTCGAACTCTGTCTGTTCGACGAAGACGGCAACGAAACGAAGGTCTCGCTCACCGAGCGGGAAGCGTCTGTCTGGCACGGCTACCTCCCCCGGGTGGCGCCCGGGCAGCGCTACGGCTTCCGCGTGCACGGGCCCTACGCCCCGAGCAAGGGGCAGCGCTGCAACCCCGCGAAGCTGCTGCTGGACCCGTACGCGAAGTCGATCGAGGGCGAGGTCGACTGGGACGAGGCGTTGTTCTCCTACCGCTTCGAAAACCCCGAGACGCTCAACACTCTCGACTCCGCGCCGCACATGATGAAGTCGGTGGTCATCAACCCGTACTTCGACTGGCAGGACGACCGTCCGCCGCGGCGCCCGTACAACGAGAGCGTCATCTACGAGGCACACGTCAAGGGCCTCACCATCGACCACCCGGAGATTCCGGAGGAGATCCGCGGCACCTACGCCGGCCTCGGCTCGCCGGCGATGATCGACCACCTGACGTCACTCGGCGTCACCGCCGTCGAGTTGCTGCCGGTGCACCAGTTCGTGCACGACGACCTGCTGGTCCAGAAGGGTCTGCGCAACTACTGGGGCTACAACACCATCGGCTACTTCGCCCCACACAACGCCTACTCCTCCACCGGGCAGCTCGGTGAGCAGGTGCTGGAGTTCAAGGCGATGGTGCGCGCCCTGCACCGCGCCAACATCGAGGTCATCCTCGACGTGGTGTACAACCACACCGCCGAAGGCAACCACCAGGGCCCGACGATGGCGTTCCGCGGCATCGACAACGCGGCCTACTACCGCCTCGTCGACCACGACCCGCGCTACTACATGGACACCACGGGCACCGGCAACAGCCTGCTCATGCGCCACCCGCACGTGCTCCAGCTGATCATGGACTCGCTGCGCTACTGGGTGACCGAGATGCACGTGGACGGGTTCCGGTTCGACCTGGCGGCCACGCTGGCCCGGCAGTTCCACGAGGTCGACCGGCTGTCGGTGTTCTTCGACCTGGTCCAGCAGGACCCGATCGTGTCGCAGGTGAAGCTGATCGCCGAGCCGTGGGACGTCGGTCCCGGCGGCTACCAGGTGGGCAACTTCCCGCCGCTGTGGACGGAGTGGAACGGCAAGTACCGCGACTGCGTACGCGACTTCTGGCGCGGCGAGCCGGCCACGCTGGGCGAGTTCGCCATGCGGCTCACCGGTTCCTCCGACCTGTACGAGGACGACGGCCGCAAGCCGTACGCGTCGATCAACTTCATCACCGCCCACGACGGATTCACGCTGAACGACCTGGTCTCGTACAACTCCAAGCACAACGAGGCCAACGGCGAGAACAACAACGACGGCACCGACGACAACCGCTCGTGGAACGCGGGCGCGGAGGGGCCGACCGACGACCCGGGCGTGCTCGCCGTCCGCCGGCGTCAGCAGCGCAACTTCCTCACCACGTTGTTCCTGTCCCAGGGCGTGCCGATGATGCTGTACGGCGACGAGTTCGGGCGTACGCAGAAGGGCAACAACAACGCCTACTGCCAGGACAACGACATCTCCTGGATCGACTGGGGCGCGGTCGACTCCGACCTGCTCGGCTACGCCCGGGCGGTGAGCGAACTGCGAAGCGCGCACCCGGTGTTCCGCCGGCGGCGGTTCTTCGCCGGCATCGACGGCGCCGGCGACAAGCTCGGTGACGTCGCCTGGCTCAAGCCGGACGGCAACGACATGACCGAGCGGGACTGGACAGCCGGGTTCGCCAAGTCCCTCGCGGTGTTCCTGAACGGCGAGGCCATCCACGAGCCGGGCGACCAGGGCGAGCGGATCGTGGACGACTCGTTCCTGTTGCTGTTCAACGCCTCCGAGGACGACATCGAGTTCGCCTTGCCGCCGCAGAAGTACGGCGAGGCCTGGGAGCCGGTCCTGGACACCGCCGACGACGACGTGAGCGACCGGGAGGCCGTGCGCGCGGGCGAGCAGGTCAAGCTCGTGGCCCGCTCCCTGCTGGTGCTCAAGCGGGGATAAGCCCGCCCGTCATCCACGACGAGACACATCGCGACCCGCCCCGGAGCTTTTCGGGGCGGGTCGCGGTCGTTTCGCCCTCAAGCGACGATGACGGCGGCGGCTCGGCGAGGGCGCTCGGCGGCAACTAGCCCGCCTCCGGACGATCATGTCCGGCAGCATCGCCGATCTGGAGAAGGCGGCAGCCGGGAACATCCGCGCCCACCACGTCGGTTAGGTTAGTTAGCGTCAAGCAACTAATTCTGGTCGATCCGTGGAGGCCCACACCCGTGTCAGTGCCGACCAACCCGCCGGGCAACCTCCCGGGCGACCCGACGAGCGGCGCGCGGGGCGTCCGGGAACGAGACGAGACATCCGTACGCACCGCCGGCAGGCGCGCGCGGTACGAACACGACCACCCGCGGTACCCATGGGTGGCGCTGTCCAACACCACACTCGGCGTCCTGATGGCCACGATCAACTCCTCGATCGTGATCATCTCCCTGCCGGCGATCTTCCGCGGCATCCAGCTGGACCCGCTGGCTCCGGGCAACGTGAGCTACCTGCTCTGGATGATCATGGGCTTCCTGCTGGTCTCCGCGGTCCTGGTGGTCTCCCTCGGCCGGCTCGGCGACATGTACGGCCGGGTCCGCATCTACAGCTACGGCTTCGTGGTCTTCTCCGTCGCCTCGGTCATGCTCGCCGTCGACCCGTTCGTGCACAGCGCCGGCGCGCTCTGGCTGATCGGCTGGCGGGTGGTCCAGGGCGTCGGCGGGGCGATGCTGTTCGCCAACTCCACCGCGATCCTCACCGACGCGTTCCCGGCCAACCGGCGGGGCATGGCCCTCGGCATCAACCAGGTGGCGGCGATCGCCGGGTCGTTCCTCGGGCTGATCATCGGCGGACTGCTGGCCGAGTGGCACTGGCGGGCGGTGTTCTGGGTGAGCGTCCCGATCGGCATCCTCGGCACCATCTGGTCCTACCGTTCCCTGCACGAACTCGGCGAACGCCGGCGCGGCTCGATCGACGTCGCCGGCAACCTCACCTTCGCCCTCGGGCTCACCGCCGTGCTGGCGGCCATCACGTACGGCATCCAGCCCTACGGCGGGCACACCATGGGGTGGACGAGTCCGTGGGTGCTCACCGGGCTCATCGGCGGCGTCGCCCTGCTGGTGGCGTTCTGCGTGGTCGAGTCCCGGGTGGCCGACCCGATGTTCCACCTCGGACTGTTCCGCAACCGCGCGTTCAGCGCCGGGAACCTCGCCGGCCTGCTCGCCTCGATCGGGCGCGGCGGCATGCAGTTCATGCTGATCATCTGGCTGCAGGGGATCTGGCTTCCGCTGCACGGGTTCGACTACGCCGCCACGCCCCTGTGGGCGGGGATCTACCTCGTACCCCTCACCATCGGGTTCCTGCTCGCCGGGCCGCTCTCGGGCTACCTCTCCGACCGGTACGGCGCGCGAGCCTTCGCAACCGGCGGGCTGCTGGTGGTGGCCGCGACGTTCGTCGGCCTGCTGATGCTGCCGGTGGAGTTTCCGTACTGGGCGTTCGCCGCGCTGATCGCGGTGAACGGCATCGGCTCGGGACTCTTCTCCTCCCCCAACACCTCCGCGATCATGAACAGCGTCCCGGCCGGCCAGCGCGGCGCGGCGTCCGGAATGCGCGGGACGTTCTTCAACTCCGGCACGTCCCTGTCCATCGGTATCTTCTTCTCGCTGATGATCGCCGGCCTGGCCAACTCCCTGCCGGCCACGCTCACCCGCGGGCTGGAGGCGCAGGGCGTGTCCTCCCCGGTCGCCGCGTCGGTGGGCAACCTGCCGCCGGTCGGCAGCCTGTTCGCGGCCTTCCTCGGCTACAACCCGATCGCCAAGCTGCTCGGACCGACCGGCGCGCTGGACCACCTGCCCGCCTCGAACGTCGCGACGCTCACCGGCAAGGAGTTCTTTCCCCGGCTGATCTCCGCGCCGTTCCACCACGGGCTGGTGATCGTTTTCGCCGCGGCTGCCATCATGACTGTCATCGGCGCTTTCGCCTCGCTGCTGCGCGGTGAGCGCTACGTTCACGGCGAACGCCGGATCGAGGACATCGAGGACTTCGAGGACTTCGAGGAAGAGGGTGCCGCCGCATGACGGACAAGGCGACGACACGGCCCGCGCCCATGGACCGGGAGGAGGCCACCCGGCTCTACCTCGCCATCGCCCGGCTGTCGCGCTGGATGCGCCGCCAGGGGGCGTCCCAGCGCGGAGATCTCGGGCACGGAGGAATGTCCGCTCTGGCCACGTTGACCCACGCCGGACCGATGCGGCTCGGCGACCTCGCCAACCGCGAGCAGGTCGCACCACCCACCCTGTCGCGAGTGGTGGCCACGCTGGAGAGCGCGGGGTACGCCGTCCGCACGTCCGATCCGGCGGACCGGCGGGCCAGCATCGTCGCAGCCACCGAGGAGGGCCAGCAGATCGCCCGGGGGCTGCGCTCACTGCGTACCGAAGCACTTCGCAACCGCGTCGACCGGCTGACGCCCGAGCAGCACGACGCACTCGTCGCCGCGCTGCCGGCACTGGAGGCGCTGGTGGGCGACGACGCCTGAGGTGCTGCCTGAGGTGGGCCCCCAGGTGTGGGCCGCGGCTTCCTTTGCCGGCCGCATGGCCGGGGGGTACGACTGAACAGCGGGCTCAGGTGCGGTTCAGCCGGGCGAGTTCGCCCCGGACGTCGAAGTTCGCGGCCGGCCACTGCGGATCGAGGTCGGACAGCCGCTCCACCAGTAGCTTCGTGATGGCGAGGTTGCGGTACCACTTGCGGTCGGCGGGCACGACGTACCACGGGGCGGCGTCGGTGTTGGTGCGTTCCAGCGCTGCTTCGTACGCGGCCTGGTAGTCCTCCCACCGGGCGCGCTCGTCCACGTCGCCCGGGTTGTACTTCCAGTACTTCGTCGGGTCCTCCAGCCGGGCGGTCAGCCGCTTCTTCTGCTCCTTCTTCGACAGGTGCAGGAAGCACTTGACGACGGTGACGCCGTTGCCGGTGAGCTCACGTTCGAACTCGTTGATGACGTCGTAGCGGACCGTCCAGGTCTCCGGCGGAACCAGCTCGTGCACGCGGGCGACGAGCACGTCCTCGTAGTGGGACCGGTCGAAGATCCCGAGGTACCCGGGCTCGGGCAGCGCCTTGCGGATCCGCCAGAGGAAGTCGTGCCGGAGCTCCTGCCGGGTTGGTGCCTTGAATGACGTGATCCGCACGCCCTGCGGGTCCACCAGGCCGACCGAGTGCCGCAGCGTCCCGCCCTTGCCGGAGGTGTCCATCCCCTGCAGGACGAGCAGCAGGCTGCGGTTGCCCCCGGTGTGGCCCTCGGCGAACAGCCGCTCCTGCAGGTCGGAGATCGTGGGGGTCAGTTCGGCGAGCGCCCGCTTGCCGGCGCGCTTGCCGCCCTCGAAGCCCGGGGTGGCGTTGGTGGGGAGCTTCGCCAGATCCACCGGCCCCGGTTTCAGGGCGAGTACGCCGGCCAGCCGCTCCGTCACGTCGTCCCTGCTCATCCGCGCTCCCGTTCCACGTCGTCCATGTCGCCACGTCGTCCACCCTGCCCGGTTGGCAAGGGCAAGTCTGCCCGCATCCACGTCCGCGTGCGAGGTACCGCCGCCCGGCCCCTGGCGTCGGCGGTCGTACGCCGGTCTGGTGGGATCGACCGGGTGCGCATCCTCACCACCGGCCCGGCCGCGTCCGCTCGGGAGACCGCGGACCTGACCGACGCCGAACTCGCCGAGATCTACCGCTACCCCGCCGACCTCGCCGACCGGGCCTGGCTGCGGGTCAACTTCGTCTCCTCGGTGGACGGCGCCGCGCAGGGTCCCGATGGGAGGTCCGGGACGATCTCGGGCCGGCCCGACCGGCACGTCCTCGCCCTGCTGCGGGCACTGTGCGACGTGATCCTGGTCGGCGCCGGAACCGCGCGTACCGAACGCTACGGACCGGCGACCATCCGGCCCGCGTTCGTCGCGCTGCGGGAGCAGCTCGGCCTGGCGCCCACCCCGCCGATCGCCGTGGTGAGCCATTCCCTGGACGTGCCGGACCGGCTGCTGGCCGATCCGCGCACCATCGTGATCACCTCCCGTTCCTGCTCGCCCGAACGCCGGACCGCGCTCGAAAGCCGGGTGGACGTCGCGATCGCCGGCGAGTCCGAGGTCGACGTGGCCGAGGCGGTGGCCGCGTTGGCCCAGCGGGGGTATCGGCGGATCCTCTCCGAGGGCGGCCCGAACCTGTTCGCGAAGCTGCTGGCCGGGTCGCTGGTCGACGAGGTGTGCCTCACCCAGTCCCCGGAGCTGCTGGCGGGGCCCGCCATGCGGATCACGCACGGCCCACTGCTCGCCGAACCCACGCGGCTCACCCTGGCCTCCCTGCTGGAGGAGGACGGCTTCGTGTTCCAGCGCTGGCTCACCGGTTCGCACCGCGAAACGCCGGGGTGACCTCGCCCGGCGGCACCGCGTTCGGCCAGACTGGGCGGATGCAGCTGCCCGTGATGCCACCGGTCTCGCCGATGCTCGCCAAGCCGGTCAAGCACATCCCCCACGGCGACCACAGCTACGAGCCCAAGTGGGACGGCTTCCGGTCGATCATCTTCCGCGACGGCGACGAGGTGGAGATCGGCAGCCGCAACGAGCGGCCGATGACGCGCTACTTCCCCGAGGTGGTGGCCGCCGTCCTGGAAAAGCTGCCCGTCCGGTGCGTGGTCGACGGCGAGATCGTGGTGCCCGACCGCGCCCGCGGCCGCCTCGACTTCGACACCCTGCAGCAGCGGATCCACCCCGCCGCCAGCCGGGTGCGGCTGCTGTCGGAGCAGACGCCGGCCCACTTCGTGGCGTTCGACCTGCTGGCCCTGGACGACCGCGACCTCACCGGTGAGCCGTTCTCGGTGCGCCGCGCAGCGCTGGAGGAGGCGCTGGCCGGTGTCACCTCGCCGATCCACCTGACGCCCGCGAGCACCGACCGGAGCCTGGCCGAACGCTGGTTCCACCAGTTCGAGGGCGCCGGGCTGGACGGCGTGATCGCCAAACCGCTCGGTGGGCCGTACGAGCCGGACAAACGGGTCATGTTCAAGATCAAGCACGAGCGCACCGCCGACTGCGTCGTCGCCGGCTACCGCGTGCACAAGAGCGGACCGGACGCGATCGGCTCGCTGCTGCTCGGCCTGTTCAACGACGCCGGCGACCTGGCCAGCGTGGGCGTGATCGGCGCGTTCCCGCTGGCGCGGCGGCGGGAGCTGTTCACCGAGTTGCAGCCGCTGGTGACGACGTTCGACGACCACCCGTGGGCGTGGGCCAAGCAGGAGGCCGGCAGCCGTACGCCCCGCAACGCCGAGCAGAGCCGATGGAGCGCCGGCAAGGACCTGTCGTTCGTGCCGCTGCGGCCCGAACGCGTCGTCGAGGTCCGCTACGACCACATGGAGGGCGTGCGTTTCCGGCACACCGCGCAGTTCGTCCGGTGGCGCGAGGACCGGGAGCCGGAGTCGTGCCGTTACGACCAGCTCGAGGAGCCGGTCCGCTTCGACCTCGCCGAGATCCTGGGTCTGCAGTGACATCCTTTGCACCGCACCACCCGCGAGCGACGATGAACCTGAGGGAGAAGGAGGTCCGCGATGTATGAGGTCGTACTCCTGATCGAGAAGCCGCTGTCGCAGGTCGACGCCGGCCAGATCGCCGGACTCTACGGAGCTCGCACCCATCCCGGGCGCACCCATGTGCACGTGCTGCTCCCGGTGGAGGACGCGTCCGCCCGGGTGGAGTCCGCACTCGGGTCCATCGCCGCCAGCGAGGTGCTGGCCACCTCTGCCCTGAACTTCCCCGACGTCGACCTGGCCAAGATCCAGGCCGAGATCGTCGAACGCAGCCAGGCCGCGCTCGACGAGAGCCTGGCCGCCCTGGCCGACCGCGGCTGCACCGTCGACGGCGAAATTACCTCCGCCGAGCCGGTCGAGGCGCTGTCGAACGCGGTCCGGGAACGCCAGGCCTCCGAGGTGGTCATCCTCACCCGCCCGCACGTGGTCGCGGAGTTCTTCCACGTCGACTGGACGTCCAAGGCACGCCGCCGTCTCGGCGTACCCTGCCTGCACCTGATCGAGCATCGGGACCCGCACGCACCGGGCGACCCGTCGGTACGCGACGAGCGGTCGGTCTGACGGCGTTCCCCACCTCGCCCGTCCCGTTCACCTCCGCGGCGGCTCGTCGCTGTCCTACCGGCTGCCCTCTCTTTTCCGCGGCCGCTCGGCGCCGTCCTACCGGCTGTCCTCGTCGAGGTCGGCGAGCTTGCGGCCGAGGAAGTCCCGCTCGGCGTCGTTCCCGGCCAGCTCACGGGCCCTCACGTAGGCGCGCCGCGCGGCGTCGTGATCTCCGGTCCGCCGCATGAACTCCGCCCGGGCGACCAGCAGCGGCTGGTAGTCGCCGAGCCGTTCCTCCAGGCCGTCCAGCAGGGCCAGCCCGGCGTCGGCTCCTGCCGTCTCGGCGACGGCGACCGCGCGGTTGAGCCGGACGACGGGCGAGCCGCCGGTGAGGCGTTCCAGTCGTTCGTACAGCTGCGCGATGGCCGCCCAGTCGGTGTCGACGGCCCGCGCCGCGCCGGCGTGTTCGGCGGCGATCGCCGCCTGCAGGAGGTACGCCGACACCTGCCGGTAGGACGCCGCCCGCTCGACCAGCGCGACTCCCTCGTCGATCTCGGCGCGGTGCCAGCGGGAACGATCCTGCTCGGGCAGGACCACGAGCCGGCCCTCCTCGTCGGTGCGCGCGTCGCGCCGGGAGTGCTGGAGCACCATCAGCGCGAGCAACGCCACCGGATCGGGCTCCGCGGGCAGCAGGGCGGACACCACCCGGGTGAGCCGGATCGCCTCCGCGCACAGTCCCCTTCGGACGAGGGTCTCCCCCGACGACGCCGCGTGGCCCTCGGTGAAGACGAGATACAGCACCGCGAGGACGCCACCGAGGCGTTCGGGCAGGTCCGCGCCGCGCGGCACGCGGTAAGGGATGCCGGCCGCGGCGATCTTCTTCTTCGCCCGGGTGATCCGGGCCGCCATGGTGGGCTCGGACACCAGGAACGCCCGGGCGATCTCCGCCGTGGTGAGGCCGCCGACCATGCGAAGCGTGAGCGCGACCCGGGCCGGGATCGCCAGCGCCGGATGGCAGCAGGTGAACAACAGCCGGAGGCGCTCGTCCGGGATCTCCTCCTTGGCACCGGCGGCGAGATCGACCAGGTCGGCGGGGTCCGCGGGGTCCGTGCTGCCGGCGGCCCCGGCCGGTTCGGCGTCGACGACGAGCAGGGGCAGCTTGCGGGCCAGGGTCTTCTCCCGGCGCAGCTGGTCGACGCCGCGGTTGCGGGCTGTGGTGAGCAGCCAGGCCTCCGGCCGGTCGGGTACGCCGTCGACGGCCCAGTGCCGGATCGCGCGTTCGAAGGCGTCGGCCAGCGACTCCTCCGCGATCTCCAGACTGCGCAGCTGGCCGGTGAGCAGTGCGAGCAGCCGGCCCCAGTGGTCACCGAACGCCTGCTCTACCGCCGCTCTCGCCGCTCGTTCGTCCGTCATCGCAGTCCCGCGCACGTGTCCGTCAACCCCTGCTTGCGGTCAGGCCTTCTTCGCCCGGCTGGGCTGCACCCGCATCGGCTCCCCGGGCATCTTCGGGTAGTCGGGCGGGTAGGGCAGGTCGCCCAGATCGTGGTCGCGGGCGTCCCGGTCGGCCCACTCCAGCAGGGGCGTGAGGTCGTACGCCTCGTCGTTGACGGGCGCGTGCAGGTCACCCACCTCGGCGAACCGCTTCGGCATCGTCTCCAGGTCGAAGTCGTCGGGACGGACCTCGGTCAGCTCGTCCCAGCGCAGCGGCGCCGACACGGTCGCCCGGGGATTGGGCCGCAGGGAGTATGCCGAGGCGATAGTGCGGTCGCGGGCCATCTGGTTGTAGTCGACGAACACCTTCACGCCGCGTTCCTCCTTCCACCACGACATCGTGACGTGGTCGGGCATCCGGCGTTCCAGCTCCCGGCCCAGGGCGATCACGGCGCGGCGTACCTCGGTGAACGGCCAGCGCGGCTGGATCGGGACGTAGACGTGCAGGCCACGGCCCCCCGAGGTCTTCGGCCAGCCCTCCATGCCCAGCTCGTGCAGCAGCTCCCGCAGCCGCGGCGCGACCGCCGCCGCGTGGGTGAAGTCGGTGCCGGGCTGGGGGTCGAGATCGATCCGGATCTGGTCGGGATTGTCGACCTCCGCACGGCGGACCGGCCACGGGTGGAACGTCAGCGTGCCGAGGTTGGCCGCCCAGGCCACCGCCGCGAGCTCGGTCGGGCACACCTCGTCGGCGAACCGCCCGCTCGGGAACGCGATCCGGGCGGTCTCCACCCACTCGGGCGCGCCCTTGGGAATCCGCTTCTGGTAGAACGCGTCGCCGCGGTTGTCCGCCCGGGTGGACAGCTTCGCGCCCTCGAACACGCCGCCGGGCCAGCGCTCCAGGGTCGTCGGCCGCTCGCGGAGAGCGCCGAGAATACCGTCGCCCACGGACAGGAAGTAGTGCACCACGTCGCGCTTGGTGAAGCCCCGCTCAGGAAAGTAGATCTTGTCGGGGTTGGTGAGGCGGACGGTGCGGTCACCGACCTCGAGCTCTTCGTACGGCGTCGCCATGGAGGAACGCTAGCGCGCACCACCCCCAGGCGGGCCGGTAGCGACCGGAGGGTCGTACCCGAGACCTGCGCGACTCCCCCTGGTCCTGCGGTCAGGCCTGCGGTCAGTCCTGCGGTCAGTCCTGCACCGGGCGGACGGCGAACTCGTGGCTCACGACCCGCGGGGAGTCGACCGTGCCCGTGAGCCGCGGCGTACAGACCAGGGTGCTGGCACCCACCACCGTCTCCGCGGTCCGGTCACCGAAGCAGCCGCCGGCCCAGGACTGCGCGGGCCCGGCGCCGCCGAACTTCCCGGCCACCAGGCCGGTGAGCGTCCGCGCGGTCGCCCGCAACTCCGGGTTGACAACCCCGCCGGTCGACGGCGCGGAGGCGGTCAGCTCGGTGATCTTCTGGTCGGGGCCCTTCATCGCCGGCCGGGGGAACGTCAGGTGGACCTTGACGTCGCCACGGGTGCAGGTCATCGACTGCTCCGCACGGTCGCAGTTCATTCCCTGCTTGCCGAGGGCGGCCGACACCTCCTTCGGGGTGATCAGGCTGAGGCCCGGCGTGTAGTCGAGGTCGCCGCTCTCCTCGTCCCCTCGAAGTTCGAAGGTGGACGGACCCGACTTACTCACCGTCACGGCGATCTCGGCGACCGACGTCTTCGCGGTCTCCCGGCTCTTCTCCGACAGCGACTTCTGCATCGCCTTGTCGAACTCCGGGCGCTCGCCGTCGGGGATCGCGGCCAGACCCAGCACGACGAACGTGCGGTACGCCACGGCCGACACGTCCGGCGCGCCGTCGAAGTTGTTGCCGCTGCCGGAGTCCAGGTCCGACCAGGCCGGGTCGGGGCGTACGTCCGCGTCGACCCGGACGACCTTCTCGCGGCCGGTCAGCACGGTCACCTTCGCCACGAACGGGGCGGGGGCCTTCCCGGTCTGGACGCAGGTCAGCAACGCGGAACGGTTGCCCGGAGTGCGGGTGCAGGAGAAGCCGGCGGAGGTGAGGCTGGATCGCAGCGCCTGTCCCATCGCGCCGCCGGTGCCACCCGGCTCGGCGTACGTCGGCGCTTCACGCGGGCTGTCAGCCTGCTTGCCGTAGTAGTCGCCCGCGTCGTCGGAGGAGCCGCGGTTCCAGTTCTTGCCGAACCAGACCGCTGCTCCGGCGACGGCGACGAGAACGATCACCAAGCCCACGACGGCGAGGACGACGCCGGCGCGTCCTCGCCGACGCTCGGGCGGCGGCGGGGGCTGGTTCGGGTTCGAGTTCGGGGGGTTCGGGTGTCCCGGGCCGGGTGGGCGACCTGACGGCCAACCCGGCGGCCGACCCTGCGGGCGTGGCCCGTTCGGCTGACCCTGCGGGCGCGGCCCGTTCGGCTGACCCTGCGGGCGTGGCCCCTGCGGCCGGTGCTGCTGCGGACCATTGGGCGACCTGTGCGGCAGGCCCTGTTGGGGACGCTGTGGAGGCGGCCCCGGCCGGCGGTCTGCTGGCGGTTGCACTGGCCCGCCTCTCCCCTCGTCACGTCGGTCGTGCGGACCCAACGCCATCTCGGTCTGTCAGTCGGTCGGTCTGCGAATCCGGGTGCCGGGCGGAGCCTCAGCGTCGCGGCGGCGGGCCACCCCAGCCCGGAGGCGGTGCGCCCGGTCCGGGTCGCGAGCCGGCGCGCTGCCTGCCGGCCAGGACGACTGCCAGCACGGCCGCTGCCAGGATCGCGATCAGCAGCAGGACCGCCAGCAGCGCGACGATCGACATGTGGGTTACCTTTACCGCCGCTTCGTCCGTTGTCAAAACCGGGCAGAAGGTACGCAACGGACCACTACCCAGACGGCATACTTGGCGACCATGAGCCAACCGCCACCTGGACGTCCGGCCCCTCCTCCGCGGGGATCCGGCGGTCCGCCCGGGCCGCAGGGTCCGCCACGACGGTCTGGTCCCACGCCCCACACCGAGTCCGGACCGCCCTCCCGCGCGGATCGACCGACCGGCCAGAACCCACCCCAGGGTCAGCCCCAGCGGCCGGGCCAGGCTCCCCCGCCGTACGACCGCCAAGGTCCCCGGCAGGGCCCGGGCCGGCGCACGGACCCGCGGCAGGGCACCCCTCAGGGCACACCTCCACCCCACGGCTCAGCGCCGTACCAGGGCCCGCCACCCCGGCAGCAGGATCAGCAGTGGCAACCGGGGCAGCAGAGCCGGCAGGGTCGGCCACCGGGCCGGCCGACACCACCGGACCAGGGCCGGTCCGCCGCACCCCAGGCCACGTCCGTGCGACGCCGGAAGCGCCTGCTACTCGGCGGCGCGCTGGTCGTCGTACTCCTCCTCGTTGTCGTCATCGGCGGCTACCTCTTCGGCTCGGGCGTGCTGGGCGGTGGACTCGGCGGGTCCGCACCGCACGAGGCGATGACCAGGCCCGCGGCCGCGCCTGTGGCCGCCACCGGACTCACCGGCGCTCTCACCAGCCGGGGATTCACCTGCTACGACACGCAGCCGGCGCCCACCCCGGTGCGCTCGTGTTATCGCACCGAGTCCGACGGCACCCGGCTGGTGGTTCGGATCGGGTCCGCGAGCGGCGACCAGGCGGCGCTGGTGGAGATCGACGCCGCGCCGTTCTCCGGTATCCGAGGAGAACACCGGACTACCGGCGACGCGGTCGGCCCCGTGCGGGAAGTGATCGAGGTGGTCGGCAAACCGCTGCTCGGGCAGGAGTACGCCGGACTGCCCACGTTCGGCGACGGTGTCGACCAGGCCACCCGCCTGAGCTGGGGGTCGGTGAGCTTCACCGCACATCCGGAGGCGGCCACCGCGTCCTTCACCAGGTCCGGCGCGCCGGAGATGCCGCGTGGCACCGACTTCCCGAAGGACCCCGGTGCCATGTCCGCAGCTCTGGGCAAGGTGGGGTACGAGTGCGATGCGGACAGCTGCACCCCGAAGTCCTCGGCGTACGACGTACGGGCGAAGTTCTCCGCCGCGGAAGCGACGATGAGCGCGATCCACTACGACGGCAAGGCGAAGGTCACCGACGCCGAACTCCGGAGCCGGTACGCCGACCTGCTGCGCCAGGTCGCGGACGGAATGCAGTCCGACGAGGCCCGGCGGTGGGTCGACGGCCACTTGACGCCCAAGAACGGTTTCGTGGAAGGCGACGTCGCCGGGCTGCACCTGGCCGTCGCCCGGACCGACAGCGGGGACGGACAGCTCACCGTCACCCCGAAGCTCACCCGCGGGCGGTAGAGCCCACGCGGGCGATCCAGCCGGCAGGAACGCTCGGGCACACGTGCAGCGGCGGGCCGAACCGTCGAGGGTTCGGCCCGCCGCCGTGATCGCCTTGCCGTGGTGGCTCTCGGAGTTCTAGAAGCCTCCGCCGAGTACGGGGGGCGGGGCGTCGTCGTCGCTCCCCCAGACGTCCTCGTCCTCGTCGAGCCAGGTGGAGCGCTCCTGCTCCTGGCCGCCGTCCTCGCCGCCCATGCCGCCGCCGCCCATCATCGGCATCATGCCGCCCATGCCGGAGCGGGCGCCTGCCGCGCCAGGACCACCCATGCCGTTCGCGCCGGCTCCGGTGCCGCCGACGTTGAGGGCTCCCGCCGGCGCACCGGCCGGGACGCCGCCGCCCGCGAGCCCACCGCCACCGGGGATGCCGCCCCCACCCGGGAGGTCGCCGCCACCGGGGATGCCGCCTCCGCCGCCACCGAAGCCGCCGCCACCACCGAAGCCGCCCGCGCGCGCGGTGGTCGTGCCGGTGTCGACGTTGCCCGCGCCGCCGCCGGGGAATCCGCCTCCGCCGCCGCGGGTCGGGTCGTCGGGATACCGGTCCTTGTAGTCGGGGACCCCGTCGCCGTCACGGTCGGGCAGGTCGGTCGGGTCGAATCCGCCACCGCCACCGCGAGTCGGGTCGTCGGGATACCGGTCCTTGTAGTCGGGCACCCCATCGCCGTCACGGTCCTTGGACGGGTCGAACCCGCCACCGCCGCCACGGGTCGGGTCGTCGGGATACCGGTCCTTGTTGTCGGGGATCCCGTCACCGTCCCGGTCGCCCGGCACCTGGGGCCGACCGCCGTTGGTCGGGTCGTCGGGGATCCCGTCGCCGTTGCGATCACCGGGCACCTTCGGGCCGTCGCCGCCACCAGGTATCTTCGGGGCGCCGCCGCCACCACCGGGAATCTTGGGGGCGCCACCGCCACCCCCGCCACCGCCACCGCCGCCGAACGCGCCGGGGTCACCGGACTTGAAGGTCAGCTTCAGGCCCGACGGCGGGGTGGGCATGTTCTTGTGGGCCTCGCCGTACTTCTCCAGCAGCGTCTTCGCCGACTCCCGGCAGGTCTTCTCCTGCTCCTCGTTGAACTTGAGGTGGGTCATCAGCTTGTTGTTGTCGGTGTTCTCCTTCGGCAGGAAGCCGAAGACGATCCCGTCCCAGTCCTTCTCGACCTTCACCTGTGCGGTGGCGTAGATGCCGCCCGCGCCGGAGTCGCCGCCGGACATCTCGTCCGAGTCGTAGCAGGCCTTGCCGCCCGGCGGGGTGATGATGCTTCCGTCACCCGTTCCCTTGCGGATCTCGTACTTGATGGTCCAGTCCAACCCGAAGTCGGCCCACCACTTGATCCAGTAGGGAGTGGTCCAGTAGGGCGGCGCGGGAAGCGCCTCGTCCTTCTGTGTGGAGGTCAGCTGGGAGTCGATGTCGTCGAAGATCTGCGCGAAGCTCTTGGTCGCGTTGGCGGACTCGAAGTTGCTGTCGCTCTTCTCGCCCTCGCCACCGGGCTTGGGATACGTGCTGTCGGCGGTGTGCGCGATCTCCCGGGTGAACCGCACGATCTGCTTGACCGTCCTGCGGAACTCCTCGGCCGCGTCGCCCTCCCAGCTGCCGTGGCCACCGTCGAGGAGCGTCTTCAGCGCCTTGTCGAGGCCCTCCGCCAGAGTGTCGGCCTGGGACCCGACGTTCTGCCACAGCGTCTTGGTGTTGTAGGTCGTACTGCTCGACGGAACGGTGTCGGCGTCGGTGTCGGTCTCAGGCATGTGGGACCACTCGCCCCACAGCTTGCCGATGACCTTGGCGTGTTCGGTCTTCTCGAACTCGTCGGTCGGGAAATCCCCCATCACACTCTCCCTCGTCGTGGACCCGCGGTTTACCTGGTGGCACTACGCCTTGGGCGGGTCGGTGCCCGGGTTGGTCGGGTCCTTCGCCGGGGACTTGATGTTCTCCCCCAGAATCTTGTCGATCTGGCCGACGTTGGCGTTGTTCAGCGCCTCGGCGGAGCGGTACTTGTCGGCGATCTTCCGGGTGGCCTTGGCCAGCCCGCGGAGTGCGTCGTAGAGCTCGCCGCAGGACTTGGCCGTGTCGGCACGTTTCTGCTCGTACGTCGATGTCAAGGTCTTGGCGCCGCCGAAGTCTCCGAGCCGGGGGTAGTTGTAGTCGCCCTCTTTCGAGTCGGACATCCGCACCGCGTCCGACGTCGACTTGTCGTTCCACCCGTCGGCGAGCTCGTCGACGTACTTCGCGAAGGAGTCCAGCGCACCCGGCTCGACCTGAGTCCCCATCTACGGCCACCGTCCTCGTGTGAAAGCTGGCGTACGACCCTCGCCGGCCCGGCCGGGACGTGCCGGCCGCCGCGGATCGAACAACGTGTGAGAACGCCGGCGCGCGGCGTCCGGGAACGACGGTACGCGAACTGATCGCCTCGGCGCATCCGGCGTCGTCGGCCTTGTGGATAACCAGATGTTCACCACGAAGCCGCGCGTCTGACCGCCAGTAGTGGTAAGAACACCCGAGCAGGTTTCGACCACCCCCGGGAGCCTCCTGATGACGCGTCGGCGCATCCACCTCTTCTCGGCAAGCAGAGCCTCTGGACGCAGGGCGCGTACGGCGCTGGCCGCGGGATCGACCTTCGCGCTCGCGCTCGCCGGCCTCACCGTCACCACCACGTCCGCCTCGGCCGCCTCCACCGACCTGGTGCTGAACGAGGTGTACGGCGGTGGTGGCAACTCCGGCGCGGCGTACACCCACGACTTCGTCGAACTCCTCAACCACGGCAGCGTTCCGGCGTCGCTGGAGGGGCTGTCGCTGCAGTACGGCTCGGCAGCGGGCAACCTCGGCGGTGGTTCCGCGCCCGGGTCCGGATCGCTGAAGGTCGACCTGCACGGCAGTGTGGCGCCCGGTCACACGTTCCTCGTGCAGCTCGCGCCCGGCTCCGGCACCGGCCAGGCGCTGCCCGAGCCGGACCAGTCGAGCACCGCGATCAACCTGTCCGGCACGGCGGGGAAGGTCGCCCTGGTGCGCGGCACGACCGTCCTGTCGTGCGGCATGTCCTGTGCCACCGACCCGGCCGTGGTGGACTTCCTCGGCTACGGCAGCGCGAACGACTTCGAGGGCCACCCGGCGGTGGCTACCTCCAACGCCACGGCCTCCTCGCGCGGCGGCGCGGCGGACGCCCGCGACACCGACGACAACGCGGCCGACTTCGCCACCGGCACTCCGACCCCGGTCAACGCAGCCGGGGAGTCCGGAGGCGGCACCGACCCCGGTCCCGAACCCGAGCAGGCGACAATTCCCGCCATCCAGGGCCACGGGCACCGCTCCCCCTACGGCGGCAGGCGGGTCGTCACCACCGGCGTGGTGACGGCGAAGAAATTCGACGGCTACTGGATCCAGGACTCCGCCGGCGACGGCGACGACACCACTTCCGACGGCGTCTACGTCTACGCCGGCGCCTCCGGCGCGAAGCCCGCGGTAGGGAAGACGGTCACCGTCACCGCCACGGTGAGCGAGTTCCGCCCGTCCTCGCGTACCGGCCCCAACCTCGCCCTCACCGAACTCACCGACGCCACCTTCACCGAGGCCGCCCAGCAGGAGAAGATGCCGGCGCCGGTCCTGATCGGACCGGGCGGACGGGTCGCCCCCGCGGAGAACGCCGACAGCGGCGACGGCTCGGGCAACCGGGTCGACGTGGAGACGACCGGCGACTTCCGGCCCGACCGGGACGCGATCGACTTCTACGAGACGCTGGAAAGCATGCTGGTGGAGGTCGGCGACGCGCAGGTGGTCGGGCCGACCAACAGCTACGGCGAACTGACAGTCGTACCCGGCGGCACCACCGGTGCACCCCGCACGCGGGCCGGCGGCGTTCGCTACGCCTCCTACGACACGCCCAACACCTCTCGGCTCACCGTCGACGACGAGATCATCTACAAGCAGATGCCCGCCGCGAACGTCGGTGACTCGTTGGCCGGCGAGGTGAGCGGCCCGCTCTCCTACGACTACGGCACGTTCCGCCTCTACCCCACCTCGGTGCCGACGGTCCGCTCCGGTGGGCTGACCAAGGAGGTCACCGAGGCCCCGGCGCGCAACGAGGTGGCGATCGCGACGTTCAACGTGGAGAACCTCGACCCGACCGACCCGCGGGAGAAGTTCGACCGGCTGGCCGGGACGATCGTGCGCAACCTCGCCGCTCCCGACGTCCTCGCGCTGGAGGAGGTCCAGGACGACACCGGACCGGAGTGCCCCGACGGCCCTTCGGCCACGTGCCAGTCCGACGGGGTGGTGTCGGCGGACAGGACGCTGCGGATGCTCACGGACGCGATCACCGCGGCCGGCGGCCCGGCGTACCAGTGGCGCCAGATCTCCCCGGTCAACCTGGCCGACGGCGGCGAGCCGACCGGCAACATCCGGGTGGCCTTCCTCTTCCGCACCGACCGCGGAGTGTCGTTCGTCGACCGGGCCGGCGCAGACGCGACGACCGCCACGGACGTGACGCGGCAGGCCGACGGGCGGGCGGCGCTCACCTTGTCCCCCGGCCGGATCGCGCCCACCGACGCCGCGTGGAACAACTCGCGCAAGCCGCTCGCCGGTGAGTTCACCTACCGAGGGCGGACGTTCTTCGTCGTCGCCAACCACTTCAACTCCAAGGGCGGCGACGAACCCCTGCTCGGCCGCTGGCAGCCGCCGGTGCGTTCGTCGGAGACCCAACGGCACGCCCAGGCCCAGCTCGTGCACGACTTCGTCGCCCGGATCCGGGCGGTCCAGCCGGACGCGGAGGTACTCGTCGTCGGCGACCTGAACGACTTCGAGTTCTCGCGTACGGCCCAGATCCTGCAGGAGGGCCGGACGCTGGTGAGCCTGCCCGCCCTGCTGCCGCCGGCCGAGCGCTACTCGTACGTCTTCGACGGCAACTCCCAGGTGCTCGACCAGATCCTGGTGAGCCCGGCGCTGATCGGCACCAGGTCCGCCGGCCTGTCCGGCCGGGTGCGTGGGTACGACATCGTGCACGTCAACGCGGACTTCGCCGACCAGGTGAGCGACCACGACCCCCAGGTGGTGCGCATCATCCCGTGAACTACGCGGGCGGTCCGGTCGGTGCGGTCGGTGCGGTCGGTGCGGTCGGTGCGGCCGCCGCACCGGCCGCCGTCGGCGAGGTGCCGGCGGGCCCGGCGGCCACGGCCCGACCGAAGCGCGCCGACCACTCGCGTGCCAGCTCGGTCAGCTCAGGTGGGCTGACGACCTCGAACTCCGCGCCCACCGTCCCGACGATCAGCAGCACCCAGTCCAGGGAGTCGACCGTCATGAGCAGCCGGCACCGGTCGTTGCTTCCCTCGCCGGCGTCCTCGACCGTCGCCCACTGACCGACCTTCGCCCGGACGGCGTCGGCCGGTGCGTGCACGACCACCTCCACGGCGGTCGAGACCGCGCGGTTGTCGATCCCGGCGCGAACGAACGCCGCGGCGTCCTCCGCCGGCAGATCGCGCGGGCGAAAGCGCGTGGCGGTGCTGCGGGGTTCGGCCACCCGGTCCAGCCGGAAGCTGCGCCAGTCGTGCCGGGTGAGGTCGTACGCCACGAGATACCACCGGCGGCCCAGCGACACCAGCCGGTGCGGCTCCACCTGGCGTTCGCTGCGTTCGCCGGTGTAGGCGGTGTAGGAGAACCGCACCTGCTCCTCGTCGCGGCAGGCCTGGGCGAGCGTGGTCAGGATGTCGGCGTCCACGGTCGGCCCGCCCGTCCACGCCGCGGGGACGGTCACGGTGCGCAGCGTGTCCACCCGGCGGCGCAGCCGGGGCGGCATCACCTGGGTGATCTTGGCGAGCGCCCGGACCGAGGACTCCTCGATGCCGGCGATCGCCCCCTGCGTACCGACCCGCAGGCCGATCGCCACGGCCACCGCCTCCTCGTCGTCGATCACCAGCGGGGGCAGGGCCGCACCGGCGGCGAGCTGGTAGCCGCCGTCGACACCGCGGTTGGCGTCCACCGGGTAGCCCAGCTCGCGCAGCCGGTCGACGTCGCGGCGCAGGGTGCGTACGGAAACGCCGAGCCGGTCGGCGAGCTCCTGGCCGGGCCAGTACCGGTGGGTCTGGAGCAGGGAGAGCAGCCGCAGCGTCCGGGAGCTGGTGTTCGCCATGCGCCCAGCATGCCCGACATTGCGGTCAGTTCATGTCCGCTGCCGCAGGGCGTCGCGGCGGGGCGCTGGGCGGGACGGCGTAGGGTCGAAAGCATGCCGGAGAACCAGAACGCACAGAACACCCAGAGCACGCAGACCGCCCAGGCACCCCAGGCCGGGCAGGTACGCAAGAGTGACGAGGAGTGGCGCGCCCAGTTGTCGCCGGAGGAGTACGCCGTTCTCCGTCAGGCCGGCACCGAGCGCCCCTGGACCGGCGAGTACGTCGACACCAAGACCACCGGGGTCTACCGCTGCCGCGCCTGCGGGACCGAACTCTTCCGCAGCGACACGAAGTTCGACAGCCACTGCGGGTGGCCGTCGTTCTGGTCGCCGATGGCCGGCGACACGGTGCGGCTGCTGGAGGACCGGTCGTTCGGCTCCGTTCGCACCGAGGTGCGCTGCGCCACGTGCGACTCCCACCTCGGGCACGTCTTCGAGGGTGAGGGCTACGGCACACCCACCGACCAGCGTTTCTGCATCAACTCGGTGTCGCTGACCCTCGAACCCGACGAAGCCCCCGGGACGACCTCCTAGAGTCCTGGGCCGGGTCCGGTCAGTTGGTGGGGCGTTCGCCGGGAAGCACGGCCTGGATCTCCGCGGCGGCGGCGAGCGCCTCCTCCTGGGGCGGCTCGACGGCACGCACGTCGGGCGGAAGCTCGCCGCCGAAGACCGGTCGCACCTCGAACGCCACGTCCAGGATCTGCTCGCGGGTGAACCCGCCCGACCGCAGCTTGTAGCACTCACCGGAGATCCGGCGGTACTCCGCCATGCGTTCCTTCCAAGCGGGGTTGGCCATCCGCTCCTCGTTGGCCTTCATCACCGCGACCAGCCGGTCGAGGGCGTTCTCCAGCCTGAGCAACTGCTCCTTGCGCCGCTCGACGTCCATCGTCACCGGCGCTGCCGCCAGGTCGTCACTGCCGCCGAACACCTTCCGCAACCAGCTCACACCTGCTCCTCTCCCCTGCGTCCCCTGCGTCCCCTGGGCATCGCCCGTCCCCCGCACCCACCTTCACACATGGGGGCCGCGTCGGCGGTCAGGGCAACTGGTCGACGATGTCCGCGATCGGCTTGCGCCGTCCGGCGTAGAACGGCACCTCCTCGCGGGTGTGCAGCCGGGCCTTCGCGCCGCGCAGGTGGCGCATCAGGTCGGTGATCCGGTGCAGTTCGTCGGCCTCGAAGGCGAGGATCCACTCGTAGTCGCCGAGCGCGAACGACGACACCGTGTTGGCGCGTACGTCGGGGTAGTCGCGGGCCATCATCCCGTGCTCGGCCAGCATCGCGCGGCGCTCCTCGTCGGGCAGGAGGTACCACTCGTAGGACCGGACGAACGGGTAGACGCTCACGTAGCGCTTCGGCTCCTCGTCGGCGAGGAACGCCGGAATGTGGCTCTTGTTGAACTCCGCCGGGCGGTGCAGCGCGAGCTGGGACCACACCGGCTCGAAGTGCCGGCCGAGGGACGTACGCCGGAACCGGTTGTACGCCTCCTGCAGGTCGTCGGCGTCGGCGGCGTGCCACCAGATGAGCAGGTCGGCGTCGGCGCGCATCCCGGACACGTCGTAGGTGCCGCGGACCACCACGTCCTTGCCGGCCAGCTGCCCGAACAGGTCCTCGACCTCCGCGGCCAGCGCACGGCCGTCGGCACCCAGCGGCTCGCGCAACCGGAACACCGACCACATGGTGTAGCGAATCGTCTGGTTCAGGTCACGTGCCCTGGGGCGCGCGGTGCCGCTCTCGTGTCGTGGTGCGCTCATGGGGTCATTGTCCCCGCGGGCGGCAGGGCGGCGAGCACCTGGGTGGCGGCCGTCCGGGCGCTCGCCACGCAGGCGGGGATGCCGAGGCCGTCGTAGGCGGCGCCGGCCACGGCCAGTCCGGGGTGGGCGGCGACGCCGGCGCGGATCCGCTCGACCCGCGCCCGGTGGCCGACGGCGTACTGGGGCAGCGCGCCTCCCCACCGCTGGACGTGGGTGTCGACCGGCTCGCCCGCGATCCCGGTGGCCGCGGCCAGGTCGGCGCGCGCGGCGGCGACCAGTTCCTCCTCGGAACGCTGCAGGTCGGCCTCCTCGTGATGCCGGCCGATCGAGGCGCGGACGATCACCATGTCGGGCGCCCGCTCGGCCAGCCAGCCCCACTTGCGGGAGGAGTACGTCGCCGCCTTGATCGACCGGCGCTCCACCGGTGGCACCAGGAAGCCGGAGCCGACCAGGTCCTCGGGCACAGCGGCCGCGGGGTAGGCGAGCGCGATCGTGGCCATGCTGGCGTACTCGATCCCGGCGAGGTCGGCAGCCGCTGCGGGCGCGACGGTGTCCAGCAGCCGGCTCGCGGGGCGGGCCGGACAGGCCAGCACCACCGCGTCGGCGCGGAGGGTCACCGGGGCGCGGGTGGGCCCGGTGAGGAGTTCCCAGCCGGTGGCGGTGCGGGCGAGCGCGCGGACGGTCGTGTCCGTACGCGCGGTCGCCCCGGACGCCTGGGCCACCGCGGGCACCAGCCGTCCGACACCGCCGTCCAGCCCGGCGAACACCGGCGCGTCGGAGGTGGGGGCGGCCGCCTTGGCGCGGGCGGCGGCGCGTACGAGCGAGGGGTCGGTACGCAGCTGGGCCGCGAGCTGCGGGACCGTCGCCTCCAGGGACAGCTCGTCGGCGTGCCCCGCGTACACCCCGCCGAGAAGCGGCTCGACCAGCAGGTCGACGACCTCCCGGCCCAGCCGGCGTTCGACGTACTTCCCGATCGCCACGTCACCGGACAGCGCCGGCCCGGGCTCGTCGGGTTCGGCGGCTATCCGGGCGATCGAGTCCGGGCCGAGGATGCCACCGCCGGCGACCGCGGCCCGGTCGGCGGGGATGCCCATCACGGTGCCGGCGGGAAGGGGACGCAGGCCGCCGCGGGTCCACACCGAGGCGGACGTGGTGGCGGGATACCGGAGCGCGTCGCCGAGCCCGACGGCACGGGCGAGGTCGACCGCCTCCGGGCGCCGGTTGAGCATCGCCTCGGCCCCGGTGTCGATCGGTACGCCGGCGAGCTCGGCGGTGGCCAGCTTGCCGCCGATCCGGGGCGAGCCCTCGAGGATCGTCACCGTGAGGTCGGTGCGGCCGGCCTGACGGAGGAACCACGCCGTGGCCGCACCCGCGACACCGCCCCCGACGATCACGATCTCCCGCATACGCCCACCTTCGCAGACCAGGCACGGGCAACCTTGCCCGGCCCGCACGCGTCGGGACAGCACCCCCACCGGGTGATCACGCCGTACGTCGGTACGACACGTGCCAACACGGATCGGCGCCGCACCCGGCTCGTCGCCCGCGCGGAGGTCCGCCATGACCGGCCCAGAAACACGCCGTCAGTTCCGATCGACTCTTCCGTCCAGCCGCACCCTCTCTTCCCGCTCCTCCCGCTCGTCGTGGTTCGCCCGTACGTGGGGACTCCTGCCGGCCTTCGCCGTCACCCTGGCGCTGGCCGGGTGCGCCGGCACGCCGTCCGAAAGCGCGGCCGGTGGCGGATCGGCGAGCAAGGCGGATCCCGGCGCCGGACAACCCGTGGACCGAGCCGCCGCCAAGCCCGGCACGGATGCCGGGGCGAAGGCCGGCGGGTCCAAGGCCCAACCGGCCAGTGTGGAACTGAAGGAACTTCAGCGGTCCATCGTCCGGACCGCCACCCTCGGCATCCGCACCAAGGACGCCCGGGCGGCCGCCCGCCGCGCCGCGTCCCTCGCGGAGGGATCCGGTGGGTACGTGGCCAGCCAGGAAAGCAGCTCCGACAAGGACGGCTCGGGCTCCGACACCCCCGGAACCCGGGGCGCCGGAGATGTCGCGCCCATCGGGGTCAACCTGGTGTTGCGGGTCCCCGTCGCGGACTTCGACCGGGTGGTCGGGGCGCTCCGCGAGCTGGGAACCGTACGCACCGACTCCCAGCAGGCCACCGACGTCACCGACCAGGTGGTCGACGTGGACAGCCGGGTGAAGAGCCAGCAGCGCAGCATCGACCGGCTGCGCACCCTGCTCGGCCAGGCGAAGACCGTCGGTGAGGTGATGCAGGTGGAGACCGAGCTCGCCTCGCGTGAGGCCGAGCTGGAGTCGCTGCAGGCCCGGGCGGCGGCCCTCGGCGGCCAGGCGACCCTGGCGACGATCCGGGTCGACTTCGAGACTCCGCCGGTCGCGGGCACCGACGACGGCGACCACGCGGGCACCGGGTTCCTGGGCGGACTGCGTTCGGGCTGGTCGGCGTTCGCCGCCACCGGAAAGGCGCTGCTGACCGCTCTCGGGGCGATGACGCCGTTCCTCGTCCTGCTCGGCCTCTGCGTCCTCGTGGGCCTACCGCTGCGGCGCCGGTTGCGGGCGAGGTCCGAGCGCCGGGACGCGCCGGTGGAGCCGACGCCCCCGCCTGCCGCCTCCTAGGAAGGTGCCGGAGTGGGCCGTCGATGAAGCGGGTGGCTCAGCCGCGGGCGGACTCGGTGTGCACGAAGTCGACCAGCCGGGCCAGGACGTCCGGGTCGGTCTTGGGCAGGACACCGTGCCCGAGGTTGAAGATGTGCCCGGGCGCCTTCTGGCCGGCGGTGAGGATGTCGGCCGCCTTCTCCGCGACGATCTCCCACGGTGCGAACACCAGCGAGGGGTCGAGGTTGCCCTGCACCGGCCGGCCGTCGACACGGTCGATCCCGGCGGCCAGCGGAACCCGCCAGTCGACACCCACGACGTCCGCCCCGGCCGCCGCCATGGCGCCCAGCAGCTCGCCGGTGCCCACACCGAAGTGGATGCGGGGTACGCCGAGCGTGCCGACCTCCGCCAGCACCGCCTCCGAGTGCGGCCGGACGTACCGGTCGTAGTCGTCGGGAGCCAGGCTGCCCGCCCAGGAGTCGAACAACTGCACCGCGGACGCGCCCGCCTCGACCTGGATGCGCAGGAAGCCCGCGGCGATCCCGGCCAGCCGGCCGAGCAGCTCGTGCCAGACCTCGGGTTGGCCGTACATCAGCGCCTTCGTCGCGGCGTGGTCCTTGCTGGGGCCGCCCTCGACGAGGTAGGACGCCAGCGTGAACGGCGCGCCGGCGAACCCGATCAGCGGTGTGCCGCCCAGCTCCGCCGTGAGACCACGAATCGACTCGGTGACGTACGTGACGTCGCCGGGCTCGATCGGACGCAGCGGGGCCAGGTCGGCGAGGGTGCGCACGGGCTCGGCGACCACCGGCCCGACGCCGGGCACGATGTCGAGGTCCACACCGATCGCCTTCAGCGGCACCATGATGTCGGAGTAGAAGATCGCCGCGTCCACGCCGTAGCGGCGGACCGGCTGCATGGTGATCTCCACCACCTGTTCGGGCCGGGTGCACGACTCGAGCATCGGGATGCCCTCGCGCAGCGCGCGGTACTCCGGCAGGGAACGCCCCGCCTGGCGCATGAACCACACCGGCGTGTGCGGCACGGGCTCGCCGCGGCAGGCGCGCAGGAACGCCGAGTCCGCGAGGTCGGCGTTGCGTGGTGTGAGGCTGGTCCGTGCGGTGCTGGTGTCCACGTTTCGAAGCGTAGGCGGTCGGTCCGACAGGTCCGACGGTCGGTCCGGCGGGCCCGGCGCCGCCGCCGCGTCCGGCCGTACTACCGCCACACCTGCCCCACTACGGCCACACCACTGCCGAACTCTGCGGTGCTTCCCCGCGAAGAAGTGGTTCGCAGGTTTCTTTCACGACATGTCCGTGTATCGCCGGGATTCTCGGCGCGTCGGTCCCCGGCGCGCGGGGGTGGGCCGACGTAGGCTCTCCCGCGTGGCCGCGCGTACGGATTCGAACGCCCCGCCCGAGATTTTCCAGCGGGCGCTGAGCGAGATACGTGCCGCACCCTTCCGGCCGGAGATCATTGCCGAGGAGGTGCCGGCACCGCAGCGAGTCGCGCCCTTCGCGGCCGCGATCAGCGCCGACGTCGTGGTCGACGACCTCGACCTGGCCAGCGGCCGGCTCGTCCTGCTCCACCACCCCGACGGCCATGACGCCTGGAACGGTACCTTCCGGTGTGTGGCGTACGTCCGTGCGGAGATCGAGGCCGAGATGGTCACCGACCCACTCCTCGGCGGCGTCGGCTGGTCCTGGCTGGTGGAGGCGCTCGACGCCGAGGACGCCGACTTCACCGCGCCCAGCGGCACCGTCACCCGGGTCGCCTCGGAAAGCTTCGGCGGGATGGCCGACGAGCCGGCGCGGGCCGAGCTGGAGATCCGCGCCTCCTGGACACCCGTGGACGACGCGCTCGGCCGGCACGCGCTTGCCTGGGGGCGGCTGCTGTGCACCTCGGCCGGCCTGCCGACGGTTCCGGCCGGTGTCATCCCCATCCCGGGCCGGCGGGTGAGGAGCCGGTGACAGACCAGCCCCCCTCGTCTGGACCCGCGAAGGGCGTGCCTGTTCCGCTGCTGAAGCCCCATGACGGTCTGCCACCGGTCGTCGACTCTGCGGAGGCGCTCGCCGCTGCCGTCGAGGCGTTCACCGCCGGGCACGGCCCGGTCGCCGTGGACGCCGAGCGGGCCTCCGGCTACCGCTACTCCCACCGGGCCTACCTCGTCCAGCTTCGCCGAGCCGGCTCCGGCACCGCGCTGATCGACCCCGTTCGCTGCCCCGATCTGCACGACCTCGACGCGGCGCTCGCCGACACCGAGTGGGTGTTGCACGCGGCCACCCAGGACCTTCCCTGCCTGGCCGAGCTGGGCTTCCGGCCACGCACGCTGTTCGACACCGAACTCGCCGGCCGGTTGCTGTCCTACCCCAAGGTCGGCCTCGGCGCGCTGGTCGAGGAGCTGCTCGGCTTCACCCTGGAGAAGGGCCACTCCGCGGTCGACTGGTCGACCCGGCCGCTGCCCGAACCCTGGCTGGTCTACGCGGCTTTGGACGTCGAACTCCTGGTGGAGCTGCGCGACGTCCTGGCCGAGGCGCTGGACTCGTCCGGCAAGCGCGAGTGGGCCACACAGGAGTTCGCCGCGCTCGTCGGGCACGAGCCGCGGGAGACCCGGCGCGACCCGTGGCGGCGCACCTCCGGCATCCACCGGATCCGCAACCGCCGCGAGCTCGCGTACGTCCGCTCGTTGTGGACGGCGCGCGACGAGACCGCCCGCCGGCGTGACATCTCCCCCGGCCGGGTGCTGAGCGACCTCGCCATCATCACGGCGGCGAGCACCAAACCGACCAGCCGGGCGCAGCTCGCGGCACTCGGACCGTTCGAGAACCGCGCGGCCCGCCGCGACCTCGATCTGTGGTGGTCGGCGGTGCGCCGTGCCCGTGAGCTGGACGACGGCGACCTCCCCGAGCACACCATGCCCTACGACGGCCCGCCACCGGCCCGTGCCTGGGCCGACCGCGACCCGTCCGCGGCCGCCCGGCTGTCCGCCTGCCGGACGAGCCTGCACGCGATCGCCGACCGGTGCGAGCTGCCCGTGGAGAACCTCCTCGCACCCGACTCCGTACGCCGGCTGGCCTGGGACCCGCCCGCCGATCCGACGTCGGAGGCGGTGGCCCGGGTGTTGCGCGAGCGAGGTGCCCGCGACTGGCAGGTCGAGCTCACCTCGGGTGCGCTGGCAGAGGCGCTCGCCGCGCATCTGCCCGACCCAGCCTGACCCACCTTGCCTGACCTTGCCTGACCTTGCCTGACGTCGCTCGCCCCTGCTCGGCAACCCTCAGGTCCTGCTGGAGCAGGCCGTACGACGCGGCGTCCGCGGCCTGTCGGCGCGGGCTTCTATGCTCCGCGACGTGAACCCACGATCGTCGAGGACGCGGCCGCCGGCGCCCGGTCGGCCCGAGCCGGACCAGCGCCTGGTCGAGGCCGTGCGGGCCGCCCTGGCCGCGGCCGGCGACCCCGAGCGCGCGGAGCGGATGCGCGCCTACATGAAGTCGGCGATGCCTTTTCGGGGAGTGCCGGCCCCGGCCCTGAAGCGGCTCTGCCGCGAGGTGCTGCCCGCTCACCCCGTCGGGGACCGGGCCTCCTGGGAGGCCACCGTCCGAACCCTGTGGGACGACGCGGCGTTCCGTGAGGAGCGCTACGCCGCGCTGGCACTGACCGGGCATCGCGGCTACCGCCGATGGCAGGACGCCGGCACGCTGCGTCTCTACGAACATCTCGCGGTGACCGGCGCTTGGTGGGACCACGTCGACGAGATCGCCGCCAACCGCGTGGGCCCGATCCTGGCCGGCGATCCCGCGGCCGTCGCGCCGGTCCTGCTCGGCTGGGCCGCGGGCGAGGACGTCTGGCTGCGCCGGGTGGCGATCCTGGCCCAGCTGAAGGCGAAGGTATCCACCGACACCGACCTGCTGCGGGCGTGCCTCGAACCCAGCCTGGGAAGACCGGAGTTCTTTCTGCGCAAGGCGATCGGGTGGGCGCTGCGCGAGTATGCCCGGACCGACCCCACCTGGGTGCTTTCCTACGTCGCCGAGCAGGAGGACCGGCTCGCCCCACTTTCGCGCCGGGAGGCGCTGAAGCACCATCCGCCCCCCTGACGTGGAGGGCCCACGGCGACTCGGGACGAAGGAGTTGACCCGGATGCCGCGCGTTCTTGTTACCAGTGAGTAGCATCAGGTCTGTCAGGCATCGGGTCGAGCACCCTGCCAGGCACCCCCGACGGTCCGACGACGAGGAGAGCGACGTGCCCCGTGAGCTCCGTGACGTGGTCTTCGTGGACGGCGTCCGTACGCCGTTCGGTAAGGCGGGCGGCATGTACGCCGAGACCCGCGCCGACGACCTGGTGATCAAGTGCATCCGCGAGTTGCTTCGCCGCAACGCGAGCCTGCCCGCCGATCGGGTCGATGACGTCGCCATCGCCGCCACCACCCAGACCGGTGACCAGGGCCTGACCATCGGGCGGACCGCCGCGCTGCTGGCCGGGCTGCCCAAGACCGTTCCCGGCTTCGCGGTCGACCGGATGTGCGCGGGCGCGATGACCGCGGTGACCACCACCGCGTCCGGTATCGCCTTCGGCGCCTACGACGTCGTGATCGCCGGCGGGGTCGAGCACATGGGCCACCACCCGATGGGCGAGGGCGTCGACCCCAACCCCCGCATCATCTCCGAGAAGCTGGTCGACCCGTCCGCGCTGGTGATGGGGCAGACGGCGGAGAACCTCCACGACCGCTTCCCCGGCATCAGCAAGGAGCGCGCCGACGCCTATGCCGCGGCCAGCCAGCGCAAGCTGGCCAAGGCGTACGCCGACAACACCATCCAGCCCGACCTGGTGCCGGTCGCGACGCGCAGCACCGACGAGGGCTGGGGGCTGGCCACGGTCGACGAGCCCCCCCGCCCGGACACCACCGTCGAAGGGCTCGCCCAGCTGCGCACCCCGTTCCGCCCGCACGGCCGGGTGACGGCGGGCAACGCCGCCGGCCTCAACGACGGCGCCACCGCCTGCCTGCTGGCCTCGGAGGAGGCCGCGAAGGAGCTGGGGCTGACGCCGAAGATGCGGCTGGTCGCCTACTCCTTCGTCGGCGTGGAGCCGGAGGTGATGGGCGAGGGGCCCATCCCCGCCACCGAGAAGGTGCTCGCCAAGGCCGGCCTGACGATGGACGACATCGGGCTGATCGAGATCAACGAGGCGTTCGCCGTTCAGGTGCTGGCGTTCTGCGACCACTTCGGCCTGCGTGAGGACGACGCGCGGCTCAACCCCTACGGCGGCGCGATCGCCGTCGGGCACCCGCTGGCATCCAGCGGGGTGCGCCTGATGCTGCAGCTGGCCCGGGAGTTCGAGGACCGTCCGGACGTTCGCTACGGCCTCACCACGCTGTGCGTCGGCATCGGCATGGGCGGCAGCGTCGTCTGGGAAAACCCCCACTGGCAGGGCGCCGCGTGAGCGGGCACCACGACCGAAGCGCTTCAGGAGGCACCGTGACCAGCCCGACCACCCTGACCCGAGACTTCTCCGACGTCTTCCCCGACGAGGTGGTCACGCACGCGCACGTGCGAGACGTCGACCTCCCCCACGGCGCCGGAACGATGGCGTTGATCACCCTCGACAACGGCCTCGACCACACCCGGCCCAACTCGTTCGGGCCGCAGGGCCTGGCAGAGCTGGACGCTGCCATCGAGTCCGCCCTCGCCCGCGAGGACGTCGCGGCGATCGGCATCACCGGGAAGCCGTTCATCCTCGCCGCCGGCGCCGACATCAGCGGCATGCCCCGGATCACCCGGCGCGAGCAGGCCAAGGAGATCGCACGGTACGGCCACGAGGTGTTCGGCAAGCTCGACGACGGCCGCAAGCCGTCGTTCGGGTTCGTCAACGGCCTGGCGATCGGCGGCGGGCTGGAGGTCGCGCTCAACTGCACCTACCGAACCGTCATCGCCTCGGCGCCGGCAGTGGCGTTCAGCGAGTGTTTCCTCGGCATCCTGCCCGGCTGGGGCGGCACCTGGCTGCTGCCCAACCTCGTCGGCGCCGACCGCGCGGTGAAGGTGATCGTCGAGAACGCCCTCAACAACAACCGCATGCTGCGCGGACCACAGGTGCAGCCGCTAGGTATCGCCGACGCGACGTTCGAGGGTGCCGACTTCCTCGAACGCTCCCTCGACTGGGCGGGTCAGGTGCTGAGCGGGCGCACCCAGGTGGAGCGGGCGCCGGTCGACCGGGGCGAGGCGTGGGACGCGGCCGTCGCCCGTGGCCGTGCGTTCGTCGACGCCAAGCTGCACGGCGCGGCGCCGGCCGCGCAGCGTGCGCTGGACATCATCGCGGCGGCGAAGACCTGCTCCAAGGAGGAGGGGTTAGCCCTCGAGGACGACGCCTTGGCCGATCTGCTGATGAGCGAGGAGTTCCGGTCGGGGCTGTACGCGTTCGACCTGGTGCAGCGGCGGGCGAAGAAGCCGGTCGGCGTTCCGGACAAGTCGCTGGCCCGGCCGGTGACGAAGGTCGGCATCGTCGGCACGGGCCTGATGGCCAGCCAGCTGGCGCTGCTGTTCGCCCGCCGGCTGCTGGTCCCCGTGGTGCTCACCGACATCGACGACGAGCGGGTCGAGAAGGGCCTTTCGTACGTCCGCGGTGAGGTGGACAAGCTGGCCGCCAAGGGCCGGGTGAGTGGCGACCAGGCCAACCGGATCAAGGCGCTGGTCACCGGATCCACCGACAAGGGCGTCTACGCCGACTGCGACTTCGTACTCGAGGCCGTCTTCGAGGAGATGAAGGTCAAGCAGCAGGTGTTCGCCGAGCTGGAGGGGATCGTCTCGCCCGAGTGCGTCCTCGCCACCAACACCTCGTCGTTGTCGGTCACCACGATGGCGAGCAAGCTGACCCATCCCGAACGCGTGGTGGGGTTCCACTTCTTCAACCCGGTGGCGATCCTGCCGCTGCTGGAGGTCGTCCGCGGGCAGCGCACCGACGACGCGAGCCTGGCCACGGCGTTCGCCACCGCCAAGGGCCTCAAGAAGAACGCGATCCTGGTCAAGGACGCGCCGGCGTTCGTCGTCAACCGCATCCTGACGAGGTTCATGGGCGAGGTCACCCGCTGCGTCGACGAGGGAACTCCGGTGGAGGTCGCGGACCAGGCGGTGCTCCCACTCGGCCTGCCGATGACGCCGTTCGTACTGCTGCAGTTGGTCGGCCCGGCGGTCGGGCTGCACGTGGCCGAGACGCTGCACGAGGCGTTCCCCGACCGGTTCTACGTCTCCCCCAACCTGCAGCGGCTGGTCGCGGCGAACAAGCCCGGCCTGTGGTCGTGGGACGCCCAGGGCAAGCCGTTCCTCGACGACGACACCCGCGCCCTGCTGGAGCAGGGCGACCAACCCTCCACCGGGGAGCAGGTACGCGAGCGCGCGATGGCGGCGGTCGCCGACGAGGTACGCCGGTTGCTGGACGACGGCGTGGTCGCCGACGCACCCGACGTCGACCTGGCGATGCTCCTCGGCGCGGGCTGGCCGTTCCACCTGGGCGGCATCACGCCGTACCTCGACCGCAGTGGGATCGCCGAGCGAGTCGGCGGACGGCGGTTCCTTCCGGTGGGGGCCGCGAGCCTGCCGGCCTGACGGTCTCCTACGACCGGGCTAACTTCCCGGCCACTCGGCGAACCTCGACCCGAGCTGATGCGGGCCACACCCATGGGTGTGGCCCGCATTGCTTCGTTCGAACGAGTTGCGGTTTCTCGCCCAGCCACACGAGTGGCCCGCCCGGCGCCGATCGGGTGAACCCACTGCCTCGACGGCCAACCCGATCCGGAGGCCAACCACCTCTGCTCCGGGATTCTTCCGCGGAAGAATCGGCGCCACGTGCCGCACACGCCGAACCGGCTGATGCGCCTGAGGGGTGGGCGGCAGTGCGCCGTTTGAACCTCCGTCGATTCTTCCGCGGAAGAATCGATGACCGCGGGCCGATGGCGGGCCCCCCGCGATACCCGGCTGCCTGCTCGCGCCGGAGTGTGCAAGCTGGAGGTGGCTCGGTTAGCCGCCCGTCTTCACACTTGCTCTGACCTGATCGGCCGGAGACGGAAGTGCGAGAGGAAACGACGCGACGAGCATGCGGAGGGCCAGGCGACTCTTCCGCGGAAGAATCGCCCGTCAACGGCTGCGGACGGTGCCGTGACTTCAGGAGCGCGCGGCGACAAGCATGGGAGCCAGAGAATTCTTCCGCGGAAGAATCGTCGGGCCGGGCTGAGTGCTGGAGTATCCGGCACCACGCCCGACCCGACGAAACGGCGTCCGCGTCGAAGCTAGCTCCGGCTGGTGCGGCCTCCCCGGCCACCCGCCTCGACGTTGCCGGTCACCAGCCGGGACCGCCGACGGCCGTACGCGAAGTAGATGACCAGGCCGATCGCCATCCACACCAGGAACCGCAGCCAGGTCTCCACCGCGAGGTTGAGCATGAGGTAGAAGCACACCAGCGCCGAGACGATCGGCAGCACCGGCACCAGCGGTGTGCGGAAGCCGCGCTTCAGGTCCGGCCGGGACCGACGCAGGACGAGCACCCCGATGCTGACCAGGATGAACGCCGCCAGCGTCCCGACGTTGACGAGTTCGGCCAGCACGTCGATCGAGGTGAACGCCGCGAGCAGCGCCGCCGCGATTCCGACCACGATGGTGACGACGTAGGGCGTACGGAACTTCGGGTGCACCTTGGCGAACACCGGCGGCAGCAGGCCGTCGCGGGCCATCGCGAACGCCACCCGGCTCTGCCCGAGCAGCAGGATCATCACCACGACGATGATGCCGACCGCGGCGCCGATGGAGATGATCCTGGCCAGCGCGGGGTGCCCGGCGTGGGTCATCGCGGTGGCCAGAGGCGCGGCATCGGCGGGGTCGATCGACTTGTAGCTCTGGATTCCGGTCACCACCAGGCTGACGGTGACGTAGAGGACGGTGCAGATCGCCAGCGAGGCGATGATCCCGATCGGCAGGTTGCGCTGCGGCTTACGGGTCTCCTCAGCGGTGGTGGCCACCACGTCGAACCCGATGAACGCGAAGAACACGACCGCGGCGCCACTCATCACTCCGGCCCAGCCGAACGACCCCGGCTGCATGCCGAACAGCACCTGGATCAGCGGCTCGGTGAGAGCGCCACCGCCGCCCTTGGTCGGCTGGCTCGGCGGAACGAACGGCGTGAGGTTGGCGGCCTTGACGAAGAAGATGCCGGCCAGCACGAACAGCAGGGCCACGCCCACCTTGATCGCGACGGCGACCTGGTTGATCCGGCTGGACAGCTTGATGCCGATGACGAGCACCGCGGTCAGGGCCAGCACGAGCAGCCCGGCCGGGAGGTTCATGAACCCGTCCTTGGTGTTGGCCACCGCCGCGGGTATCTGCAGCGGCGTGCCCTGCAGGGCGCTCGCGAGGTACCCCGACCAGCCGCTGGACACCGCCGCGGCGCCGACGAAGAACTCCAGGATGAGGTCCCAGCCGATGATCCACGCGATCAGCTCGCCGAGGGTGGCGTAGGAGAAGGTGTACGCCGAACCCGCCACCGGGACGGTCGAGGCGAACTCCGCGTAGCACAGTGCCGCCAGGCCACAGGCCACCGCGGCGATGACGAACGACAGCGCCACCGCCGGACCGGCGTACGTCGCGGCGGCCGTGCCGGTGAGCACGAACAGACCGCCGCCGATCGTGACACCGACCCCGAAGACGGTGAGGTCGAGCGCGCCGAGGTTCTTCTTCAGCCGATGCTCCGGCGCCTCGGTGTCGGAGATGGCCTTTTCGACCGGCTTGGTGCGCATGAGCGACGTCGACCCGCGCGTGTCCCTGGGATTCATCGGACCAAGGTAGAGGACCGGCCACCAGTCGGCCAGCGGGGTGCGTGTCCGGGCTTTCGCGCAGGTCAGCGAATGGTTGCGGGGGTTACCCGCGTGACACCGCGCCGTGATCGTCGGTCACCAGAGCGGCGTCGTCGGCCTGGGCCATCCGCTCGACGATGTCGCGGGCGAGGTCCTGGGCGCCGAGTCCCATCTCGGCCAGCAGCTGGGGCCGCTTGTCGTGGTCGAGGAACCGCTGGGCGATGCCCGCGACGTGCAGCGGTGTGCCGACCCGGGCGTCGGACAGGGCGAGCCCGAGAGCCGCGCCGCACCCGCCGACCCGGCCGCTGTCCTCCAGCGACACCACCAGCCGGTGCGTGCGGGCGAGATCGACCAGGACGGGGTTGACCGGCTTCACCCAGCGGGGGTCGACGACGGTGACGCCGATGCCCTGGCCGGTGAGCCGGGCGGCCACCTCGACTCCGGTGGCGGCCATCGAGCCGACACAGACGAGCAGGACGTCGGTGTCGCCCTCGCGGACCAGGACGTCGACGCCGTCCCGGCGTTCGAGAGCGGGCAGGTCGTCCGCGAGCGCGCCCTTGGGGAACCGCAGCACCGTCGGGCCGTCGTCGACCGCGACCGCCTCGCGGAGCAGCTCGCGCAGCCGGGCGCCGTCGCGCGGAGCGGCGAGCCGCAGTCCGGGCACGACCTGCAGGATCGACATGTCCCACATGCCGTTGTGGCTCGGCCCGTCCTCGCCGGTCACCCCGGCCCGGTCGAGCACGAACGTCGCGCCGCACCCGTGCAGCGCGACGTCCATCAGCATCTGGTCGAACGCGCGGTTGAGGAAGGTGGAGTAGATCGCCACCACCGGGTGCATGCCGCCCATCGCCAGGCCGGCCGCGGACGTCACGGCGTGCTGCTCGGCGATGCCCACGTCGAAGGAACGCTCGGGGAACGCCCGGGCAAACGCGTCCAGGCCGGTCGGGTGCCGCATGGCGGCGGTGATGGCCACGATGTCGGGGCGCTCCCGGCCCAGCTCGACCAGCTCGTCGCGGAAGACGTTGGTCCACTTCGCGCCCGGCGCGGCCACCGGGGTGCCGGTCAGCGGGTCGAACGCGCCGGAGGGGCTGTGGAAGCAGTCGGCCTCGTCCTGCTCGGCGATCTCGTAGCCGTGGCCCTTGCTGGTGACGCAGTGCACGATGACCGGGCCGCCGAAGTTCTTCGCCTGCTCCAGGGCGTGCTCGACCAGCTCGCGGTCGTGCCCGTCGACGGGGCCGACGTACTTCATCCCGAGGTCCTCGAACAGGCCCTGCGGCGCCATCACGTCCTTGAGACCGCGCTTGATGCCGTGGAGCACGTCGTAGAGCGGCGGCCCGACCAGCGGGGTCCGGCTCAGGGAGCGCTTGACGAGGTCCAGCACGCGTTCGTAGCGGGGGTCGGTGCGCAGGGCGGTGAGGTGGTCGGCGATCCCGCCGACGGTCGGGGTGTAGGAACGGCCGTTGTCGTTGACCACGATGACCAGCGGCCGGTCCTTGGCGCCGGCGATGTTGTTCAGCGCCTCCCAGGCCATCCCGCCGGTCAGCGCGCCGTCGCCGATCACCGCGACGACGTGCCGGTCCTCACCGCGCAGCTGGTAGGCCTTCGCCAGCCCGTCGGCGTACGAAAGCGACGCCGAGGCGTGGGAGTTCTCCACCAGGTCGTGCTCGGACTCCGCCCGGCTGGGGTAGCCCGACAGCCCGCCCTTCTGGCGGAGCAGGTCGAAGCCCTCCTGGCGGCCGGTGAGCATCTTGTGCACGTAGGCCTGGTGGCCGACGTCGAAGATGATCCGGTCCCTGGGGGACTCGAAGACGCGGTGCAGGGCGAGGGTGAGCTCGACGATGCCGAGGTTGGGGCCCAGGTGGCCGCCGGTGCGGGAGACCTTGGCCACCAGGAAGTCGCGGATCTCGCGGGCGAGGGTGGTGAGCTGCTCCTCGGACAGAGCGTTGAGGTCGGCTGGTTCCCGTACCTTCTCGAGCACACCCATCCCAGCTACCTCCCACGCGTTGTCGACCGTCTCCGGCTGGGGTCGAGTCTAGAGGGCCGCACGGCCGCCGGGTGGGACCTGGACTGGTGAGTAACGTACGCCACGTCCGGTCCGGCACCCACGGTGACGCCTGCACCACGGTGGGGCACACCGGAACGCGACCCACGGCGGACGCGCAGCGAGGGCCTGCCGTGCGGGCCGCCGAGCGGTGCGAGCAGCTCCGCCGATCCGGGCGACTGGGCGGGACGGACCCTGGGCGGGACGGAACCTAGGCGGGGCCGCTGACCGGGCTGCGACCAGCCGGGCCGAGGTCCGGCGCGGGGCCGGAGACCGCGGGATGGTGCCCGTTGGCCAGGCCGGCCTCGGTACGGAAGCCGGGGTCGCCCGAGCCGTCTCGTACGGCCTCGCCCGCCGAGTCCCTGGCCGAGTCCCTGCCCGCCGGGTCCCTGCCCGGATCGTTCACGCCCGCATCGTCCCCGCTCGGAACCTCTCGGCCCGGGTCGTCGGCGGGGACGTCCGCGCCCTCGGCCTGGTCGTGCCGGCGCTGGAACTGCTCGACCGCGAGGACCAAAGCGCCGAGCACCTCCGCCCGCTCCCCCGTCAGCGCGGCCACCACGGGCGTCGACGCCACCGTGACCACGGCATACCGGGGCATCGCGGACCGCAGGGGTTCCAGCAGCAGGTCGCCCGCCGCCGCCAGGTCACCGCCCACCACCACCCGCTCGGGGTTGACGACGTTGCACAGGTTGGCGGCCACGAACCCGATGTGCCGGCCCGCGTCGGCGACCACCCGCCGGCAGCCGCCGTCGCCGGCCAGCGCGCAGGTGACGAGCTGTTCCACCGTGCGCACGTCGGGATGGCTGTGCCGGATGAGTTCCAGGAGGTACGGCGCGCCCACCATCGTCTCCAGGCAGCCGCGGTTGCCGCACGAGCACACCGGCCCCATCTCGTCGATGGTCAGGTGGCCGATCTCGCCCGCGGAGCCGGCGAACCCGCGGTAGACGTTCCCGGCCACCACCAGTCCCGCGCCCAGGCCGGTGGCCGCCTTGATGTAGGCGAGGTCGGACACGCCGCGCCCGGCGCCGAAGTACAACTCGCCGCGGGCGCCCAGGTTGGCGTCGTTGTCGGCGTAGACCGGCGCGCCCAGCCGCTTCGCGAGGTGCCGGGCGGGGTCGATGGTCGCCCAGCTCGGCAGGATCGGCCAGGCCGCCAGCGTGCCGCCGTCGGGACCCATCGGCGCCGGCAGGCCGAGCCCGACCGCCCGGACGCCGCACCTGGTGGTGCCGATCTCGTCCAGCAGCTCGCCGACGAGCCTCTCCGCGACCGCGAGCGCCGACAGCGCCGACGCTCCGACGTCGCACTCCACCCGGCGTTCGGCGCGTACGACGAACCGCAGGTCGGACACCGCGACCCGGATGTGGCGGTGGCCGAAGTCCAGCCCGACGACCAGGCCGCCGTCGGACCGGACGCGTACCTCCTGCGCCCGCCGGCCGCCCCGGATCCCCGGGGACAGCTCGACGGCGTCCGCGTCGGCCAGCTGGTGCACGATGTTGGAGACCGAGGCCGGCGACAGACCGGTGATCCGCGCGATCTCGGCCTGACTCAGTACGCCGTGTGCCCGGACCGCTGCCAGCACCCGACGTACGTTTGCCGCCCGAAGCGACGCCTGCGAACCAGGCCGGTGCGTCACGGGCCACAGACAACTATTCCGTCACATGATCGTCAAGGGTTTACCAGCCGGAGCACGTTGCCGTAATCGGCACGTCATGTCGCCCGGTGTGCGCGGCGGTTCTGCGGTCCGGAGGTGGACAGGCCGTAATCTGTCCACCATGCCTACCTCCCCGCCGGGCTCAGCGCCGGACTCCGCGCCGCGCTCCGCGGCCGCCGACGCCGGTTGCGTGTTCTGCGGCGTCGTCGCCGACGGGTCGGCCGACCTGGTGCTGGACGAGCCGGACGTGGTGGCGTTCCTCGACGTACGCCCGGTGTTCAAGGGGCACACGCTGGTGGTCCCCCGCGGCCACGTGGACACCCTGCTCGACCTTCCCGGGGAGCTGCGCGACCCCTATCTCGCGGCGGTCCAGCGGGTGGCCCGGGCGATGGAGACCGGCCTCGGCGCGAAGGGGTCGTTCGTCGCGATCAACAACCGGATCAGCCAGAGCGTCCCGCACCTGCACACCCACGTGGTGCCGCGCACCAAGGGTGACGGTTTGCGGGGGTTCTTCTGGCCACGGCACAAGTACGCCGGCGAGGACGAGGCCCGGGAGTACGCCGCGAAGGTCCGCGCGGCCCTGTGACCAGGAAGGCCTTCTATGCTGCCCGGCGTGCGTTCCGACCCGCCTGAGTGCCCGGCCGCCGGTGCGGGCCTGTGAGACAGCCCCGGATGGCAACTCGCAAGGACGCCAGGGCAGCGGTCCTGGCGACCTGGATCGCGCGCTTCCTGACCGCGGTGGCGGTCTTCTGTGTGGTCACCGCGCTGTTCCCGGGGCTGCGGCGGGTGCTGGAACCCGTGCGCGACCTGATCGAGCTGACCACCATCGGCGCCCAGCCGAACCTCGCCTACGCGGCGTACCTCGGGATCCTGGCCGCCGCGGTCCGGCGCCGCAAGCGGATCGCCTGGTGGTTCCTCGTCGTGCTGCTGATCGTGCCGAACATGGTGTACGACGTCTTCGAGGTCGTGATCCTCCGCCACGGCCTGCTGAGCCTGGTGGTGCTGACCGGGGTGCTGGTGGTGCTGGTCCTGGCCCGGCCGGCGTTCGACGCCGAGGTCGCGCCGCGGGCCGGCTGGCGGGCACTGGCCACGGTGGCGGTCGCCGTCGTGGTGGGGTTCGTGCTCGGGATGGCGGCGCTGACGCTCTTCCCCGGGCAGATCGCGTCCGTGGGCGACCGGGCCGCGACCGCGCTGGTGTTCCTCACCGGCGGCACCAACGCCACCACGAACCGGTTCGACATCTTCCGCGAGCTGTCCTCTCCTCCGCCCCCGCACGGCGTGACGGTCTTCCTCGGCCTGCTCGGCGCGGCGGTCCAGCTCGCCGGCGCCTGGGTGCTGTTCCGCCCGCGCCGCAAGACGCTGTACCAGACACCGGCCGACGACCGGCAGCTCCGCGGACTGCTGACGACGTACGCCGAGGACTCCCTGGGCTACTTCGCCACCCGCCAGGACAAGTCGGCGATCTTCGCTCCGTCCGGTGCGGCGGCGGTCACCTACCGCGTGGTGGCCGGGGTCAGCCTGGCGTCCGGGGACCCGGTGGGCGATCCGCGGCAGTGGCCGGCCGCGATCCGCGCCTGGCTCGCCGAGGCCCGCCGCTACGCCTGGGCGCCGGCGGTGATGGGGACGACCGAGGCGGGCGCGCACGCCTACGCCGACGCGGGCCTGCACGTGCTCGAGGTCGGCGACGAGGCGGTCCTGCGCGTCGCCGACTACGACCTGGCCGGACGGCGGATGCGGGGCGTACGCCAGGCGGTGCAGCGGCTGGAGCGGCTCGGATACACCTGCCGGATCCGGCGGCACGCCGACGTGCCCGCGGACGAGCTCGCCGAGATCGGCTCCGACGCCGACCGGTGGCGGGGTACGCAGGGTGAACGCGGCTTCTCGATGGCGCTCGGCCGGGTCGGCGACCCGCGTGACGGCCGGTGCGTCCTGGTCGAGTGCCTGGACCGGCACGGCTACCGGCGCGCCCTGTTGTCGTTCGCGCCGTGGGGTCGCCGCGGTCTGTCCCTGGACCTGATGCGCCGCTCCCCTGTGGCGCCCAACGGCGTGGTCGAGCTGATGGTGTCCCGGCTGGTCGAGGCGGCGCGGGCGCTGGGCGTGGACCGGATCTCGCTCAACTTCGCGATCTTCCGCTCCGGCCTGGTGGAGGGTGCCGAGATCGGCGCCGGACCGGTGGCCCGGGTGTGGCGGCGAACACTGCTGCTCGCCTCGCGCTGGTGGCAGATCGAGGCGCTGTACCGCGCGAACGCGAAGTTCGAGCCGGAGTGGGTGACGAGGTTCCTGTGCTACCCGAGGTCGCGGGACCTGCCCCGGATCGCGGTGGCGACGGGGGTCGCGGAGGGCCTGCTGCCGGTACCCGTCCTGCCCGGCCGCGGGCTGCGCCCCGCCGGTGCGCACGGGCTGGCGACGGAGCTGCCGGACCGGGCCGCCACCGAGGCAGCCGAGGCAGCCGGTGTCGCCGGTGTCGCCGGAACTCTCCAGCCACCGGCGACCGAGGGACCCGAAGGCGCAGTCGCCTTCCCCGGCGAGGAGCCGGCCGCCGACCTCGACGCGCTCGAGGGCCGCCGCGAACGCGCCCTGCCCGAACAGGAACGCGTCCGCCGGGACAAGCTGCGCCGGCTGCGCGCCGAAGGCGTCGACCCCTATCCCGTCGGCTATCCCCGCACCGCCACCGCCGCCGACGTGGCCGCGGAGTTCGCCGGCCTCGCGCCCGACACCTGGACGACCCGGCAGGTGGGCGTCACCGGCCGGGTCGTCGGCCTGCGTACGTTCGGCAACCTGGCCTTCGCCACCGTCCGCGACGGCACCGGCGACCTGCAGGTCATGCTCGACCCGCGGCAGCTGACCGACCGGGCCGCGCTCACCCGCTGGAAGCACGACGTCGACCTCGGCGACCACGTGGGCGTCACCGGCCACGTCGGTACGACCAGATCGGGCGAGCTCACCGTACGCGCGAGCGACTGGGCGCTGACGTCGAAGTGCCTGCGCCCCCTGCCGGACAAGTGGCACGGCCGCACCGACCCGGAGGCGCGAGTACGCGAGCGCGCCGTCGACCTGGCCGTCCGGCCCGACAGCCGGGTGCTGTTCGCGCAGCGCCGGGCCGTGGTCGCGGCGGTCCGGGACACCCTGCGGGCCGGCGGGTACGAGGAGGTGGAGACGCCGATGCTGCAGCCGGTGCACGGCGGCGCGAACGCCCGGCCGTTCAGCACCCACATCAACGCCTACGACCTGCCGCTCTACCTGCGGATCGCGCCGGAGCTGTACCTCAAGCGGCTGCTCGTCGGCGGGCTGGAGCAGGTCTTCGAGCTGAACCGCAACTTCCGCAACGAGGGCGCCGACGCGACGCACAACCCGGAGTTCACGATGCTGGAGGCCTACCAGGCGTACGGCGACTACCACTCCATGCGCCTGCTGGCCCGCGACCTCGTGCGCGCCGCCTGCCGCGCGGTGCACGGTGGCACGGTGCTCACCCGGACGAACCCCGACGCCGACGGCACCACCGAAGTCGACCTCGCCGCGGAGTGGCCGGTGGTGAGCGTGCACGCGGCGGTGAGTGCAGCGCTCGGTGAGGAGGTGGGCCCCGGCACCGACGCCGAGACGTTGCGCGGGTATGCCGCACGCGCGAACGTGCACGTCGACGCGGCGGCCGGCGCCGGCGCTGCGGTTCTCGCGGTGTACGACGCGCTGGTGGAGCCGAACACCGTCTGCCCGACCTTCTACACCGACTTCCCCACCGAGGTCTCACCGCTCACCCGGTCGCACCGCGACGACCCGCGCCTCGCCGAACGCTGGGACCTCGTGGTGTTCGGGGTCGAGCTCGGCACGGCGTACTCCGAACTCGCCGATCCGGTCGAGCAGCGCCGCCGGCTCACCGCCCAGTCCCTGCTCGCCGCAGGCGGCGACCCCGAGGCGATGCAGCTCGACGAGGACTTCCTGCGCACGCTCGAGTACGGCATGCCACCGGCCGGCGGCCTCGGCCTCGGGATCGACCGGCTGGTGATGACCCTGACCGGCCGGTCGATCCGGGAGACCCTGCTGTTCCCGCTGGTACGCCCGCGCGGCGACGGCCCGCGCGACCGACCCGGATTGGGGTAGGTTGCACCCCGAAGTTCGCGGGGGCAGTCACACGGGGATCGGCACGACGCTGGAGGTCCGGCCATGACAATCGTTCGTCCTCGGGCGGCGGTACTCGCCACCATCGGAGCCATCGCGATAGCGAGCGGGGCCTATTTCGACTGGCTCGGAAACCGCTCACCACAGCAGGTTCGCCTGCAGGACCTGCTGACCCGGCCCGAGGTCAAGGACCTGACCGGGCAGACACTGAACTACTGGACCTCGATGGCCGCCCCGCTCGCGGTCGCCGGTGCGATCGGCATCCTGGGCGCGCTGCTGCTGGTGCGGGTGCTGCTGTGGTTGTCGTTCCTGCTCGGCGCTGCCACCGCCGGGCTGTGGGTGGCCCGGATCGGCTTCGCCGACGGGGCGGCACAGTTCCGGGTCGCCGACGTCCAGCCCGGCGCGTGGATCGCCGTCGGCGGGTTGCTCCTGGTGCTGATCGGCGCCGCCGCGCTGCGCCGGCGGGCCGCCACCGACGCCGAGGCCGGGGAGTACCCCACCACCCAGGCCTACGAGGCCGCCTGAGCGTTCCGAGCATCGCTCGAACGCCGTACCACGACGTCGCCCCCGTCCCCACGTGCATCGTGGGGACGGGGGCGACGTCGCGTGGTGCGCCGGGTGTGAACCTCAGCGGGCGAGCAGGGACCGCAGGACGTACTGCATGATCCCGCCGTGCCGGAAGTAGTCGGCCTCGCCCGGGGTGTCGATGCGGACCACGGCGCGGAACTCCCTGCCGTCGGCGCGCACGGTCAGCTCCCGAGGGGTCTCCCCCTCGTTGAGCGCCTCGATGCCCACCACGTCGAAGGTCTCCTCGCCGGTGAGGCCGAGCGACTCCGCGGACTCACCGTCGGCGTACTGCAGCGGCAGCACACCCATGCCGATGAGGTTGGACCGGTGGATCCGCTCGTACGACTCCGCCAACACCGCCTTGACACCCAGCAGCGCGGTGCCCTTGGCCGCCCAGTCGCGGGAGGATCCCGAGCCGTACTCCTTGCCGGCCAGGATGACCAGCGGCGTGCCGGCTTCCTGGTAGTGCGTGGAGGCGTCGTAGATCGTGGCGACCTCGCCGCCCGCGGTGAAGTCGCGGGTGAAGCCGCCCTCGGTGCCCGGCGCCAGCTGGTTGCGCAACCGGATGTTGGCGAAGGTGCCGCGGATCATCACCTCGTGGTTGCCGCGCCGCGACCCGTAGGAGTTGAAGTCGCGGAACTGCACGCCGTTGTCCAGCAGGTACGCGCCGGCCGGGCTGTCCTTCTTGATCGAACCGGCCGGGGAGATGTGGTCGGTGGTCACCGAGTCGCCCAGTTTGGCCAGCACCCGGGCGCCGGTGATGTCGCTCACCGGCGAGGGCTCTGCGGCCATGCCCTCGAAGTACGGCGGCTTGCGCACGTAGGTGGACTGCCCGTCCCACGCGAACACCTCGCCCTCGGGCGTGGGCAGGCCCTGCCACTGCTCGTCACCGGCGAACACGTCGGCGTAGTCGCGGGTGAACATCTCGCTGGCGATGGCCCCGGCGACGACCTCCTCGACCTCGTGCCCCGACGGCCAGATGTCGGCGAGGAACACGTCGTTGCCGTCGTTGTCCTGGCCGAGCGGCTCCGTGCTCAGGTCGACGTCCATGCTGCCGGCGAGGGCGTACGCCACCACCAGCGGCGGGGACGCGAGGTAGTTCATCTTCACGTCCGGGTTGATTCGGCCCTCGAAGTTGCGGTTGCCGGACAGGACCGACACCGCGGCGAGGTCGGCGTCGTTGACCGCCCTGCTCACCTCGGGGATGAGCGGGCCGGAGTTGCCGATGCAGGTGGTGCAGCCGTAGCCGACCAGGTTGAAGCCGAGCTTCTCGAGGTACGGCGTGAGGCCGGCCCGCTCGTAGTAGTCCATGACGACCTTCGAACCGGGCGCCAGGGTGGTCTTGACCCAGGGCTTGCTGTTCAGGCCGCGTTCGACCGCCTTCTTGGCCAGCAACGCCGCGCCGACCATCACCGACGGGTTGGAGGTGTTGGTGCAGGAGGTGATCGCGGCGATCACCACGGCACCGTGGTCGACCTCGCACTCGGTGCCGTCGGGCAGGGTGACCCGGGTCGGCGCGCTCGGGCGGCCGTCGGCGCCGCGGGCGGCCGAGGCGTAGCCCGCCGGCTGGTCGGCGTGGTTGTCACCGCTGAAGGAGGGCGCGTCGCTGGCCGGGAAGGACTCCGCGGCCGCCTCGTCGTAGCCCTTCTCGTCCCCGTTCGTCTTCACCTCGGCGGTGACGTAGTCGGTGAGCACGCCGCGGAACACCTGCTTGGCGTCGGTGAGGCTCACCCGGTCCTGCGGCCGCTTCGGGCCGGCGATGGACGGAACGACCGTGGACAGGTCGAGCTCGAGGTACTCCGAGTAGGCGGCCTCGCGCTCGGGGTCGTGCCACAGGCCCTGCTCCCTGGCGTAGGACTCGACCAGCGCGACCTGCTCGTCCGGACGGCCTGTCAACCGCAGGTAGCGCACGGTCTCCTCGTCGATCGGGAACACCGCGATCGTGGAGCCGTACTCCGGGGACATGTTGCCGATGGTGGCGCGGTTGGCCAGTGGGACCGCTCCCACACCGGGGCCGTAGAACTCCACGAACTTCCCGACCACGCCGTGCTTGCGCAGCATCTCGGTGATGGTGAGCACCAGGTCGGTGGCGGTGGCGCCCTCGGGCAGCTCGCCGTTCAGCTTGAAGCCGACCACCCGCGGGATGAGCATCGACACGGGCTGGCCGAGCATCGCCGCCTCGGCCTCGATCCCGCCCACGCCCCAGCCGACGACGCCGAGCCCGTTGACCATCGTGGTGTGGGAGTCGGTGCCGACGCAGGTGTCGGGGTAGGCCTGCCGGGCGCCGTCGACCTCGCGGCCGAACACCACTCGGGCGAGGTGCTCGATGTTGACCTGGTGCACGATGCCGGTGCCCGGCGGGACGACACGGAAGTCGTCGAAGGCGCCCTGGCCCCAGCGCAGGAACTGGTAGCGCTCCCGGTTGCGTTCGTACTCGATCTCGACGTTGCGGGCGAACGCGTCCGGCGTACCGAACACGTCGGCGATGACGGAGTGGTCGATGACGAGTTCGGCCGGCGACAGCGGGTTGATCCGCGCCGGGTCGCCGCCGAGGTCGCGGACCGCCTCACGCATCGTGGCCAGGTCGACCACGGCGGGCACGCCGGTGAAGTCCTGCATGATGACCCGGGCGGGGGTGAACTGGATCTCCTTGCTGGGTTCGCTGTTCGCGTCCCACTGCGCCAGCGCCCGGATGTCGTCGGCGGTAATGTTGGCGCCGTCCTCGGTGCGCAGGAGGTTCTCCAGCAGGATCTTCAGGCTGTACGGCAGCCGCTCGGCGCCGTCGACGGCGGCGAGCCGGTAGATCTCGTACGACGCCTCACCGACCTCGAGCTGTCCCTTGGCTCCGAAGCTGTCGACGCTCGCCATGGCCTCTCCCCTTGTCCGTTGGATCTGTCCGCTGGATCTGTCCCGGCAGGTCCCGGTGGGTCCCGGTGGGCCCGGTCGATCCCGCGTTGTCGCACCCGCCGCCATCCTGCCCACCGACGTACCGAGTGCACCGGCCGGGGTCCGGATGCGGTCCGGGCGTCACGCAATTATCTCGACATCAAGATACACGGATCGGGCGAGCCGGCGCCACCCGTCCCCGCCTCCCCTAGCGGCCGGAGTCGTCCCGCGCGGCCAGCCGGGCCAGCATCGCGTTGTAGTCGGACAGCCGCCCGTCACCGGCGTCGGCGCGCCGGTCCGTCCGCTTCGCCTCCCGCGCGTCGGCCCGCACCCACTGCGCGAACACCACGCCGAGAACGATGATCACCGGAAGCTCCGCGGCGGCCCAGGCGATTCCGCCGCCGACGTTCTGGTCGGCCAGCGGGTCCAGCCAGGGCAGCCGCAGGCCGGCGAACCACTGCGCGCCGAGCACCGTCGTGGTGGTCATCACGATCACGCCGAAGAACGCGTGGAACGGCATGGACGCGAACAGCAACAGCATCCGGCCGACCGGAGGCAGCCGCCGCGGCATCGGATCCAGCCCGATGATCGGCCAGAAGTACAGCGACCCGACCGCCAGGAAGTGGAACGTCATCAGCAGGTGGCCGGTGTGGCTGCTCATCGCCGAGGCGAACAGCCGGGTGAAGTAGAAGGCGTACAGGCTCAGGACGTACAACGCCAGCGCCACCAGGGGATGGGTGAACACCCGGACCACCCGGCTGTGCAAAACGGTGAGGATCCACTCGCGCATGCCCCGCTCCCGGCCGCCGTCCTCGGCCCGGCGGCCGGCCGGGAGCGCGCGCAGCGCCAGCGTCACCGGAGCGCCCATGGCCAGCAGGATCGGCGACAGCATGGTGAGCGTCATGTGCTGCGCCATGTGCACGCTGAACATCGCCGGGGCGTACGTCGCGATGCCCGAGCACAGCACGAAGACGGTCACCGCCACCCCGAGCAGCCAGCTGATCGTTCGCCCGACAGGCCAGCGCAGGTCGCGGGTCCGCAGCCGCCACACCCCGCGCAGGTAGAGGACGACGCCGGTGGCCGCCGCCACCAGCACCAGCGCGTCCGTCCGCCACAGGGTGAGCACGTTCGACCAGGAGAACGGCGGGACCGCCCACCCGATCAGAGCCTGCGCGGTCGACTGGCGCTCCACCTCCTCCGGCACCGGCGTCGGCGTCCGCGACAACGCCACGGCCAGCCCGATCGTGGCGGCCATCACCGCCGCCTCGACCGCCGCGAACCGGCGGAACGCCCCCGGCGCCTTCTTGTCCAGGGCCGGCAGCGTCCGGCGGCGGTGCCACCAGCCGAACCAGCCGAGGGCGACCAGCGCGGCGAGCTTGCCGAGCACCAGCCAGCCGTACGACGAGGTGACCAGCGGCGCGATCCCGCCGAGGCGTACCCACGCGTTGAGCAGCCCGGAGAAGCCCGCGGCGGCGAAGCACCACAGGGCCAGCGAGCTGTACCGGCCGGCCGCGCTGCCCAGTGCGGGAGTGGTCGCCCACCATCCGTACACGGCGAGGCCCACCAGGCCGCCGACCCACAGCGTCACCGCGACGATGTGCACCAGCAGGCTGGAGGTGGCGATGTCGTGGTCGGCGGCGCCGGCCGAGTGACCGGTCAGGGCCGGCGGAAGGGTGGCGGTCACCGCGAGGACGAGCAGCAGGGCGACGCCGTTCAGCGTCCGTACGCCGCGCGCGGTCGCGGCGAGGATGACCGCGAGCAGGAACACGACCGCCAGTGACCGGCCCTGGGTCACCTCGGCGACGAAACCGGCCAGGTTGTCCCGATAGTCCAGCCGGGCGACCGGGATGCCGAGGAAGTCCGAAAGGGTGAACATCAGCGTGAGCGCGGCGGCGACCGCCCAGGCCCACGCGCAGGCCGCCGCCCCGCGCAGCGCCCGGGTGGCGGCGGGCTCGAGCGCCCCGGCCCGGGTGGGCGCCAGCACCCCGAACAACAGCGACCCCACCGCGCCGACGGCGGCGAGGTCCATGGCCAGCTTGGCGATCGGCAGGCCCCAGCCGGTGAGCATTCCCGGGTCGGGCAGGCCCGGGGCGGCGGTCCTCGGCCGTCCCCCGCCCACCACCAGGGCGATCACGAGCACGCCCACCCCGGCGAGCAGCCAGCCGACGGCCACCCAGGGCAGGTTGCCGGCCGGACCCGGGCGGGTGCCGCTCCGGTCCGGCCGGCTACCGGCGTCTCGACGTTCGGTCACGCTCACAGCATCCCCACCTAACCCTCGTCCGGTGACGGCGGGTCGCCGTCGCGCCGCCGCCGGGCGGCCACCAGCACGCCGCCGCCGGCCACCACGAGCACCGCCACCCCGATCGGCCACCACGGCGTGCCGGAGGAGCCCTCCGGACCTGACGCGGCCGGCGTGCCGGACGCTCCGGGGGTGGCCGTGGAGCCTGGCGCCTGCGTCCTGCCGGGCCTGGTGGTGGCCGGCGTGCCATGCCCGCCACCGGCGGCGCGGGTGGTGAACGTCAGCGTCCCGGACACCGGGTGCCCGTCGGCGGACACCACCCGCCAGGCGACCTCGTAGGTGCCGGCCGGCCCGAGGTGGTCCAGCCGCTGGGTCACCTTGTTTCCCATCACCCGCGGGCTGCCGGACTGGTAGGTGGCGCCGCCGGGTCCGCTGACGGCGACGAAGTCGAACTTCCGGGAGATCGGGTCGTCGAACTCCAGCGTGATCCGCCGCGGCGGCCGGTCGAGCACCGCGCCGTCCTTCGGGTCGCTGGACACCAGGGCGGCGTGGGCGTACGCCGGAACCGACGACCAGGCCTGCAGGCCCAGGCACCCGGCGAGTACCAGCGCGGTGGCGAGCACCCGCGCTCCGGCGCCCCGCCGTCTGCCCAGCACTCCGGCGGGCGTGGTTCGGCCGGGTGTCCCGGGCCTGCCGGTCATCGTGCGCCGCCCCGGCCGAGGCGGCGAACCGCGAGCGCCGCGTACGCGGCGGCCTCGGTGCCGTGGTGACCGCCCGAACCGGCGACCAGCGTGAGCGTCGGAGCCGGGTGCTCCGGCTCGGCCGCCCCGGCCGCCTGGGCCTGATCCCAGCGCGCGACCGTCTTGTCGTCGTAAGTCTGGACGACCGGGAAGGACATGGAGCTCTTCGCGGGCAGCGGGCCGACCGACACGTCGAACTCGTCGAACTCCCCCGGCCCGATCGTCGAACCCTCGGCAGCGGTCCAGGTGACCGAGGTGACTGCCCGGTCCAGTCGTACGTCGCCGACGTCGACCGGCCGCGGCAACCTGGACTCGGTGACCTTCGCCGTCCAGCCCGGGTGCGGCTTCACCCGCACCGACGGGAGCGGGGTCGCCGCCGGGAAGTTCACCCGGATCCGGACGGTGGAGGCGGTGCCGGACTCGTTGGGCACCCGGAAGGTGAGCTTGGCGTACTCCCCCTGCCCGGCCTCGCCGGGATTCACGGTCACGTGGGCGGAGGCGGTCCCGGTCGACACCAGCAGCGCACCGGCGGCGGTGCCGGTGACCACGGCGGCCCGCCGTAGTGACGTACGGACCGATCGCGGCGTGCTGGAGCGGGATGGGAGGTGAAGCGGTCTGACCTGCATGAGAACCCTTCGGTGCGAACCCGCGCGCGGATGGGCCACCAGCGGTGGGTACCGGCGCGCGGTGATGACGAGACGGTGGCTCGATGGGATCCGGCCGTCCGCACCATGGGTGTCGCGGTGGGTCAGGCCGGAGCCGGCATCACGGCCGGAGGTCCTCGCCGCCGGTGGGCTCGGCAGACCCGGAGCTCGCGTGCTCCGGGAAGATCGTCGTGGTGGTGCCGCGCCGGGGTGAGGTTGACCCCGGCAGGCGACGGCAGGGTGAGGGCGGGCAGGCGCACCAGCCCGAGCAGGTGGAACACCACCCACACGAGGGTCTCGCCGGCCGCGGCCAGCGCCGCGAGCAGCGCGGCGGCGCCGAGGTGGGCGAGCACCATCACCGGACCGGGGAACACCTCCGCCGGCGCGCCGGCGACCGGACCGGGGGTGATGGCGGAACCCGTCGTGACGTCGAACCCGTGGGCGCACGCGAGGGAGAACGCGGCGTGGAAGATCGCCTGCGCCACCAGCGCGGCCGCGAGGATCTGGCCGAACGCGCGCCGCCGGTCCGCGAGCACCGCGAACGCCGCCCCCACGACGAGCGTGCCGGCCACCAGCGCCGTCACCGGCGGTGCTTCGCCGCCCCCGCCGACGTGGCCGAGGACGGCCAGTGCGGTGCAGCAGACAGCGAGCAACGCGCCGCGGATGATCCGCAGCGGCCCACTGCCGGGGTGGCTCACGACCGGTCCCGTTCGTTCGGAAGTACGTCGGTCCAGAGTCTAGGAGGGAGTGCCCCGGGTGGCGGGCGTGCCCCGGTGGGCCGGACCTCGTTCACTCGGCTCACTCGGCTCGCTCGGCCACGACCCGGCGCCACCCACGACCGCATCCGCCACCAGGACGAGGACGCCGCCGCAGACGCACCGCACGTACGTCACGGTGCCCGCGGAGGTGCGGTGCCGGGACAGCAGCTCGCCCGCTCCCCCGCGATCGGCCAGGTCGTTCGGATCGTTCAGGTCGGCCAGATCGTTCAGGTCGGTCGGGTCGGTCAGCTCGGCCACCGGCCAGCCGCAGGTGGGGCAGCCCTCGTCGTCATGCACCACCCCAGCGTGCTGTCATGGTCTTGTGCACTTCAACCATTACGGCGGATCGGCGGCCCGGCTGGCGACGGCACTGGTCAACCACTGCCGGGAGGCCGCGGGCGGGCCCGGCCCGCCGGACGTCGACGAGCTGGCCCGGATCCTGGCCGCCCACCAGATCGAGCCCGGACGGCTGACCCGGCGTGACACCCACGACCTCGCCGGCTGGGCCGCGCACCTGGACCGGGCCTACGGCGAGCCCGACCCGGACCGCCAGGTCGCCCTGGTCAACGAACTTCTCGAGCTCGGCGCGAGCCGCCCGTTCGTCAGCCGGCACGGCGGCCGGCCACCGCACCTGCACTACTTCCCCGAGGACCCGGACGTGGTGACCCGCGTCCGGGCGCAGACCGCCGCCGGCCTCGCGCACGTGGTCTGTGACGCCGCCGGCCACCGGCTCGGACGCTGCGACCGGGAGGGGTGTGGTGCGGTGTTCCTGGACGTCTCCCGCAACGGCCGGCGGCGGTTCTGTTCGCTGCGATGTGCCAACCGGGTGCGGGTCGCCGACCACCGCCGGCGGGACGGAGTCAGTGCACCTGCGGGGCGACCCGCTCGGCGATCAGCTCCACCTGGTCCAGGTCGGTGAGGTCGAGCAACTGGAGGTAGAACCTCGACACGCCGAGCTCGGCGTACTCGCCGATCCGGTCGGCCAGCTCGGCCGGTGTTCCGGCCAGGCCGCGTTCGCGCAGCTCCGCCGGGTCCTTGCCGATGGCCGCCGCCCGCCGGGCCACCTCGGCGTCGTCGCGGCCGCAGCACACGGTCAGCGCGGCCGACAGCCGGAGCGTGCCCGGGTCGCGGCCGTGTTCGGCGCACACCGACCGGACCCGGTCGTAGGCCGGTGCCAGCTCCTTCGGTGCGGCGAAGCCGAGGTTGAACTCGGCGGCGTACGCAGCCGCCAGCGCGGGCGTACGACGTGGTCCGGCGCCGCCCACGATGATCGGGGGCGGGGACTGGACCGGCCTGGGCAGCCCGGTCGCGCCGGTGAGCTGGTAATGCTCGCCGTCGAAGTCGAACCGCTCGCCCACCGGCGTCGACCACAGCCCGGTGAGGATCGCGAGCTGCTCCGCGAACAACCCGAACCTCCGTGAGGGGAACGGCAGGCCGAGCGCCCGGTGCTCCTCCTCGTACCACCCCGCGCCGAGACCGAGCTCGACCCGGCCGCCGGACATCTGGTCCACCTGCGCCACCTGCAGCGCGAGCAGGCCGGGCGGCCGGAACGTCACCGGGGAGACCAGGGTGCCCAGCCGGATCCGGCTGGTGTCGCGGGCCAGGCCGGCCAGCGTCGTCCACGCGTCGGTGGGACCGGGCAGCCCGTCCGGGCCGGCGGTCGGCATACCGTCGATGGCGAGCAGGTGGTCGGAACGGAAGAACGCGTCGTAGCCGCACTCCTCCGCCGCACGGGCGAGGCGGAGCTGGTCGTCGTACGTCGCGCCCTGCTGGGGTTCGGTGAAGATGCGCAGGTCCATGCCCGGCATCCTTCCCGACCCGCCGGCCCGAACGGTCAGCGGCGGGTGCCGGTCCGGTCGCGGGCCGAGCGCCCCGGCCCTCCGCGGCGTACCTGACCGGGCGCCCGCCACGGGCTGTCCTCGCGCCGGGCGGCGATCCGCGACGACCTCAGCTGGTACGGAACGCTGGTCACCAGCACCCCCGGGGTGAACAGCAGCCGCCCCTTCAGCCGCAGGGCGCTCTGGTTGTGCAGCAGCTGCTCCCACCAGCGGCCCACGACGTACTCCGGGATGTAGACCATCACGATGTCGCGCGGGCTGGCCCGGCGGATGCTGCGGGCGTACTCCACGATCGGCCGGGTGATCTCACGGTACGGCGAGGCGAGGACCTTCAGCGGCACCGGGATCCCGCGGTGGTCCCACTCGTCCACCAGCCGGGCGGTCTCCTCCGGGTTGACGTCGACGGTCACCGCCTCCAGGACGTCCGGCCGGGACGCCCGGGCGAACGCGATCGCCCGCAGGCTGGGCCGGTGCAGCTTGGAGACCAGCACCACCGCGTGCACCTTCGACGGCAGCGTCATGTCCTCGTCGGTGTCGATCGCGATCTCGTCGGCCACCCGGTCGTAGTGCTTGCGGATGCCCTTCATCAGCACGAACAGCACGGCCATCGCGGCCAGCGCGATCCACGCGCCGTGGGTGAACTTCGTGATCAGCACGATGATCAGCACCAGCCCGGTGGTCACCAGGCCGACCGCGTTGACCAGCCGGCTGCGCTGCATCCGGGCGCGCCTGGCGGGGTCCTGTTCGGTGCGAAGCAGCCTGCCCCAGTGCCGCAGCATCCCGGTCTGGCTGACGGTGAACGACACGAACACGCCGACGATGTAGAGCTGGATCAGCCGGGTCACGTCCGCCCGGAACGCGACGATCAGCACGATCGCGAAGCCGGCCAGCAGGATGATGCCGTTGGAGTACGCCAGCCGGTCGCCGCGGGTGTGCAGCTGGCGGGGCAGGAAGCCGTCCCGGCCGAGGATCGAGCCGAGCACCGGGAAGCCGTTGAACGCGGTGTTGGCGGCCAGTACCAGGATCACGCCGGTGACCGCGGCGACCACGTAGAAGCCGACCGGGAAGTGGTCGAAGATCCCGGCGGCGAGCTGGCTGATGACCGGCGGCTGGTGGTAGCCCGGCCCGACCGGCGTGCCGTCCGCGTGCAGCAGCTGGGTGGCCGGCCGCTCGGCCATGCGTACGTGCATCAGGTTGGCCAGCACGATCACGCTGATCGCCATGCTGACGGCGACCACCGCCAGCATCAGCAGGGTGGTCGCGGCGTTGCGGCCCTTCGGCTTGCGGAACGCGGGCACACCGTTGCTGATCGCCTCCACGCCGGTGAGCGCCGCGCTGCCGGACGCGAACGCCCGCATGATCAAGAAGACGCCGGCCAGGCCCATCAGGCCCTGGGAGTAGGCGGGCTCGGGCGCCACGTGCAGCTCGGCGGTCGCCGCCTGTGGGAGGTCTCCGAACACCAGCCGGACGAACCCCCACGCCGCCATGCCGAGGATGGAGAACATGAAGAGGTACGTCGGAATGGCGAAGGCCGTGCCGGACTCGCGGATGCCGCGCAGGTTCATCGTCATCAGGAACACCGTGGCGATCACCGCCACCGTGGTCTGGTGACCCTGCAGCGACTCGACCGCGGTCGCGGCGTACTGCGCGGCCGAGGAGATCGACACCGCCACGGTCAGGACATAGTCGACCAGCAGCGCGCTGGCCACCGTGAGCCCGGCCGACTGGCCGAGGTTGACGCTCGCGACCTCGTAGTCGCCGCCGCCGGACTGGTACGCCTGCACCGTCTGGCGGTAGGAGGCGACCACCACGAGCATCACCAGGGCGACCGCGATCCCGATCTTCCAGGAGAAGGCGTACGCCGCCAGGCCGGCCGCGGAGAGGGTGATGAAGATCTCGTCCGGCGCATAGCCCACCGACGAGAGCGCGTCACTGGCGAAGACGGGCAGGGCCACCCGCTTGGGCAGCAGCGTCTCGCCCAGCTGCGTGCTGCGGAGCTTGCGGCCGACGAGCAGGCGTTTGCCCAGATCACCTAATCCCACGGGAGGATGCTAGAGGTACGTGCTGATCCGGTCGCGTGCGCGCCTGGATCACCCGCCGGGCGGGCGGGTACGCCCGCCCCGGTGTAGCGTTCGGGATTGCCCTGACGAGAGATCGTGCGAAGAAGGACACTGTGCACATCGTGATCATGGGCTGCGGCCGGGTCGGTTCCACACTCGCGCACAGCCTCGAGGACCGCGGCCACAGCGTCGCGATCGTGGACCGGGCCGCCGAGGCCTTCCGCCGGCTAGGCCCGCACTTCGCCGGCCGCACCGTCACCGGAATCGGCTTCGACCGGGACGTCCTGATCGAGGCGGGAATCGAGCAGGCCGGTGCGTTCGCGGCGGTTTCCAGCGGAGACAACTCCAACGTCCTCGCCGCACGGATCGCCCGGGAGATCTTCCGGGTCGACAACGTGGTGGCCCGCATCTACGACCCCGGCCGGGCCGAGGTCTACCAGCGGCTCGGCATCCCCACCGTGGCCACGATCCCCTGGACGACCCACCAGATCATCCGCCGGCTGCTGCCGGAGGGCTCGGAGCCGGAGTGGCGCGACCCGACCGGCACCGTCCGGCTGGCCGAGGTGCACATCGGGTCCGCCTGGGTGGGCCACCGGGTGAGCGACCTGGAGCAGGCCTCCGGCGCCCGGGTGGCGTTCCTCACCCGGCTCGGCGAGGGGATCCTCCCCCACCGGGACACCGTCATCCAGGACGGCGACCTGGTGCACGTCATCATGCGGGAGGACGGCATCGCGAAGGTCGAGGCCGCATTCGCCACCGGACCGGAGGACGTCTGATGCGTGTCGTGATCGCCGGGGCCGGCAACGTCGGCCGTTCCATCGCCGCCGAACTCCTCGAGAACGACCACGAGGTCCTACTGATCGACCGGGACCCGCGGGCCACCAAGGCCGAGGCGGTGCCCAACGCGGAGTGGCTGCTGGCCGACGCCTGCGAACTGTCCACGCTCGACGAGGCCGCGCTGCACCGCTGCCAGGTGGCGATCGCCGCGACCGGCGACGACAAGGCGAACCTCGTCGTGTCGCTGCTGGCCAAGACCGAGTTCGGCGTGCCGCGGGTCGTCGCCCGGGTCAACCACCCCAAGAACGAGTGGATGTTCAACGAGTCCTGGGGAGTCGACGTCGCGGTCTCCACTCCCCGGATCATGGCCGCGCTGGTCGAGGAGGCGGTCTCGGTCGGTGACCTGGTGCGGTTGTTCACCTTCCGCCAGGGCGAGGCCAACCTGGTCGAGCTCACGCTGCCGTCCGACTCCACCTGCATCGGAAACCGCGTCCAGGACGTCTCCTGGCCACCCGACACCGTGCTGGTGACCATCGTGCGCGAGGGCCGGGTCCTGGTGCCCACCGGAGACACGCCGCTGGAGGCGCACGACGAGCTGCTGTTCGTCGCCGTCACCGAGCGGGAGAAGGAACTCCAGGAACTGCTGTGCCCGCACCAGGCGAAGAAGGCCCGCCAGGGCTGATCGGGCCGGGCGGGCTACTCGGGGTCCTCCCGGGCGGGTTACTTGTTGGGGTGCTGCCGGGCGGCGATCCGCTCGGCGGCCTGCTTGACCGCGCGGAAGTGTTCCTGCGGCACCGAGCCCTTCACCACGACGTACGTCAGCCAGAGCAGGACCAGCCACAGCGGCCAGCCCATCACCACCCTGGCCACGCCGAGCGCGACCACCTGGTCGGCGAGGTACAACGGCAGCTGGACGGCGAGCTTGAGCAGGAAGAACCCCGACCACAACCAGCCCGCCCGGGTGAATGCCCGCAACAGCACCGGGTCGTCACGCCAGGCCGTGCCCCAACCGGCGGCCAGCCCGACCACGACACCGATCAGCGGCCAGCGCACCAGGTTGGCGACGAGGTAGCCGATCGCGTAGGCGGCGTTGATGAACAGGCCGGGCAGGTAGAAGTCGGCGGCCTTGCCGGTGGCGTTGGCGATCAGCGCCGCGATGGCGACCCCGAAGAAGCCGCCGACGACGTTCTGCAGCGGGTCACGGCGTACCAGCCGGACGGCCGCGAACACCACGCCCACCCCGATCGCCACCATCAGCGCCGGCCGTAGCTGCTGGCCGGTGATGGTGAAGGTGGCGACGAACGCCAGACCGGGGAGTCCCGCGTCCAGCAGGCCGTTCCACCCGCCGAAGACGCGCAACAGGGAGAACGCGTCCTCGTCCTCCCCCGCCGGCGCCTCGGCGCGCTCGGGAGCCTCAGGGTGCTCGGTAGTCGCGGAGTGCCCGGCGCGCTCGGGAGCCTCGGTGCGCTCGGCGGGCCGGCCGGGTGAGTCGTCGTCTGGGCGGGGCGACGGTCCGTCGGTCACGGTCACTCTCCCAGGGGCCTGAGCTCGTAGCGGGGGTTGTACATGATCCTGCGGTCGTCGTGCACGGCGATCCGGCCGCGGACGATGATGTTGCGGCCGGGTTCGATGCCGGCGATCCGGCGCCGGCCGAGCCACACCAGGGCCACCTTGCCGGACCCGTCGTACAGCTCCGCCTCCAGTGCCGGCGTGCCCGCCCGGGGGCGCAGCGTCACCGTCTTGATGGTGCCGCGCAGCTGGACCAGCTCACGGTCGGCACAGCCGTGGATCGGGTCGTAGCCCGCCTCCAGCACGTCGTCCTGCAGCTCGGCCGCCTCGAGGTCGTCCTGGCTGCTGGTCAGTCTGGAAAGGGCACGACGCCACATACCGGTGCGTGTCGACCTGGACGTGTCGCCGCTCATGCGACGCAGCGTACTCGGAGGCTCCGGACGCGACGAGCCCGCACGGACGCGGGCAGCCGCGCGGCGCTCACGCACCGGAAACGTCGCCTGCGACCGTGGAGCCGCTCAGACCAGGTCGCCGGGGTCGTCGACGTCCTCGGGGCCGATCTGCTGGGCCTCCTCGGGCAGGCGCAGCGGGATCATGTCGCGCGGCGCCATCGGTCCCTTGCCCCGGACCACGACAACCTGCGCCATCGCCGCGAGGAGGGGTTCGGCGGCGTCGGGTTCGACCGCCGCGCGACCGATCAGCGTGCCGCGCAGGAACCACCGGGGGCCGTCCACACCGATGATGCGGGACGCCTGGGTGGCCTGCTGGCCGTCGGGCATCGTGGCCGGGACGACGACCTTCACCTCGGGCCCGAACGGTCCCGTCCCCTCGGTCACCATGCCTCCGCGCCGGGTGGTCTCGGCCGCGATCTCGCGACGGATCTCGCCCCACAGGCCCTCGGTGCGCGGTGCCGCGAACGGCCGCAGCTCCAGCGCGGAGTCCTCCTGGACGAACAGCGCGGCCACCACGGTCTGGGACTCCTCGTCCACCTGGAGCCGCAGCTCCAGCCCCTCGACGGGGTGCACCTGCAGCCCGCCGAGGTCGATCCGGCCCACCTCCAGCGGCTCGTCGAGGGAGTCCACGTCGGCGGCGTCGTAGGGCCCCTGGGTGCGCGGCGCCGAGCCGTCGCCCGAGGCCCCGCGTCCGGCCCCGGTCTCGTCGGCACCGGCGCCGGACTGCTCGTCGTCGACGGCGTACGTGGGCACGTCCTCGTCGGCCGGACGTCGGCCCCGGCGGCGGCGGTCGCGCGCGTCGAGGTCGGCGGGTGAGGAGTTGGCCCGTCGGAAAATCACGTCAGATCCCTCCACCGCGGGGTTGGCCCGCATCGGTAAAGCCCCCGGTCGAGCCGTGGCCGCCGGCGCCGCGCAGCGACCCCGGCAGGGAGTCGACCTCGACGAACCGGGCACGTTCGACTTTCTGGATCACCAGCTGCGCGATGCGGTCACCGCGCCGGAACTCGACCGTGGTGTGGGGGTCGAGGTTGACCAGGACGACCTGGATCTCGCCGCGGTAGCCGGCGTCGACGGTGCCCGGTGCGTTGACGATCGACACGCCGAGCCTGGCCGCGAGGCCGGAACGCGGATGCACGAAGGCGGCGAATCCGGCGGGCAACGCCAGCGCCACTCCGGTCGGCACCACCCCGCGCTCACCCGGGGCGAGCGTCACGTCGACCGTGGTCACGAGGTCAGCTCCGGCGTCACCGGGGTGGGCGTAGGCCGGAATCGTCACGTCGGGGTCGAGACGCCGGATCAACACCGGTACGTCGTCCGTGCTGGTCACGGTGCCCGACCCTACCCGCAATCCCGGGCGCTCGCGGTGGGAGGCTTGCCGACGTGAACGCGCCATCGGATCACACCCCGGACCACCCCGTGGGCCCCGCGCGGACCGGTTCGCCGGGGCCGTCACCCACGCCTGAGCGAGCGCCCGGGCCGGACTCCGGGCCAGAGTCCTACGCCGGGCGGGTCTACGCCGAACGCTGGTGGGTGCCGGCGTCCTGGTGGGCGTTCGCGGCGGTGATGGTGGCGTCGCTGTGGTTCGCCGCGGAGCACGCGATGGGCGTCCCCGGCCACGTGATCGGCGCCCTGGCGGCAGTGCTGTGCGGCGCGGGCCTGGGCTACCTCGGCAGCACCCGCGTCCTGGTCGACGGCGCCGGACTTTCGGTGGGCACCGCGCGGGCCCCGCGGGCGGCGATCGGCTCGGTGCTCGCCCTGACGACCGGGCAGGCCCGGACGCTGCGGGGGCCGGCGGCCGACGCGACCGCCCGGATGTTCCTGCGTCCCTACCTGTCCCGGGGGGTACGGGTGGAGATCACCGACCCGACCGACCCGACGCCGTACTGGTACGTCGCGAGCCGCCACCCCGAGCGGCTGGCCGCCGCGCTGGAGCGGGCTCCGGGCACCCGGCCCGTCGACGGCTGAGCCGCGGCGGCCCGGGTCCGCCTCCGACGGGGGCTGCCGGCGGTCCGCCCCGGTCCCGAACACCCCGCCCGTGCCACCGGGATCTCGCGCGAGCGGGTGCACGACATGCCAGACTCGACCAAAACAGGGAGGTTTCCACGTGCAAAGGTCGAAACTCGGATGGACCGTCGTACGGAGTGTCAGCACTCTGGCCGCGGTCGCCGTGACCCGCAAGGCGGTCGACACCAGCTGGCGCTACGTCACCGGCAACGAGCCGCCCTCGGACCCGGAGGACCCCGACCTGACCTGGAAGGAAGCGGTCACCTGGGCGCTGGCCAGCGGGATGGGCATCGCCATCGCCCGGCTGCTGGCGACCCGGCAGGCCGCCAAGCTGTGGCAGCGCTGGACGGGTGAGCTGCCGCCGTCGAAGTAGCGCCGGCCACCGGCGAGGCGTCGCCCGTACACGACGACGCGTCCGGTGGTGAGCCGCCGCACGTGGCGGTCGCTCACCCCCGGACGCGTAGGTCTGTGTTCCCCGTCCAGCCCAGCCCGGCGGTGTGGCTGCCCGGCTGGGCTGCTGCTGCTCGGATCTGTCCTGCGGACCCTAGGCGGCGCAGTCCCGGCAGATCGGCCCGCCGTTCTTCTCGAACGCGAGCTGACTGCGGTGGTGCACCAGAAAGCAGTTCGAACAGGTGAACTCGTCCGCCTGGCGGGGCAGCACCCGCACGGAGAGTTCCTCGTTCGAAAGGTCGGCGCCCGGGAGCTCGAACGTCTCGGCCACCTCGGCCTCGTCGACGTCGACCTTCCCGGAGTTCTTGTCCATGCGCCGCGCCTTGAGCTCCTCGATGCTGTCCTCGGAAAGCTCCTCGTCCGTCTTGCGTGGCGCGTCGTAATCGGTGGCCATCGTCCCTCTTCCCCCTGGCTCAGCGGGTCTTGCGGTGTGCACGTCGTTGTGCGCTGTGTGTAGCTGTGTGTAACGGGACCCTCGGTCTGCGGCGCTCGGGCAGCGGGTCCGGACTGCTTATCGAGCACCTAACGCTCGGCGGGCTCAACTTGTGCCCGATCCGGGGCGCAGATTCTGCCTTACCCCGCTCCGGGCCGGAGGCACCTGGATCAGGTGTCGTCGATCTGGTCGTCGAAGGCACGGTTTCACCCGCCGTTTGACATGCGCGGCGCCCGGATCCTACCCCGGGTCGATGACAAACCGTCCCCGAGGATGACCTGATTTGCCACGAACGCCTGAAAGTCTTGCCTGGTGCTTGAACTCGTGGGTGTCACCAAGCGGTACGGCGACCGCGTCGCCGTCGATGATCTCTCCTTGTCGGTCGGGCCCGGCCAGATGTTCGGCTTCGTCGGAACCAACGGCGCGGGCAAGACCACGACGATGCGCATCCTGATGGGCGTCCTGGAACAGGACGCCGGGCAGGTCCGGTGGAACGGCCGTCCCGCCGACGCCGACGCCCGGCGAAGCTTCGGGTACATGCCCGAGGAGCGCGGGCTCTACCCCAAGATGCGCATCCGCGAACAACTCGTCTACCTCGCCCGGCTGCGCGGCACCGCCCCCGACGTCGCCGCACCCGCGGTCGAGGAACTGCTGGCGGAGTTCGGCCTGGCCGACCGCGGCGGTGACCGGGTGGAGGCGCTCTCCCTCGGCAACCAGCAGCGGGTGCAGCTGGCCGCGGCGCTCGTCCACGACCCGGCGTTCCTGGTGCTGGACGAGCCGTTCTCCGGCCTGGACCCGGTGGGGGTCGACGCGCTGGCCGAGATCCTCGCCCAGCGCGTACGCCGTGGCGTGGGGGTGCTGTTCTCCTCCCACCAGCTCGATCTGGTCGAACGCCTCTGCGACGCGGTCGGCATCATCGCGGCCGGCCGGATCGTGGCCACCGGCACGGTCGAGGAGCTGCGGACGCACAACCGCCCGCGCCGCTACCTCGTCGCGGTCGGTGCGGGTCCGGGCTGGACCGCCGGCGTTCCGGGCGTCGAGGTGGTCGCCGAGGACCGGCGTGACGGCAGCCTGGCCACCACGGTCGAGCTCGCCTCCACGGTCGACCCGCAGCACCTGCTCGACGCCGCCCGCGCCGCCGGTCCGGTGCACGAGTTCCGGCCGCTCATCCCGAGCCTGGTCGACCTTTTCCGCGAGGTCGTCTCCGAGGAGCTCCCCCAGTCCCCCGCCGGCGCCGCCACTACCAATGGCACCGACCGCACCGACGGCACCGACGGCAGCCACCGCAGCCCGGCCACCCAGGAGATTCCGGCATGAGCGCCCCACTGACCATGGTCGAGGCCACCCGCACGGTGGCCCGTCGCGAGCTCACCGAACGGCTGCGGGACAAGTCGTTCTGGGTCTCCACCGTCATCACGCTGCTGATCCTCGGCGTCGTCCTGTTCCTCCCGAAGCTGTTCGGCGGTGACGACACCTACCGGGTCGCGTACGCCGGACCCGACGCCGACCAGCTCGCCGCGTCGGTGAAGACCCAGGCCACCGCGCTCGACGTGACGGTCGAACGCGCCCGCTACGCCGACGAGGCCGCGGCCCGCGCCGCCGTCACCGACGGCAAGCTGGACGCGTACGTCGGCACCGGCACGGTGATCGTCAAGGACAAGCTGGATCCGCAGATCGGCGCGGCGATCCAGACCGCACACCGCGACGTGGCGGCCGGTCAGCGGCTCCGCCAGGCGGGCCTGGACCCCGCGGCGGTCCAGGCGGCCCAGCAGGTCGCGCCGCTCGCGGTCGACGCGCTGGACCCGACCGACCCCAAGGCCGACCAGCGCGGCCAGATCGCGTTCATCGGCAGCATCGTGCTGTACGGCCAGCTGATCGGTTACTGCATGTGGGTGGCGTTCGGCATCGTGGAGGAGAAGTCGAGCCGGGTGGTCGAGCTCATCCTGTCCGCGATCTCCACCAAGGCGCTGCTGGCCGGGAAGATTCTCGGGATCGGGCTCCTCGGGTTCGCCCAGCTGGCCCTGATCGCGGCGTTCGGCCTCGCGCTGGGCAACGCCACCGGCATGCTGAACGTCACCGCCGACCTGCTGGTCCCGGTCGGTTTCGTGTTGTTGTGGTTCGTGCTCGGCTACGGCTTCTACAGCTCGGTGTTCGCCGCGAGCGCGGCCCGGGTGTCGCGCCAGGAGGAGCTGCAGAACGTCATCACCCCGGCCAGCATGACCATCATGGTGTCGTTCTTCGCGACGTTCTACGTCAACTCCAACCCGGACTCCCTGATCTCGCGGTTGCTCTCGGTCCTGCCGCCGTTCTCGGCGCTGTGCGCGCCGGTGCGGATGGCGCGGGGTGACGCACCGCTGTGGGAGATCGGGCTGGCCCTGGTGCTGATGCTGGCCGCGATCGCCGCGCTGGTGGTGAGCGGCGCACGGATCTACGAGGGCGCGATCCTGCGGATGGGCGCCAAGATCTCCCTGTTGGACGCGTGGCGCGGCGCCCGGAAGGGCTCCTCCACCCCGGCCTCCGTCGAGGCGACCAGCTGAGTCGAGACCACCAGCTGGCCGGAGCGACAACAGGGAACGGCCCCCACCCTCTCGGGCGGGGGCCGTTCCCTGTTCGCTGCTCCGCGACTACCTGACCAGACCTACTTGACCGGGCCTATCTGACCGGGCCTACTTGCCGGCCGGCTTCAGGTCGCCGGACAACATCAACATGATGGTGAAGTTGTCGGCGTACGGGGAGTTCTGCAGCAGCGGGTCGCTGTCGGCCGGCCACTTGTCCACCCGGACGCCCTCCAGGCACGGGTTGTTGCCGTACCGCTCGAACAGCGGCACGATCGGCAGCAACTCGTTGAACACCACCGCCGCCTTGGCGACGTTGCGCTTCTGCTCGGCCTCGTCCAGACCCTGAGCCGCGGACAGCACGACCTCCTCGAGGTCCACCTTGCCGTACGCCTTGGTGGTCTGCTTCAGCTCGAAGCCCATGCCCTTGCCGCCCTGGTTGGCGGCGATCGGGATGTTGTGTGTGAACAGGTCGGCGACGAAGGCGAAGTGCGGGTGCGGCTGGGAGGAGGTGCCCCAGCCCTGGATCGCCAGCTCGAAGTTGCCCTTGTCCACGTCGATCGGCTGCTGGGTGAAGGTGACCCCGCGGCCGGTGACCTTGATCCCGAACGCCGACAGCTGCTTGGCGGCGTTCTCACCGGCCGCCGACCAGTCGGCGAACTCCGCCGGGAAGGTGAGCTCGTACGACGCCGGCTTGCCGTCCGGCTTCATCCAGGAGCTGCCCTGCTTCTTCCAGCCCGCCTGGGTGAGCAGGTCGGCCGCCTTCTTCGGGTCCAGCTCGTACTTGTCGAGCTTGGACTGCTCGGCGTCGGTCAGCCAGTCCGGCACCTGGTTGTCGGAGAAGCCGGTCATGAACTTCACGCCCTTGCCGGAGTCACCGAGCGCGAACGTGCCGTTGTCGTTGCGGTTGATCGCGTGCGCGATGGCCTGGCGGACCCGCGGGTCGCGGAACTCGGGCAGCTTGGCCTGGTTGAAGAAGATCGCCGGGCCGGAGTAGACCGGCGGCCGGATGATCCGCATCCCCTTCTTGATCGCCTGCTTCTCGGTCGCCACCGGGAAGCCGTGGGTGGCGTAGTCGACCTGCTTGCCGAGCACCAGCGGGGTGATGGTGGGCACCTCGCCGTTGTAGAGCACGATCCGGTCGAACAGCACCTTGTCCGTGGCGTAGCCCTTGTCCTTCTTGAGCAGGGTCAGCTGGGCGTTGGTGATGCTGTTGAAGTCGAACGTGAAGGGGCCGCTGCTGATGAACTCCTTGGCGGGGTTCTTCGGGCGGTAGCCCTGCAGGTCCTCGTTCAGCTTCTTGCCCTCGGGGCTGTCGAGGTCCTTGCCGCCGCCGAACAGGTCCTGCGCGCGCTTGGCGAACTTGCCGTAGGTCGCGTCGGAGAAGATCGCCTGCCGGATGGCGTACCGCTCCAGCACCGTCGACGGCTTCTTCATCGAGAAGACCACGGTCTGGCCGTCGGTGGCCTTCACGTCGTCGATCAGGTCCCACTCGACCTGGCGCATGATCCGCCGGCACCAGAACGTCGTCACGACGTCCTTGCTGGTGATCGGCTTGCCGTCACTCCACGAAAGGCCCTGCCGGACGTGGTAGGTGAACGTCTTCGCCTTGGCGTCGAACTCCCACTTCTCGGCCAGCATGGGCTCCCACTTCTTCTCCGCCCAGCGGTACATGCCGCCGGGGAGAAGAATGAGGTCCTGGTACGGCGTACCACCCATGATCGAGTCGGTCACACCGCTCATCAGGTTGAAGTGGCCCTTGGGCGGCACAGAGTACGGATAGGCGCCGTGGAACTCGCCGCCCTTGCCTCCGCCGCCGCCGGCTCCACCGCCGCCGCCGCCGCCACCACCACCGCCCCCTCCGTTACCGCTGTGCTGGCCGCCACACGCGGACAGCACCGCGGCGCCCGCGGCACCGAGGCCGAAGATCTCGAGCACCCGTCGCCGGGAGAGCTCGGGCCCGAACGGGCCTGGTGTTGCGTTCATCAGGTTCCTCCCCATCAAGGGATCAGTGCAGCGCTAGGAGGGTTCTGCCTAGCGATTCTTCAGACGTACGAGAACGAAGACCGCCGCCGCGAACACCAGCCCCATGACGAGCATGAAACAGGTGATCACGAACTGTGCCGTGCCGGGCTCGACGATGAGCAACAACAGCCCGGAGAAGACGACGATGAACGCCGCCACCCGGAACGCCGTGAGTCCGGCTCCGGGGCCGATCATGCCGCCGGGACCCCACTGGCCGGGGCGCCACCGGCCGTCGCCCTGGCCGCGGTGCGGGCCGCACGCTTGCGCCGGGCGAGGTCCGGGTCGGCCTCGGGCACGGCCTCCAGCAGCGCCTTGGTGTAGCTGTCCTGAGGGTCCTCGATCACCCGCAGGGTCGGGCCGTACTCGACGATCTTCCCCTCGTGCATCACCGCGATGTCGCCTTCGGCGCCGAAGTACTTCGCCATCGCGAGGTCGTGGGTGATGAACAGGAAGCCGACGCCGAGTTCGGTACGCAGCTTGGTGAGCATGCGCAGCAACTCGATCCGGATGGACACGTCGAGCATCGAGGTCGCCTCGTCCGCGATGATCAACCGCGGCTCGAGGGTCAGCGCCCGGGCGACGGCCACCCGCTGGCGCTGCCCACCCGACATCTGGTGGGGAAACTTCGGCATGAACATCTCGGGCGGGTTGAGGCCCACCTGGGCGAGGAGTTCGGCCACCCGCTCCCGCGCCTGGGACCGGCTCTTCACCAGGCCGTGCCGGCGAAGCGGCGCCGACAGCGTGGTGTAGACGTCCTGGATCGGGTTCAGCGAGGCGTACGGGTCCTGGTGGACGTACTGCACCGCGCGCCGGAACCGCTTGAACCGGCTCCTGTCCGGGCGTTTGCTCCCGAGGATGTCCTCGCCCTCGAACCGCACCACACCGTCGGAGGGACGCAGCAGTCCGGAGGCGATCTTCGCCGTGGTGCTCTTGCCCGAGCCGCTCTGCCCGACCAGGCACAGCACCTCGCCCACCCCGAGCCGCAGGGTCACGTCGTCGACGGCCCGCACCTCACCGCGACGGGTGCTGAACACCTGCGTGATGCCGTCGAGTTCCAGCAGCGGGCCGGACGTCGCGCCGTCAGCCATTGGTCGGCACCTCCTTGCGTTCCTCGGTCACCGTGGGCACGGCGTTGATCAGGCTCTTGGTGTACTCGTGCTGCGGGCGGTAGAAGATGTCGCGGACGTCGGCCATCTCGACGATCTTGCCGTCGTACATCGTGGCCACCCGGGTGGCCAGCTCGGCGGCCACCGCGAGGTCGTGCGAGACGAAGATCATCGCGAAGTCCAGCCGCTCGTGCAGCTCGTGGATCAGGTCGACGATCGCCCGCTGGGTGAGGATGTCCAGCGCGGTGGTCGGCTCGTCCAGGATGAGCATCTGCGGACGCAGCAGCATCGCCATCGCGATCAGCACCCGCTGGCGCATACCGCCGGACAGCTCGTGCGGGTAGGACTTCAGCACCCGGTCGGGGTCGAGGTCGACGTCGCGAAGGACCTGTGCGGACCGCTCGTACGCCGTCCGCTTCGACATCGACCGGTCGTGCGCCCGAACGGTGTCGTACATCTGGTCCCAGACCTTCAGCACCGGGTTGAAGGAGTTCATCGCGCCCTGGAACACCATGGCGGCCTCGGACCAGCGGAACTTCCGCAACTGCTGGTTGTCGAGCTTGAGCAGGTCGACCTTCGAGCCGTCCCGGCGCCGGTAGGTCACCGACCCCGACGGGATCGAGCCCAGCTTCGGCAGCAGCCGCAGCAGGCCGAGGCCCAGCGTGGTCTTCCCGCAGCCGCTCTCCCCGATCAGCGCGATGCTCTCGCCCGGGTAGAGGTCGAAGCTCACGCCGTCCACGGCACGGTGGGCCGGGTCGTGGACACCCTGCCCGGTCTTGTACTCGACCACGAGGTCGCGTACCGACAGGACCGGCTCGCCAGTGGGGTTCGCGTTCGAACCCTCGACTACGCCTTCTCCCACAGCGTCCTCCTAGTTGTGCCGCAGTCGGGGGTTCAGAATTTCCTCGAACGACCTCGCCATCGTCACGAGCGAGAGCTGGAGGATGCAGATCGACAGCACCGGACCGAGGATGTAGCCGAGGCTGCCGTCGAAGAAGATGGCGCCGCGGGTCCAGGCGAAGTTGATCATGATGCCCCAGTTGTCGCCCTGCATGGGCGCCAGGCCGAGGAGGTACAGACCGGCCATCGCGTAGATGGCGTTGGTCATGCCGATGACGAAGTTCATCAGGATGAAGCTCGCCATGTTGGGCAGGATCTCCCGGATCACGATCCGGCCGGTGCCGAGGTCGAGCAGCTTCGCCGCCTCGATGTACTCCCGCTGCTTGAGCGAGAACACCTGGGCGCGAACGGCGCGCAGCAGTCCGGGCCAGCCGAGAACGCCGAGGATGACGGCCAGCGTGATCGAGTCGCCCACGCGGTAGAACGCCGCGAGCACCGCGAGCAGGATGATGCTCGGCACCGTCAGCACGATGTCGGTGGCCGTCACGATGACCGAGTCGACCCGCCCGCCGAGGTAGGCGGCCAGCGCGCCGAACACCACCGCGATCACGGTGGAGATCAGCGCGGCCAGGAAGCCGACCAGGATGACCGCCCTGCCGCCGTCGATGACCTGGATCAGCACGTCCCGGCCCTCGGAGTCGTAGCCGAACGGGTGACCCCAGCTCGCCGGGCCGTAGATGAGGTTGGTGTTGGTCGGCAGGTCGTTCGGGGTGAGCAGCGGGCCGATCAGGCAGATCAGGACCATCAGCGTGAACACGCAGAAGCCGAGGAAGCCGGTCTTGCTGCGCATCAACTGGCGTACGAAGGTGCGGAACGCGCCCGTGCCCTGCTCGTCCGGCGCCGGCGCCTGGGCCGGCTGCATCGTGCCGGTGTCGACGATCTGGGTCACGGTCAGCCCTCCTTGCTGGTGATGCGGATCCGCGGGTCGACCCGGCTGTAGAGCAGGTCGGCCACGAGGTTGGCCAGCACCACGGAGATGGTGACGATCAGCAGAATGCCCTGCAGGACGGGGTAGTCACGACGCTGGACCGCCTCGTAGAGCAGGAAGCCGATGCCTTGGTACTGCGTCACCTGCTCGACCAGGATCGAGCCGCCGACGACGAAGCCGAGGGAGAGGACGAAGCTGGTGAACAGCGGCAGCATCGCGTTGCGGCCGACGTACTGCACCTGGATCCGGCGGTCGGTGAGCCCCCGCGCCCGGGCGACCGTCACGTAGTCCTCGCCGAGGGTCTCCACCGTCGACGACTTCATCACCAGCATCCAGCCGCCGAGCGAGGTGAGCACGTACACGAACATCGGCAGAGCGGCGTGGTAGAAGGCGTCGGACAGGAAGTACAGGCTGAACTCCGGGTGGACGCCCGGCGAGTAGGCGCCGCGCATGTTCGCGATCGGCAGCCACTCCAGCTGGACGCCGAAGAAGACGATGATCATCATCGCCAGCAGGAAGTTCGGGATGGAGTGCGTGATCGAGGCGACCAGCGTCATCGCGTGGTCGAAGATCCCGCCGCGACGGTAGGCCATCGCCATGCCGATGCCGATGCCGAGCACGAAGCTGATGATCAGCGCGATGCCCACGCTGAACAACGTCCACGGGAGGTAGGCGCCGATCTGGGAGGTCACCGACGAGCCCGGCGAGAGCAGCGAGGTGCCGAGGTCGCCCTGGACCAGACCGCCGAGGTAGTGGAGGTACTGCATGAACTTCGACTCGTTCGGGTCGAAGGAGAACAGGCCGGCCGCCGCGTTGGAGGCCTCCTGGTAGCTCATGCCGTACTGCGCGATCTGCTGGTTGATGTAGACGTCCACCGGGTTGCCCGGCAGCAGCCGCACCAGGAAGAAGATGGCGGTCGCGACCACGTAGATCGTCAGGAACGCCTTGACGACCCGGCCCACGACGTATCTGGTCGTGGACGATGTCCGGCCGGCCGGTTTCGAGCCCTTCTCCGGCTCGTCCGTGTCCAGGCTTTCGGTCGCAGCCACCTTCACCTCCCGGCTCTCCCCATCACCGGCACGACCAGGTGGCCTCCGCACACAATGCGCGGTCGTTCCGACACTGTCGACACAGGGATGCGTGGTTTCACACAGTGCTCCCTGTGCGGATTCGCACCGGGAACGTTGACTGACCCGGAACGTATACCTTCACCGGGGCGGAACGGAACCACATCAGGCAAGTTGTAACCCGATTTTGTTGCGGATATCTGCACACTCCCGGCTATGTCCACCCGGTTTCGCGCAGCTCTCTGTACCGTATGTCCGGTTTCGTGGCGATTCTCGACGCTCTCGGGCCGAATCGCGGGACGCCACCCGCCGGAAGAAGTGCCGCCATTCGCGCGTCGTCTGTTGTGTACGAATCGGCGGGACGTTCCGTGGTGTCGTTCCGGTGTTAGTGGCGACGGTCTGCTAACCCGTTTCCGGTTCGACTCCGGAAAGCGTCCGGACAATTACTGCGAGCAATCAGATAACCGCGCGATTGTCCCGCGAATGTGATGTTCACCGCATTCGCGGTTTCCCGTTCGGCGTACGAACGGCAAAACGGATGGCGGCGCTTTCTAGGAGTCGACCCGGCCGTGACTCACGGGGGCGGTGTCCACCACCGGGCTGTCCACGACGCCGGCCCCGTGAGCCACCACCAGCGACCGGAGTTCGTCGAAGACACCCGGGGCCGCGGCGATCGCCAGCCGGCGGCTCGCCGGCTCTCCGGGCAGGCCGCCGACCCGGGCGCCGGCCTCCCGCGCCACCAGCAGGCCGGCCGACCAGTCCCACGGATGCAGGCCGGTCTCGAAGTAGGCGTCGAGCCGGCCGCAGGCCACCGAGCACAGGTCCAGCGCCGCGGAACCGATCCGGCGGACGTCACGCACCAGGGGCAGGACGTGCCTCAGCAGCTCGGCCTGCCGGGCGCGCAGACCGGAGTCGTACCAGAAGCCGGTGCCCACCAGCGCACGGTCGAGCTCGGGCACCTCGTTGGCCCGTACCGGGTCGTCGTTCAGCCAGGCGCCCGCGCCCCGCACCGCCGTCCACATCTCCCCCGCCGGCGGACAGAACACGGCACCGGCCACCACCTCACCGGCCACCTCCGCGGCGATGCTGACGGCGTACGCCGGCAGGCCATACAAATAGTTGACCGTGCCGTCGAGCGGGTCGACCAGCCACCTGACCCCGGATTGGCCAGGGACTTGGCCAGGGATACTGCCGCCCTCCTCGCCGAGGATCGTGTCGTCCGGGCGCTCCGCCCGAAGCCGGTCGCGGATCAGCGCCTCCGACGCGGTGTCCATCGCGGTCACGATGTCGGTCGGCGTCGACTTGGTGTGCGCGACACTCACCTCGTCGGTCAGCCGCCGCGCGCGCAGCAGCTCGCCCGCCTCGCGCGCCGTCCGGGTCGCGAGGTCGAGCAACGCCGCCGGATCGGCACCCTCTCCGGCGGCGTGCCCGCCCGCATCGACCGGTCCCGTGCTCACACCAGCTCCGGGCGTTCCCAGCCCGCACCCTCGACGTGCCAGGAGAGGAAGGCGAAGACGGTGGAGTACCACACCTTCGCGTGGTGCGGCGAGAGCACCCAGTGGTTCTCGTCGGGGAAGTAGAGGAACCGGTGCGGCAACTCGGCCGGGTCCCCGTCGTGCAGGCGGTTGAGCTCCCACCACAGGCGCAGCCCCTCCCCGATCGGCACGCGGTAGTCGCGGTCACCGTGGATCACCAGCATCGGCGTGGTGATCTGCTCCACGGACAGGTGCGGGGAGTTGGCGAGGGCGCGCTCGGGGGTGAGCTCGCGGAACCAGTAGGACGCCACGTCGGTGGTCGGCCCGAACTGGTCCAGCGCCCACAGGCTGGCGTGGGTCACGATCGCCTTGAACCGGTCGGTGTGCCCGGCCACCCAGTTGGCCATGTAGCCACCGAACGAGCCGCCCATCGCCGCCGTCCGGCCGGCGTCGATCTCGGGCACCTCGAGGGCCGCGTCGGTCACCGCCATCAGGTCGGTGAACGGCTCGGCACCCCAGCGGCCCCAGCCCCGGTCGACGAACTCCTGGCCGTAGCCGGTGGACAGTGCCGGGTCGGGCAGCAGGACGGCGTACCCGCGCGCGGCCATCAGCCAGGGGTTCCACCGCCAGCTCCAGGTGTTCCACGACGACAGCGGACCGCCGTGGATCCACAGCAGCAACGGTGCCGGCTCCTGTGCGGACGCGCCGTCGGGCAGGACCAGCCACGCCCGCAGGTCGGAGCCGTCCTGGGCGGTCGCGGTCACCTCGGTGAGCCGGCCCGGCAACGTGGGTGTCGCCTCCGGGCCACGCAGTCGCTCCGCCTCCTGGTCGACGGCGTCCACGGCGAGCCGGACGATCGACGGCGGCGAGTCGACGGCGTTGCGCAGCGCGTAGAGGGACCGGCCGTCGGGTGCCGGCTCCACCGCGGCGTAGGCGCCGGACGCGGTGAGGCGGCGCACGCAGCCGGTGGCGACGTCGACGGCGAACACCGGGCTGTGGCCGCGTTCGTCGGCGGTGAAGTAGATGGTGTGCCCGTCCGGGGACCAGCGGGGCTCGTTCGGCCACAGGTCGAGCTCGGGAGTGAGGTCGCGCTGCTCGCCGCCGTTCGTGGGGACCAGCCACAGCGTGACGTCGCCCGCGGCCTCGGTGGTGCTGCGGCGTTCGCGCGTACACGCCACCCAGCGGCCGTCCGGTGAGATCCGGGGCGCCTCGAAGTCGTGGTCGGGATCGGTGGCCAGCACCCGGCGCTCGCCGGTCTCGGTGTCGACTTCCACCAGGTCGACGCGGTGGTCGCCCTGGCGGGTCGCGACCTTCCACGTGCTGACCACGGTGCGTCCGTCCGCGCTGACGTCGGCCGCTCCCTCGTCGAGGGCCCGGCCGGGCTCGGGGCTGAGGTCGCGGGGTCGAGGGTGGCCCTCGTCGACGTCGAACGCGTCGGCGGCGAACAGCCGGACCTCGTCCGGGCCGAGGTCGTGGTCCCAGTAGCGAACGGGATAGCTCTCGTGCAGGATCGCCGACACCGACGCGTCGGTGCGGGCCTTGCGGCGTTCGCGGTCGTCGTCGGCGGACTTGGTGCCGGGAAGTGTCGGCGCGGAGAACACCAGCGTCCCCGCGTCGCGCGCCACCATCACCCCGCTGACGCCACCCGGCCGGGCCACCACCCGGCGGGCCTCGCCGCCTCCGGCGGGCAGCACCCACAGGGCGGGCTTGTCGGCGTCGTTCCCGTCGCCGGTGGGCGCCTCCGCCGAGCCGGGGTCCTCGGTGTCGTCCGTATTCCCGGACCGCGCGGACTCCGGCGGCTCCGGCCACTCCTCGTGCGGGCGCTTGGCCACGAACAGCAGCGAGCCGTCGGGCAGGAACGCCACGCCGCCCTCCCCGGTGGTGCCGCGGGTGAGCCGCCGCGCCGGGCGGGCGCCGGAGGGATCGACCTGCCACAACGACGTGACGTACTTCTTGCGGTCGGGCGCGAGCTGCTGGGCGGCGGCCACCAGCCGGCTGCCGTCGGGCGCCAGCCACAGACCGGCGAGCCGGCGCAACGCTACGTAGTGATCGAGATCATGGAAGGGGGTGGCCGTCTCCGCAGTCATGTCGATCAGCCTAGAGGGGGGCGCCCACCCGGGGCGACGATGATCTTCGGCCACCCGGGCCCACTCCGGCCAGGGCTGCCCGGTCGACGGTCCGGACGCCGGCCGGATCGACCCTTCTGTCGAGGGCGCGGTTCGCGTCCGGGCGGCGGGCTCAGTCGGTGCCGCAGGCGGCCGGACGATCTCCACGCAGGTTGCGGCAGCACCCGGCCGGGCAGTTGCCCCAGGTCGGCCCCAGCGAGCCGGTCAGCTCGGGCAGCCCAGTCGGCGCCACGTCACCGACACTGCCGGGCTCTCCCCCGCCGCGCTCCGAGTCGTCGTGTTCCGAGTCGTCCGCGGCGACCCGCTCCCGGACGAGGTCGCCGACCATACGGACGAACCTCGGATCGATCCCCGGCGTGGCCACCCGGGTGAAGGCCAGCCCGAGGCGGTCGGCGGTGGCACGGGCCTCGGTGTCCAGGTCGTACAGCACTTCCATGTGGTCGGAGACGAAGCCGATCGGCACCACCGCGACGCCCCGCACTCCCTGGCCGGCCAGCGCTGTCAAGTGGTCGTTGACGTCCGGCCCCAGCCACGGCTGGCTCGGCGGTCCGGACCGGCTGCAGTAGACGAGATCCCATCCGGCTTCCCGGCCGGTCCGGGCGGCCACCTCGCCGGCCACGGCCGTCGCGACGTCACGGTGTTCGGCGACGTAGCGGCCGCCCTCGGGTCCGCTGGCGTCGTTCATCGCCTCGGGCACCGAATGGGTGACGAACACGATCCGCGACCCGGCCGGCAGGCCCTCCAGCGCCTCGGCCGTTCCGTCCACGAACGGGGCGACGAAACCGGGACGGTTGAAGTAGTGCGGCAGCCGGACGAGCTCCGGTGCGCCCTCGCCCACCTCGGCCAGCGCGTCGGCGAGGTTCTCGCGGTACTGCCGGCAGCCGGAGTAGGACGCGTAGGCGCTGGTGAACAGGCACGCCGCCCGCCGGACCCCGTCCGCGCGCATCCGGGCCAGCGTGTCGGACAGGTAGGGGTCCCAGTTGCGGTTTCCCCAGTAGACGGGGAGGTTCGGGCCGTCGGCCCGCAGGTCCTCCTCCAGCTCGGCCTTCAGTGCCCGGCACTGGTCGTTGATCGGGCTGCGGCCGCCGAAGAGGAAGTAGTGCTGGCCCACCTCGGCGAGGCGTTCGCGAGGAATGCCCCGCCCGCGGGTGACGTTCTCGAGGAATGGCACGACGTCGTCCGGTTTTTCCGGTCCGCCGAACGAGACCAGCAGGACGGCATCGATCGGGACGGCTCGCATGGTCCCGATATTCGCAGGTGCCCTGTCGGTGTTGCTCGTTAGGGTGAGCGGTGCGGTTCCCCGGACCCGTCGCCGCACTTCGCGCAGTACGTGAGGCACCGCACCACCACGTCATCAGCAGCGCACCAGCACGTCACCACCACGTCCCGACCGACCCCCACCGTGAGCCGCCCTGCCATGTTCAGCCCCTACCGCACGATCCTCGGCCTGCCCGGGACCCTCTCCTTCTCCCTCACCGGCTGGTTCGCCCGGCTTCCGCTGTCGATGGTCGGGCTCGGCCTGGTCCTGCTGGTGTCGGCCACCACCGGCTCCTACGGCCTGGCCGGCACGATCTCCGCGTCGTACGTCATCGCGGCGGCGGTGCTCGCCCCGGTGCAGGCCCGCCTCGTCGACCGGCACGGGCAGCACCTCGTCCTTCCCCTGATCGCGGCGCTCAACGCGGTCGCGCTGGGCGGCCTGATCGTCGCCGTCCGCGCCGGCGTCGCGTCCCCGCTCCCCCAGGCGCTGGCGGCGGTCGCCGGTGCGTCCGGGCCGCTGGTCGGTTCCTACGTCCGGGCCCGGTGGACCCACCTGCTCGAGGGCAGGCCGGAGCTGCACACGGCGTTCGCGCTGGAGGCGCTGCTGGACGAGGTCGTGTTCATGGTCGGCCCGCCGCTGGTGACCCTGCTGGCCACCACGGTGAGCCCGGTCGCGGGGCTGGCGACGGCCATCGTCGCCGGCATCGTCGGCGCCTGCCTGCTGGCCGCGCAACGGCGTACGCAACCACCGGTCCACCGTCCCGGCGGCGGGCAGCTGGTGAAGCCGCCGCTCGGCTGGCCGGTGCTCGGCCCGGTCGTCGTCGCGTGCGCTGGTCTCGGCGCGCTGTTCGGCAGCGCCGAGGTCGTGGTCGTCGCGGTCGCCACCGACGCGGGCCACCGGTCCGCGTCCGGTCTGCTGCTGGCCGGCTGGGCCACCGGAAGCATGCTGTCGGCGCTGGCGATGGGCGCGATGCGGCTGCGGATGCCGCCGATGAAGCGGTTCCGGCTCGGCGCCGCCGCGATCGCGGCGACGATGCTGCCGCTGCCGTTCATCAGTCACCTCGGCGTGCTCGGCGTCGTCCTCTTCCTCGCCGGGTTCGCGATCTCGCCCACGCTGGTGTCGAGCATGGCGGTCGTGCAGCGCACGGTCCCGGCCGCGCGGCTCAACGAGGGCATGGCCTGGACCACCACCGGGATGGCCGCGGGCGTGGCGGCCGGCGCCGCCGTCGCGGGCCAGGTCGTCGACGCCGCGGGCGGCCGCGCGGGCTTCTACGTCCCCCTCACCGCGGGAGTCCTGACCGTGCTCGTCGCGTTCGTCGCCAGGACACCACGACGACGTGCGGCCGCCGACGTCGCCGGGCCCGTCGAGCTGACCACGACCTGAGCCCGGCCCTGGCGGGGTTCATGACGCCGTGACGTCGGTCCCTCTCGCGACCAGGGACCGACGTCGACGCGCGGGGCAGACGTTAGGGTCTGAGCGAAGACGGCTCCACCCGAGACCACGGATCAGTCGAACCGCCTCGGGTGTCTCCGGCGCGGTGCCTGGCATCGTCTCCCCGGTACGCGAGAGACTGTGCAGGCTCGAGATGTGGGGAGGCACACTGTGCGCGACGTCAGGCTGGTACACCTCAGCGACGACGGCACCCATCTGCTCCTGACTCACGAGGGCTCGGGGGAGGAGTTCGCGCTCAAGATCGACGACCGGCTCCGCGGAGCCGTCGTCAGTGACCGGGCGCGGCAGGGTTCGGCGCCGCTGGAGAAGCAGAGCAGGCTCCGGCCCAAGGAGATCCAGGCTCGGCTGCGTGCCGGTGAGTCGTCGGAGTCCGTCGCCGCGGCCGCCGAGGTGCCGATCGAGCGGATCCTGCGCTACGCCGGTCCCGTGCTGGCCGAACGCGAGTACACCGCCGGGCAGGCCCGCCGCTGCGCCCTTCGCCGCAACGGGCGCGAGGGTCCGGCACAGATTCTCGACGAGGCGGTCGGCAGCCGGCTGGACGCGCTCGGGATCGGCCGCGACCACGCCACGTGGGACGCTTGGCGCACCCCCGAGGGCCGCTGGGCGGTCACCGTCACCTTCGCGTTCGAGGGCGACGAGCACCGCGCGATGTTCAGCTACGACCCGCTCGGCCGGGTCGTCGTCACCTCCGACGCCAAGGCACGAGCCCTGGTCGGTGAGGCGCCGATGGACAGCATCGTCCCGCCGCCCGCCGCACCGGCGGCACCCGAGCCCGCCGCCGAGCCGCTGTCGCGGGAGGCCCACCGGCTCCGGCTCGCCCCACCGCCGGCCGAGGCCAGGCCGGACACCGAGGACACCATCGACCTCTCGCACAGCATCGGCCGCCAGCTCGCCGCCGGGCAGGGCCCGCGCGCGGTGCCGGCAGACCGGCCGAGCACGCGTGGCACCGGGAACGCGAACGAACCCGACGACCTCGATCCCGACGAGGTTCCCGACCTGAACGAGGCGCCGGAGACCGAGCCGGCGGCAGCGTCCGCACCGGCGGACGAGCTCCCGCCGCCCCCGGCACCCGCCGCGGCCCGGAAGGCCCACGGCACCCGGACCGAGGTCGCCCCCGAGCCGGAGGATGCCGAGCCGGACGAGCCTGCCGAGCCGGAGGTGGCTGCCGCGAGCGAGCGCGCCACCGGCGAGAAGGACGAGAGGGAACACGAAGAGCAGGAGCAACAGCCCGTTCCCGAGCAACCCGCCCGCCGTCGGGCGGCGGAGGCCCGGCGGCGCCGGGCACGTGCCGCGGGCGGCAAGGGCAAGGGCCGCAGCGCCGTGCCCAGCTGGGACGACATCCTGTTCGGCGGCGGACGCGGTTCGGAGTAGTTCTCCCCTGCAGGCCGCTTCGTCCCGACTCGGGACGGCCCGGTTCGTACCGAGCCGTCCCGAGTCGGAAGGCTCCGTCCTGAGGAACGGTTCGTACTGCGCGGCCCGGTTTCGCCCTGCCCGCGCTGGACATGGCGTCCGGATGCTGGACGCGAGGTTAGGCCCGGCCGAAAGGCTGGCAGACTCCCGCTATGCGTTCTGGCGTCCTGCACCGCTGTTGTTGTTGCTGCTGACCTCATCCGGTCCCGCGGCCTGCCGCCGCAGCAACAACCAGCTTCCAGAGGACGCCCGCGATGGATTTCGCTGCCTGGACTCGCACTCTCTTCGACCGCGGCCTGCGCGTCGTGCCGCCGAGCCACCCCGCCCCGGTGCGGCTGTGGGCCCTGCTGCCGGCCGGCGGGCTGCTGCACTTCCGCTGCCACGGCACGACCGTGGACCTCGAGCGCTACGCCGAGGGTGACTTCCTGTTCGCCGACCCGGCGGGCCGTTGCGACTGCGGCTGCGGCCAACACCTGCCCGCTCCGCAGGCGCCGCCCCGGCTGGTGCTGCGTAAGGACGCGCGACCCGTCGGCGGCGTGCGCTACGACGGCGCGGCCGAACGCGGCTGGCGTGGTTACAAGGCCGGGCTGTTGTCCGTCGACGCGGCAGCGGAGGTGTTCGACCGACTGCTCGCCGACCTCGTCCCCCACCTCACCGCGGGTGCCGGCGGATTCACCGGGACGCCCGCGGTCCGCAGGTCAGCCGTTCGGAGCTCAGCCGTTCGGAGCTCAGCCCCGGTCCGGGCCGGTGGCCACCGGGCGCCGGCGGTCGGACACCCAGTCTGACCAGGAGCCGACGTACAACCCGGCGCGTACGCCGGCCAACTCCAGGGCGAGCACCTGCTGCGCCGCGCTCACCCCGGAACCGCAGTAGGTGCCCACGACGGATCCGCCCTCGGCCGGGTCCGGCCCGGCCGATGCCGCGTCCTGCCCCGGCACGTCGGCTGCCGGTGAATCGATCCCCAGCGCCGCGAACCGCTCCCGAAGCTGGGTGGCGTCCAGGAGCCGGCCGTCGGCGTCGAGGTTCGCCGCGGTGGGAGCGCTCAGCGCACCGGGGATGTGCCCGCCCACCGGGTCGACGGGTTCGGTCTCACCGCGGTAGCGCTCCCCCGCCCGGGCGTCGAGGAGCAGGCCGGACCGGGCGAGCCGGGCCGCCTCGTCCACGTCGAGGACCGGCATGCCACCCGGCCGGGCGGTGAAGTCGCCCGCGACCTCGACCGGTGCCTGCTCCCCCGTCTCGACCGGTTGCCCGGCTCCGGCCCAGGCGGCGAACCCGCCGTCGAGCACGCGTACCGAGCGGTGGCCGAAGTACCGCAGGCACCACCAGGCGCGCGCGGCGCCGAACCCGTCGGGGGCGCCGTAGACCACCACGTCGCTGTCGGTCCGTACGCCGAGGTCACGCATGGCCGCGGTGAACACCTGCGCGGAGGGCAGGGGGTGCCGCCCACCGCCGGCCGGATCGGCCGGACCCGACAGCACGGTGTCGAAGTCGACGTACCGCGCGCCGGGCACGTGCCCGGCGCGGTAGACCTCCGGGGCCGGTGGCCCGGCAAGCGTCCACCGGACGTCGAGGACGACGGGCGGCTGGTCACCAGCCAGCCAGGTGACCAGATCGGGCACGGAGAGGATCGGGCTCATGGCGGCCAGTCTTCCAGGCGGTGGACCGGTGATCGACCGGTGTCCGGCGATCTGACAGGCTGGGCAGCCCGGCTGCCCGCGAGCGCCGGCCGCCGAGGAGGGTTCGATGCCGACGTCCGCGTTCCCCGGCCCCGACAGTGCCCGTTCCGGTGCTACCGATGCCGACGCCGATACCGGTGCCACTTCCGCTGCCCGTTCCGGTACCACCGCTCCGCGCCGGCTGCGTCCCGGTGACCGGGTGGCGGTGGTGGCACCGTCCGGCCCCCTGGTGCCGGAGTACCTCGACAAGGGTGTGGCCGTCCTGCGGTCCTGGGGCCTGGAGGTGGAGGTCGCACCGCACGCCCGCGACCGGCACCCCACCTTCGACTACCTCGCCGGCGCCGACGCCGACCGGGCCGGCGACCTGACCGGCGCGTGGTGCGACCCGGACGTGGCGGCGATCTTCTGCGCCCGCGGCGGCTACGGCGGGCTCCGCATCCTCGACCTGCTCGACTGGGACGCGATCGCCGCCGCCCCGCCGAAGGTGTTCACCGGCTCCAGCGACATCACCGCGCTGCACCAGGTGATCGGCTCCCGGCTCGGAACACCCACGGTGTTCGGGGCGATGGTGGGATCGGCGTCGTTCGTGGACGACCCGGCCGCCCAGGAGAACCTCCGCCGGCTGCTGTTCGAGCCGGATGCCGGCCTGGTGCTGTCCGGGCCGCTTGCGCAGACCATGGTGCCCGGCCGGGCACGGGGGCGCACCGTCGGCGGCAACCTCAGCCTGGTGGTTTCCGGGCGCGGGGTTCCCGACGTCGCCCCGCCACCGCCGGGGTCGATCGTCCTGCTCGAGGACGTCACCGAGGAGCCGTACCGCATCGACCACTTCGTGACACACCTGCTGCGCGCGGGGTACTTCGAGGGCGTGGCCGGGATCGCGCTGGGATCGTGGGTGGAGTGCGGCGACCTCGCGACGGTCCGGGCACTTCTGGCCGACCGGCTGGGCGGCCTCGGCGTACCGATCATCTGGGAGCTCGGGTTCGGGCACTGCCCGGCACAGCTCGCGGTGCCGCTCGGCGCGCAGGTGGAACTGGTCGCCGATCCGGAGGCCGGGGCGGCGCAGTTGGTGCTCACCGAGACGATCGGCTGAGGAAGCCGGGGCACGGAACGGCATTGCCGGCGAGGACGTGGCGGCGTTGGAGGACGAGGCGAAGGTGAGCGAGGGATCGAAGTGACCGGAACCGACCAGGCGTACTCCCCCACCAACCCCGGCAGCGGCGCGGACGGCGCGGCCGAGCAGGAAGGCACCCCACCGGTCCACCGGCCGGAGGAGGGCGTGGAGGACCTGTGCGCGCGGCTGATCCGTTTCGACACCACCAACCGCGGGCCCGGCGACTCGGAGGGCGAACGCGAGGCCGCCGAGTACGTCGCGGGCGTGCTCACCGACGCGGGCCTGTCGCCGACGCTGCTGGAGTCGGCTCCCCGGCGGGCCAACGTCGTGGTGCGCATCCCCGGCACCGACCCGAACGCCGAGGCGGTGCTGGTGCACGCGCACCTCGACGTCGTACCCGCCGACCCGGGCGAGTGGTCGGTGCCGCCGTTCTCCGGTGAGATCCGCGACGGCCTGGTGTGGGGCCGCGGCGCGGTCGACATGAAGGACATGTGCGCGATGGTGCTCGCGGTGGTGCGGTCCTGGTCGGCGGCCGGCCTGCGACCGCGGCGCGACATCGTGCTGGCGTTCGTCGCCGACGAGGAGGCGCACGGCGACTACGGCGCGAGCTGGCTGGTGGACGAGCACCCGGACCTGTTCGCGGGGTGCGCGATCGGGATCAGCGAGTCCGGTGGGCACACCTTCGACGTCGACGGCGTACGCCTGTATCCGGTGGCCGCCGCCGAGCGCGGCACGATCCACCTCCGGCTCACCGCCCGCGGGCGGGCCGGTCACGGTTCCCGCCCCAATCCCGACAACGCCGTCGTCCGGCTGGCGCACGCGCTGGCCCGGATCGCGGCGTACGAGTGGCCGGTCCGGCTCACCCCGACCGTGCGGGCGTTCCTCGAACGCACCGGTGCGGCACTCGGTGTCGACGTCGACCTGTCCGGCCCGGCCGGCGTGGACGCCACGATCGAGCGGCTGGGCAAGGCGGGGGCGCTCGCCACGGCGACCGTGCGGGCGACGGCGACGCCGACGATGCTGGACGCGGGCTACAAGATCAACGTCATCCCCGGCACCGCGCACGCCAACCTCGACGGCCGCGCCCTGCCGGGCGCCGAGCAGGAGTTCCTGGACACCATCGACGAGCTCCTCGGCCCGCACGTCGAGCGGGAGACCCTGGACTACACCGAGGCGGTGTCCGCGCCGATCGACTCGCCGTGGTTCGACGCGATGGCGGCCGCGTTGCGTACGCAGGACCCGGACGCGGTGGTGGTGCCGTACTGCATGGGCGGCGGCACCGACGCCAAGTCGTTCGCCCGGCTCGGCATCGCCGGCTACGGCTTCTCACCGCTGCGGCTGCCGGCCGACTTCCCGTTCCGGGGCCTGGCGCACGGGGTGGACGAACGGGTGCCGGTGGACGGCCTGCGGTTCGGCGCGCGGGTGCTGGACCACTTCCTGCGTACGGTCTGAGGCTGTTGGCGGACGCCTCAGGCGGACGCACCGAACGGCAGGACGTCCGGCGAGGGGGATCCGGCGCCGGCCGCGTGCGCGGTGACCCGCCGGCGGTGGTGGCGCCGGCACAGCACCTCGTACCCGATCTCCAGGGTGGCGCCGTCGTCGGTGTCGCCGGGCACGACCTGCGCACCCTCGGTGACCATCACGCCGCCCACCGTCCGGGCGTTGTGGGTGCCGCGGCGACCGCACCAGCACAGGGCCTGCACCTGCAGTGCCTCCACCCGGTCGGCGAGTTCGACCAGCCGCTGGCTGCCCTCGAACATCCTGGTGCGGAAGTCGGTGAGGATGCCGAACGCGTAGACCTCGACGCTCAGCTCGTCCACGACCCGGCCGAGCTGCTCGATCTGCGCGCCGGAGTAGAACTGCGCCTCGTCGCAGATGAGGTAGTCGATCCGGGCACCCGCGGTCATCTCGGCGACGACGTACTGCTGGAGGTCGAGGTGCGGGCGTACCTCCACGGCGGGCACGGTGAGCCCCAGCCGGCTGGACAGCGTGGCCGCGCCGGCCCGGTCGTGGCAGGTGAACAGCCGTCCCGCGAGGCCACGTTGCCGGGCGTTGTGGTCCATCTGCAGGGCAAGGGTCGACTTGCCGCAGTCCATGGTTCCGGTGAAGAAGACGAGGTCGGCCACGGCGGGCAATCTTCGCGTACCACTCGCGCCGAGTGATCGGCGGGGGCAGCGGATCGGCTGAGGAATCGGCAGGCCGGACGGCCGGGGGACGGCAGGCGGGACGGAGGGTGGACCCTCTGTCAGCCGGCGATCACCAGGGGTACCAGCATCTCCGCGGGCGTGAGGGAGCCGTGCCAGCCGACCATCAGCGGCTCCATCGGGAACTCCCGCCTGCACTCGACCGCCAGGTCGTCCAGTGCGGCGATCACCACGTCACCGATCCGGGGGCGCACGCGGTCCTCCACCTCGCCGAACCACCCGGCCGCGATCGCGTCGTCCCGGGTCAGCACCAGGGCTCCGTCGCCGAGGCGTTCCCGCCATGTCGCCACGACGTCATCGGCGGCGCCGGAGTCGCCTGGGTCGGTGTAGAGGAAGCGCAGGCGCGGGTCTCCGCCGACGAGGCGTACCCCGGCGCGCAGCTCCGGCGCGGAGTCGACGTCCACGCGGGCGTCCGGCGGCACGTCCACCATGCCGTGGTCACCGGTGACCAGGAGTACGACATCGGCCGGCAGCGACGCGCGCAGCCGGGCGGCGAAGCTGTCGGCCGCGGACAGCTGGTGGCGCCACGCCGGCGCGTTCACGCCCTCGCGGTGGCCGGTCCAGTCCAGGTCGCCCTCGTACAGATAGACCAGGCTGCGGTCCCCGCGCCGGCTCGCCTCGACCGTCCCGGCGGTGGCCTGCCCGGCGCTGTCCGCGGGGACGAACTCCCCGCCGCGCAGCCCGGCCACCGTGATGCCCGAGCCGCGGAACGCCTTGCGGGACACGGTGGTGACGGCCACCCCGGCCGAGACCCCGCGTTCGAACGCCGTCCGGTGCGGCTGCCACACCAGCGGCTCGACCGTGGTGTCCCAGCGCAGTGTGTTGAGCAGGCGGTCGGTGCCCGGCACGGCCATCGTGTAGCCGACCACGCCGTGCCGGCCGGGCGCCAGGCCGGTGCCCAGGCTGGTCAGGCTGGTGGAGGTGGTGGACGGCGCACCCACGGTCAGCGAACGCCGGATCCGGCCCGGTCCGGTGAGGAACGGCGCGTCCTCGGCGTGGGCGTGCAGGAGGTGCCAGCCCAGCCCGTCGACGAGGAGGACGACGTACCTGTCTGCCGGTGGCAGGCCGAGCAGGTCGCGCTCACCCTCGAGACCGAGGGCGGCAAGAGCGGACGGCACCACGTCGGACAGTGCGCCGGCGCCGTAGCGCGGCAGCACCAGACCCGGCCGAGCCGAGGGAGCCGAGGGAGGCTGCGGAGCCGAGGGAGGCGGCGGCGTCCCGGGCCGGCCACCGCCCTCCGGTGAGGTCATCGAAACTGCGGCGGGCGCCGGGTGAGGACCGACAACTCCTGCGCGAAGCCGAGCAGCCGGCCCACGGCGTCCCCGCCCTCCACCGCCGAACTCACCCGCACGGTGAGATCGTCGGAGGAGAAGGTGCCGGTGTAGCCGTGATCGGCCTCGCAGTTGGGGTCGGCGCAGGTGGCGGGCTCCAGGTCGAGCCTGCCCATCGCGCCCCAGCCGATGGTGAGGATCGCCTCGTGCACCGGCCCGCCCGGCTCGTAAGCGGCCGGGTTGGCCACCACCCGGCTCACCACGATCGAGCTCACCCGGTCGATGGGCACCGCCTCGGTGGAGGCGGTGGCGTACGGCGTCGGCAGGGACTCGTCGGCCGGATGCTCGTCGGTGTGGCCGAGGACCAGCCGGCTCGGCGTGAGGACGAGCACCGTGATGTGCCGGCGAACCTCCTCGGAGTAGAACGTCGGCTCGTGGTGGACGAAATAGGAGACGACCCGTTCACCGGCCAGGCAGGTCTCCAACGCGTCGGCGACGACGTCCGGGTAGTAGCCACTGCGGTCGATGGCCGCGCGCAGCCCTTGCGTCGCACTCGCGGACTCACTCATGCGGTCATCCTTCCACGCCTGCTCCGGGGTCTGTCAGCGTCCTACATGCGGGTCGGCGCGGCAATCCCCAGCAGTGACAGGCCGGTGGCCAGCACCCGGGCGGTCACGTCACACAGGACGAGGCGGCTGGTCCGGGTCCGGTCGTCCTCGGCCCGCAGCACCGGGCACCGCTCGTAGAACGCCGTGAACGCCGTGGCCAGCTCGAAGAGGTACCCCGCGATGCGGTGCAGCTCCACCTCCTCGACCGCCTTGTGCAGGACGCCCTCGAACTCCGCGAGCCGCAGCGCCAGGGCGTGCTCGGCCGGGTCGGCGAGCACCACCTTGGCGCCGGCCACGCTCGCCGGGTCGATCTCGCCGCGCCGGAACACCGAGTGGATCCGGGCGTGGGCGTACTGGAGGTACGGCGCGGTGTTGCCGTCGAAGGACAGCATCCGGTCCCAGTCGAAGACGTAGTCCTTCACCCGGTCGTTGGACAGGTCGGCGTACTTCAGCGCGCCGATGCCCACGATCCGGGCGACGTCGGCCTGCTCCTCCGCCGACAGGTGGGGGGCCTTCTCCGCCACCACCGCGGCGGCCCGCCGGACGGCCTCCTCGATCAGGTCGATCAGCTTGACCGAGTCACCGGACCGGGTGCGCAGCCGCTTCCGGTCCGGGCCGAGCACGATGCCGAAGCCCTGGAACTCCGCCCGCGCCTCGGCGCCGAGCCAGCCGGCCTCCCGGCCCGCCTGGAAGATCATCTCGAAGTGCAGCCGCTGGCCGAGGTCGGTGATGTAGACGAGCCGGCGGGCCTTCAGGTCGTGGACGCGGTGCCGCAGGGCGGCCAGGTCGGTCGTGTCGTACCCGAACCCGCCGTCGCTCTTGCGCAGGATCAGCGGCAGCGGACCGCCGTCGCGGCCGGTGAAGCCGTCGGGGAAGACGCACAGCGCGCCCTCGCTCTCCCGGGCGAGGCCGAGCCGGATCAGCTCGTCGATCACCGGTCCGAGCTGGTCGTTGTAGCTGGACTCCCCCGCGATGTCGGCGGGCGTGAGGAGCACCGACAGCCGGTCGTACACCGCGGCGAAGTAGCGCTCGGACTCCTCCACCAGCAGCCGCCACAGGGCGAGGGTCTCGGCGTCGCCGCCCTGCAGCGCCACCACCCGGCGGCGGGCCCGGTCGGCGAAGTCGGGGTCGGCGTCGAACTTCTGCCGCGCGCCCCGGTAGAACACCCCGAGGTCGCCGACGGACAGCTCGTGTGCGGTCTCGCCGGCGCCGAGGTCGAGCATGTGCTCGATCAGCATGCCGAACGGCGTGCCCCAGTCACCGATGTGGTTCTGGCGTACGACGTCGTGCCCGAGGTGGGTCAGCAGCCTGGACAGGGCGTCACCGATGATCGTCGAGCGCAGGTGCCCGACGTGCATCTCCTTGGCGACGTTCGGTCCGGAGTAGTCGACCAGCACCCGCTCCGGCTCCGGCGTGGTGGCCACGCCGAGCCGCTCGGTGTCCGCGGCCATCTGCTCGACCAGCGCGGAGAGCGCGGCGTCGGAGACGGTGAGGTTGACGAACCCGGGCCCGGCGATCTGCGCGGCCGCGACCAGCTCGCCGAGGTCGGCGCGCTCCAGCACCTCCGCCGCCACCTCGCGCGGCGGGCGGCCGAGCTGCTTGGCCAGGCGCAGCGCGCCGTCGGCCTGGTAGTCGGCACGGTCGGAACGGCGCACCGCCGGATCGGCGGGCGATCCCGCCACGTCGGCGAAGGCACGGGCCAGCTTCTGCGCGAGCAGCTCGGGAAGGTCGGTCACAACACGTAAGGATCGCACGCCCACCCGCCCGAGGGCACGCGGCGGGTCACATGTTGGCGGGCTGTGGCGCGTCGTGGTGCACGCCGTGGTGCGCTACCGTCCCCGGCATGGCGTACGACGGAAATGTGCGGGTTGGCGGCGCCCCCGCGGTCCGGGAGCTCGGCGGGCTGATCCTGACCAAGGTTTCGGTGGGCCCGATGGACAACAACGCCTACCTCCTGCGCTGCCGGGAGACCGGGGAGCAGGTCCTGATCGACGCGGCCAACGACGCCGGCACGTTGATCGACCTGCTCGGCGGAGCCCCGCTGGCCCGGGTGATCACCACCCACCGGCACGGCGACCACTGGCAGGCGCTGGCCGAGGTCGTGCAACGGACCGGCGCCGCGACCGCCGCCCACGTCGACGACGCTCCCGGCATCAAGGTGCCCACCACCGAGCCGCTGCACGACGGCGACGAGGTACGCGTCGGGTCCTGCGTCCTCACCGTCACCCACCTGGTCGGGCACACGCCCGGCTCGGTCGCGTTGTGTTACGACGAGCCGGGCAGGCGCCCGCACCTGTTCACCGGCGACAGCCTGTTTCCCGGAGGCGTCGGAAACACCCACGGGTCGAAGAAGGACTTCACCCGGCTGATCGACGACGTGGAGCACAGGCTGTTCGACCGGCTGCCCGACGAGACCTGGGTCTACCCGGGTCACGGCGCCGACACCACGCTCGGCGCCGAGCGGCCCCACCTGCCGGAGTGGCGCGCCCGCGGCTGGTGAGCCGACGGGTCCAGCCGAGGCTCAGGCGGGCCGGCGGACGAACGACCGCAACAGGCCGTACGGGTAGGGCCGGTCGAACTCGCTCGCCTCGTCCAGCCGGGCCATCTGCTCCGAGGTCAGCGACCAGCCGGCCGCGCCGAGGTTGTCCTCGAACTGCTCCATCGTCCGGGCGCCGATGATCGGCGACGTCACGCCGGGGCGTTGCGCGACCCAGCGCAGCGCGACCTGCGCGACCGAGTGGCCGGTCGTCCCGGCGATGTCGTGCAGGGCGTCCAGGACGGTCCAGGTGCGCTCGGTGGCGTAGCGGTCCCAGCTCTCGCCGTTGTCGTTGCCGCACGCCTGGTCGACCCGGGAGCCGGTCTCCGCGCCGCTCGCGCCGCGGCGGTACTTCCCGGACAGCCAGCCACCGCGCAGCGGGCTCCAGGCGATCAGGCCGACGCCCTCGCGTTCGCAGACGGGGACGAGCTCGAGTTCGGCGGAGCGGTCGAGGAGGTTGTACAGCGGCTGCAGGCAGGCGAACGGCTCCCAGCCGTTGTGCCGGGCGAGGTCGATCGACTTCTGCAGCTGCCATCCGGTGTAGTTGCTGGCGCCGACGAAGCGGACCTTGCCACTTTGCACCAGCCGGTCGAGGGTGCCGAGCGTCTCCTCCATCGGCGTACCGTCGTCGAAGACGTGCACCTGGTAGAGGTCGATGTGGTCGGTGCCGAGGCGGCGCAGGCTGGCATCCACCGCGGCCATGATGTGCTTGCGGCCGGCGCCGGTGTCGTTCTGTCCCGGGCCCATCTGCCCGTACACCTTGGTCGCCAGCACGATGTCGTCGCGGTTCTTCGTGGCGAGCCAGCGGCCGACGACCTCCTCGCTGGTGCCGGTGCCGTAGACGTCGGCGGTGTCGACGAACGTCCCGCCGGCCTCCACGAACCGGTCCAGCATCTTGTGGCTGGTGGCCTCGTCGCTGGACTGCCCGAACGACATGGTGCCGAGGCAGAGTTCGCTGACCCGCAGGCCGGTCCGGCCGAGATACCGGTGTTCCATGAATCTCCTGTCGAGCTGGTTCCGAGCGTTCCGACGCGCTTCGCGCCTTCGGCGGCAACGTTAGGGGTGCACGGGGCGCGCGGACCGGCCGATCAGCGGCCCGGTCACCGGACCAATTCGGCTAGGGCGTGTCCTGGGAACGACTGCGCCCGCGGGCGGCCCTGCGCCGGAAGCGTTCGGACGCACCGGACAGGATCGGCTCGCCGTGGCCGAACACCGCCTTCTCGAAGTCGAACTCCCCGAGCCGGCGGAAGCTCCGTGCCGCGGCGGGCAGGTCCTCGGTGACGATCTCCCCCGCCCGGCTGGCGGGCGACCGGATGCCCGCGAGGTTCACCGCCGCGTCGCCGACGAGGAGCGTCCCGCCGTCGCGTTCGAGCAGGAACGACAGGTGCCCGCGGGTGTGGCCGGGCGTGTGGATCACCCGGATCCCGCCCGCGAACGGCAACCGTTCCCCCTCGTCCACCTCGACGTCGACCGCGGCCGGCTCGGGTTCCTCGCTCCTGGCGTTCATCCGAACGACGAGGGGACCGAGCACGCGGGCGACCACGCCCTGCCACTGCGGCCACTGCCGCGGAGTCTCGCCCCGCACCACACCGGCGTCGACCGGATGTGCGTACACCGAAGCGCCGGTGCGCCGCACCATCGCGGCCAGGCCGCCCACGTGGTCGGGATGGTGGTGCGTCACCAGGATCCGGCGGATCTGCGCCGCCTCCCGGCCGAGCTGCCGCAGGCCTTCGGCGATGTCCTCGTCGCCCTTGCGTTCGCCGGTGTCGACGAGGACGAGACCGTCGTCGGACTCCACGACGTACGAACTCACGAACCCGTGCCTGATGCGGTAGACGCCCGGAACAACCGTGGTTGCCTTCATTCCGACCAAGGTAGGGCATGTCCCGGGGTGAGGTCCCGGCCTCGGGAAATACCTGCGGGGACGTCCGGATGTGCGCAATCCATTGACGCGGCTCGGTGGGTGGGATAACGCTGAGCGCGACATTTCGCGGCCTGATGCACCGAAGGCCTGTGCCGCGTGGCTGACGGGGAGGTCAGTTGATGCGCCGGAAGTTTCCGAGGAACCCGGGCAGGGCGTCGTTGCGGGTTGGCGTCGCCACCGCCGCCGTGGCCGCCGCGGCACTCGCGATGAGCGGGGTGCCCGCGGCCGGAGCGCGGGCGGCGGTCCCGAGTTCGGCGGCCCAGCAGGGCGGCCAGACCAGCCAGAGTGGTCAGAGTGGTCAGAGTTCAACCACAGCAGGGGTTTCGGCCTCCCGCCAGGCGGCGTTCGCGCAGGCGGCACGGGAGTACGCCGTACCGCTGCCGGTGCTGCTCGGGGTGTCCTACCTCGAGACCCGCTGGGACGCCCACCATGGACGGCCGTCCATGGCGGGCGGCTACGGCCCGATGCACCTCACCGACCTGGCCGCCGCCACCGCACAGGGCGGCACCCCGGCTCCCGGTGAGCGCGGCGACCCGGCGCGTCCGGGCGCGACCGGCGTCCCGAGTGGCCCGGCCTTCCGGACCGCCGACCTCGCCGCCCGGTTGACCGGCGAGCGCAAGGCCACCTTGCGCACCGACCCCGCCGCCAACATCCGCGGCGGTGCGGCGGTGCTCGCCGAGTACCAACGCCGGTTGGGTGGAGCGGGCGCCACCGACCCCGGTGACTGGTACGGCGCGGTCGCGGCGTACTCCGGCGCCACCGAACAGTCCGCGGCGCGGGCGTTCGCCGACGACGTCTACGCCCAGATCCGAACCGGCGCGAGCCGGGCGACCGACGACGGGCAGCGGGTCACGCTCGCGCCGACCGCCGTACGCGCCGACCGCACCTGGCTGCGCAAGCTGGGCTTGCGCACGGTCACGACGGAGCAGGCGCCGGAGTGCCCCGCCGACCTCGGGTGTGAGTGGATTCCCGCACCGTACGAGGAGTTCGGCGACGGCGACTACGGCAACCACGACCTGGCCGACCGGCCGAACAGCCAGAAGGTGCGCTACATCGTCATCCACAGCACCGAGGGCAGCTACGCCGGCACCATCAACCTCGTGCAGGACCCCACCTACGTCAGCTGGCACTACACGTTGCGCGACAGCGACGGCCACATCGCCCAGCACGTGCCCACCAAGGACGTCGCCTGGCACGCGGGCAACTGGTACGTCAACGCGAAGTCGATCGGCCTGGAACACGAGGGCTACGCCGCCCGCGGCGACTGGTTCACCGAGGTGATGTACCGCAACTCCGCTTCCCTGGTGCGCTACCTGGCCGCGAAGTACGACATCCCGCTGGACCGCCAGCACATCCTGGGCCACGACAACGTTCCCGGCATCACGCCGGCCAACGTGGCCGGCATGCACTGGGACCCGGGTCCCTACTGGGACTGGGCGCACTACTTCGAGCTCCTCGGCGCGCCGTTCACCCAGAACGCCACCGCCGCCGGCGGCGGAGCGGTGACCATCAAGCCGAACCCCGCGACCAACCGGCCGGTCTTCACCCACTGCGAGGACCAACCGGGCCCGCCGTCGGAGGGCCGCCCGCGTCGCTGCCGGGCCTGGCCGTCGTCGGCGCTGCTGCTGCACACCGAACCCCGTCAGGACGCCCCGCTGCTGAAGGACGTGGGCAGCAACCCGCCCGACGGCGCGAGTACGACCAACGTCGCCGACATCGGCAGCCGGGTGTCCACCGGGCAGCAGTACGCCGTCGCCGAGGTGCGCGGCGACTGGACGGCGATCTGGTACCTCGGCCAGAAGGGGTGGTTCTTCAACCCCGCCGACGCTCCGCGTGCGGTGTGGACGAAGGCGACGCTGGTGAAACCCAAGCAGGGCAGGGCTTCGGTGCAGATCTACGGCCGGGCCTACCCCGAGGCCGCGGCGTATCCGAGCGACGTTCCCGTGCAGCCGCTGGTGCCGTTGCAGTACTCCTGGCCCGCGGGACAGGCTTACGTGCTGGGGATGGAGGCCGACGCGGAGTACTACCGTGCGGTGACCTTCGATCCGGCCGACCATCAGGTGATCCGTGGGCAACTGCGCTACTACCAGGTGCAGTTCGGCCACCGCATCGGCTACGTGCTCGCCGACGACGTCGACCTCGTGCCTCCGGCCGGCTGAACCCGACCGCAGGCAAGGTACGGCCAACTATGTCAACGCCCGCTTGACATGAAGCGATCATCCAACCAATCTGTCCCCATGGCTGTCAACGACTTGGATCTCGACCAGATCATCGCCGCGGTCGAAGGTGAACAGACCCAGGCCACCCCGCTGGAGCGGGTCAATGCCGCGCGGGCGGCGGCGACCCGGTTGGACGCCCTTGCCCAGCACGTGGTCGCGCACTTCGTCGACCAGGCGCGTCACGAGGGCGCCTCCTGGACCGACATCGGCGCGGCGCTCGGCGTCACCCGGCAGGCCGCCCAGCAGCGCTTCGTTCCGGCTGAGGGGGTCGACGTGGAGGCGGCGGGCAGCCGCGCCGCACTCCCCTACAGCACCCGGGCCACCGCCACCCTGTCGGCGGCCCGCGACCTGGCGGTGTCCCATCACCACCGCTACGTCGACGACCTGCACCTGTTGCTGGCGTTGCTGGACAACCGTGGCGGCGGCGCCGTCGGCGCGGTGAAGGCCTCGGGCGTGCGGGTGGCCGACGTGCGCCGCACCGCGCGGGCTCGGCTGACCGCGGAAGGACCGCGCCGGGTCACCAAGAACCCCCCGCTGGGCCGGGCGTCGGTGCGGGCGCTGGACGTCGCCGTGCGCGAGGCGCTTCGACTCAGTGGCGGCGAGATCGGCACCGAGCACGTGCTGCTGGCCCTGGCCAGCGACCCGCGCACCCAGGCCGGCCAGGCACTCGCCGAGGCCGGGCTGGACTACTCCGCGCTGCGCCAGGAGGTTGGCCGGCAGGCCGCACAGGGCGCTGAGCGCCCCGCGGCCAAGCGCACCCGCAAGCGGGCGTAGGACTTTCCAGACCCCTTCCGAGGCCGATCCCAGCAGAACAAGAGATCCTCGAGCGTACGTCAGCCCGGCGACTGATCCATGATCAGTCGCCGGGCCTTTCTCGTTTCAGCGCCGCCAACCCGGGGTTGACACCGGGGCGTGCGACGTCCGGCCATGCGACGCCGGGTTGTCCGACGTCGGGTCACCCACGTAGCAGGTCCAGCCGGCCGGTCAGAACCCCATCAGAACAACGTGTGTGCCACCTCGACGACCCGGTCCTCCTCGTCCACGACCGGGACCAGCCGCCACTTGTCGAATGCCGTGCAGGGGTGGGAGATCCCGAAGCGCACCAGGTCGCCGACGGCCAGGTCTGCCTCCGCCGGCAGGTCGAGGAACGCGTGCTGGTCGTTGAGGGCGCTGACGCTCACCCCCGCGACGTCCCGGCGCCGGCCGTCCGGCCCCACTGCCGCGCGCACCGACGGCAAGGCGACGTCGAACGGCACGTCCCGCCGCCCGGCGCCCACCAGCGCACGGGTCGGCTCCGGCCGGGAGAGGACGTACGCCCACACCTCCAGCGCGGCCCGCAGCTCGTGCGGGCGGCCCCCGGTGGGCAGCGGGGTGGCGTGGCCGTACAGCTCCTCGTCGTGGGTGACGTAGCCGCCGCTGCGGACGACCACCGTCGACGACGGCACGCCGGTCAACTCCTGCGCCACCACGTCGAAGTACGTGCTGCCGCCCGCGGACAGCAGCAGCCGGCCGTCGGGCACGTCCACCAGGCCCTCCTCGCGCAGCGCGATGCCGAGCGTGCGTACCTCCTGGCAGAACGCCGCGGCGGCGGCGAGTGCGGCCTCGTCGCGCCCGTGCCCGAGCACGCCCTCGTAGCCGGTCGCGCCCACGACCCGCAGCATCGGCGCGGCGGCAGCGGCCCGGCCCACGGCCATCGCGGCGTCGTGGCCGCGCGCGCCGGTTCGCCGGCCGGGTACGCCGATCTCGACCAGCACCGGCAGCGGCCGGCTCGCGGCGTGCGCGCGCAGCGCCTCGTCCAGCAGGGTCACGCCCTCGGTGCTGTCGACGCAGACGTAGACGGTGAGGTCCGGGTCGGCGGTCGTGGCCGCGGCCAGCCAGCCGATGCCGGCCGGGTCGACGAGCTGGTTGGCCAGCAGGATCCGGCGTACGCCGCACTCGGCGTAGGCGCGCACCTGGCCGATCGTCGCCGCGGTGATTCCCCACGCGCCGGCCCGCAGCTGCCGCGCGGTGACCTCCGGCGACATGGACGTCTTTCCGTGCGGCGCGAGCACCACGTCGCGTTCGGCGCACCACGCGGCCATCGTGGTGGCGTTCGCGGCCAGTGCGGTCTCCCGCAGCACCATCAACGGGAACGTGAGTTCGCCGGTACGCAAGCCAACCTTGCGCGCGACGACGTCCGCCGGTGTCAGCGGGGCGAGGGCGGTGAATCCCTTCTCCGCCGGGCTGATCGGCTGCTCGCGCAGCGCTGTCAGGGTGGCGTCGAGGACCTGCGCGTCGTAGGCGATGCCGGCCATGGGAGCGTTCGTGCCGTCGGGTGCGGGTGCGTCGGGCGTCATCGGCCGGCTTCTCCTCGTCGCAGGGCGCGTCCGGGGGTCGCGCCGGTGAGTTCGCCGCCGGTCAGCACGAGCTCACCGGCGACCAGTACGTCGTGCACCCCGTCGGCCAGCCGCCTCGGGTGGTCGTACGTCGCCCTGTCGCCGACCCGCTCGGGGTCGACCACCACGACGTCGGCGACCGCGCCCTCGGTGAGCCGTCCCCGGTCGGCGAGCTGGAACCGCCGGGCGGGGTGCCCCGCGAGGTGCCACGCCGCCTGGGGCCACGTCCAGTCGCCGAGCTCACGGGTGTGCCGGCCGAGGAAACGGGCGAACGCTCCCCAGCCGCGTGGGTGCGGGTGGCCGCCGAGGTAGATGGCGTCGGAGCAGCCCACGTGCCGGTCGTCGCGCAGCATCGCGCGCAGGTCGGACTCGTCGCCGCCGGGCGCCGGGATGATCGCGCCGACGGCGAGATTGCTGTCGAGCAACAGGTCGCACAGCAGGTCGGGCAGGTCGAGCCCGGTCTCGGCACAGGCCTGGGCGAGGGTGCGCCCCTCGGCCCACCGGAACTTCTCCCCCGCGACGTAGCCGAGGATCGCCGGCGCCAGGTCGTGGCTGACCCGCGGGAACCAGTTCGCCCGCAGCTCGGCCCGCACGGCCGGGTCGCCGAGCCGGCGCAGCGTCGCCTCCACCCCGCCTCCCTGCACCTGCGGCGGCAGCGCCTTCATCGCCAGGATGGTGTTGCCGTAGATGTGCGGGTAGACGTCGAAGGTCGCGTCCACGCCGTCCGCGGCGCAGTCGGCGAGGTGGGCGAGCAGGGGTTCGGCCCGCCCGCGCAGGTGCGAGACGTGGATCGGGACGCCGGTCGTCCGGCCGAGGTCGCGGGCCTCGACCATGCCGGGCGCGTGGCCGCCGTCGTAGCTGCGCAGGTGGCTGACGTACGGCACACCCACCCTGGCCGCGACCCGGCACAGCGCGGCGAGCTCGTCGAAGTCGGCGAACACGCCCGGGACGTACTCCAGCCCGGTCGACACCCCGACCGCTCCCTCGTCCAGCCCCTGCTCGACCAGCCGCACCAGCTCGGGCAGCCGGTCGCCGGCGGGGTGGTCGTCGGGACCGAGCACCTCGTGCCGGACAGTGCCGAGCGGAACGAGATAACTGACGTTGACCGGCGTCCTGCGGTCGTAGAAGTCCAGCAGCTGCGCGACGGTGCAACCGGCCGCGAGCTCCGGCGGAGGCGTGCCGTCGACCGCGGCGAAGTAGCGGGCGACGTAGGCCACCGTCTCCGCCGAGCCGGGTGCGAACGACAGGCCGTCCTGGCCGAGGACCACCGAGGTGACGCCCTGGCGGAGCATGGCCTCCTGGACGTCCGGGCGGGTGAGCACCGCGTCGGCGTGCACGTGGGAGTCGACGAAACCGGGGAGGACGTACCGGCCGGTCACGTCCAGCACGGTCCGGGCGGAGACGTCGTCACCCAGGTCCCCCACGGCGGCGATCCGGCCGTCCCGGATGGCGACGTCCGCACGTCGCGGTCGCCCTCCGGTGCCGCCGTCACCGGTGTGGCCGCCGGGGTCGGTGCCGTCCACGACGGTGCCGCCGGTCAGGAGGATGTCGTACCCGCTCACTCACACCTCGCCGCGTCCGCGCGCTCCGGCCACCGGCTGGTGGCTCCGCGGCCGAGGTTATCCGGTCCGAGCCGAATAGCTGCCGCGCAGGTGCCGTGTGCCGGGCCGGTACCGGCGCCACGAGGTGCTTCAGTACTGCGTCAGCACCGCGTCAGGGCTCGGGATGGAGCTGGACCGCCCGTCCGGTCGCGGCCGCGGAGTAGATCGCGCACAACAGCCGTACGGTCTTCACGCCGTCGGTGACGTCGACGGCCGGCGGCCGGTCGTCCCGCAACGCGTCCAGGATGTCGCGCCACTGCGCCCGGTGCCCGGCCAGGCCGATCGCGGCCGGGTTCTGCGCGCCGCTGGCCGGACCGCCGCCGTCCGATGGTGTTTCCGATGGAGGGGGTACGCCGGGCAGGTCCCAGCGGGTCACCTCGTCGTGGGTGAGCTCGATCGTGCCCGAGCTGGTGCGGAGGGTGAGGCACGCCGGATCACCGGGGCGTACGGCAGTGGAGGAGACCACCACGCCGAGTGCGCCCGAGACGAACCGCAGCGTGGCGACCGTGGTGTCCTCGGCCGACATCACCGCCGGGTCGTGCCCGAGCGTCGCCGACTGGGCGGTGACCTCGACCGGAGCGCCGAGGAACCACCGGAGCAGGTCGATGTTGTGCACGGACTGGTTCATCACCGAACCGCCGCCGCTGTCCTGCCGACCTCGCCACGAGGCGTGCGCGTAGTAGTCGTCGTCGCGGTACCAGTGGACGAACGTCTCGCCGAGGATCGGCCGGCCGAGCTCGCCCGCGTCCAGCCGGCGCTTGATGTCGAGGTGCTGCGGCTCCAGCCTGCGTTGCGCCATCACCGACACCAGCAGCCCGGACTGGGCCGCCTCCCACGCGATCTCCTGCGCGGCGGCCACGTCCAGCGCCAGCGGCTTCTCCACCACGACGTTGCGGCCGGCGCGCAGAGCCGCCAGCGTCTGTGGCGCGTGGGTGGGGGTCGGCCCGCAGAGCACCACCAGGTCGAGGTCTCCGCGGGCGAGGATGTCGTCGGGGTCGGCCCGGGTGGCCTCCGGCCAGCCGAGTTCGGCGAGGTCGGTGCCGGCTCCCCCGCTGGCCGCCACGAGCTCCACCTCCGGGCGCAGCTCGGCGAGGACGCGCGCGTGGGTGACGCCGATGCTGCCCAGACCGATCAGTCCGACGCGCCGGGGCGCGGGATTCGGCGTGGGTGCCGGGCTCGGCGCCGCCGTCGACGCCGGGCGAGACGGGTCCATGTCGCTCCTGTCGTTTTCAGTCAGGACCGAAAGTGTAGGCCCTACTTGGCCAGTCTGCCGCCGCGACGTCGGGCGAGTGGCCGAACGGAGCCGAACGGGGCCGAGCGAGTACCGAACGGCACCGGAGGGGCCCGATCCCGAGGCCGCGCCGGGCGACGCGAGCCCGCCGGTAACGTTCAGGCACGCGATGAGTGTCGATCAGCGGCCGGACGGCGTACCCCCACCGTCCGGCGCAACGCTTCGGTGGGTACGCGAGGTCACCGGCCCGGGCGCCCTGGTGGCGTCCGTGCGGTTGATGGGGGTCGACTCGACCACCCTGCACGCGGTCGACGTGCTCAGCGCCACCGGCGTGCTGCACCGCCTCGCCCTGCGCCGCTTCCACCGGACCGACCGGCTGCGCACCGACCCGTGGTACGCCCCCGCGAACGAGGCCACCGTGCTCGGCCTGCTGGGCAGTACCGACGTACCCGCGCCCCGGCTCGTGGCCGCCGACACCGCGCCGACGATGTGCGACGTGCCCACCCTGCTCACCACCCGAGTGCCCGGCAGCCCGCCGGTGCACGCCGACCGGACCGTGCTGGCACAACTGGCGGAGACGCTCGCGCTCGTCCACGCCGTGGACCTCCCGGTGGTGCGCGCACTTCCGCCGTACCGGCCCTACTACGACCGCCACCGCGACGGCCACCGCCGGCCGCCCGCCTGGTCCGCGGCGCCCCGGCTGTGGAACCGGGTCTTCGACGTGGTGGCCGCCGGGCCGCCGCCGACGGCGCCGGGTTTCATCCACCGCGACTACCACCCCGGCCAGACGCTGTGGGACGGCGACCGCCTGGTGGGGGTGGTCGACTGGACCACCGGCTGTCTCGGCCCGCGCGGCATCGACCTGGCCCGGATGCGGCTCAACCTGGCCGGACGCTACGGCGGCGAGGTGGCCGAGCAGTTCCTGGCGCTCTACCGCGGGGTCGGTGTGGCCGACGCGCACCATCCGTACTGGGATCTGCTGGACGCCTGCGACGGACTGCTCGACGCGCCCGAGCCGTCGACGCCGGTCTCCCGGGCGGAGTGGGCGCGGTTCGAGGACTGGCTCGCCAGAACGGCTGCCCAGCTGTGAATCCCGGCGCGAACGCTGAGCCGGACCCCGTCACGACTTCTGGCGCGACTCCCGAGGCGAGTACCGGCACGGAGGCCGGGTCCGAGGAGTTCCTGCGGTTCGTCCGGGCGCACACCCGGCTGCGGCCGGTGCCCGGCGTACCCGAGGTCAGCCTGCACCTCGCCGACGACGCGATCGGGCTGTGGCAGGAGACCGAGACCACCTTCGGCCGCACCGACTCGCCGCCGCCGTTCTGGGCGTTCGCCTGGGCCGGTGGCCAGGCGCTGGCGAGGTACCTCCTCGACCATCCGGACGAGGTGGCCGGCGCGCGGGTGCTCGACCTGGCGTCGGGCTCGGGCCTGGTCGCGATCGCCGCCGCGCTGGCCGGTGCCGCCGCCGTCACCGCCAACGACCTGGATCCGTTGTCCCTCGCGGCGATCCACCGCAACGCGGCCGCCAACTCCGTGCAGCTCACCGGGCACCTCGGTGACCTGCTGGCACGGCCCGCGGTCGACGCAGACGTGGTGCTCGCAGGCGACATCTTCTACGAACGCGCCACCGCCGCCCGGATGCTGCCATTCCTGCGCCGGGCACGGGCAGCCGGCGCCCGCGTCCTGGTCGGCGACCCGGGGCGTGCCTACCTGCCGCCGGACGGGTTCGTCGCGGTCGCGTCGTACCGGATGCCGGTGCCGGTGACCCTGGAGGACGCGGAGGACAAGCAGACGACGGTCTGGCGGCTGGTCGAGGACCACACCTCCGGCTGAACCGTGGCCGGATCCCACCGCGCCGGGCGGGATCCGGCCGCGGCGGACCGTCCGGGAATAACCGCGCGGGCGGGTGAACTTGGCACAGTCATGCCGACCAGTCCGCACGCCCTGCTCGGGATCGCCGCCGTCGCCCTCGGCCTCGTCCTCACCCCCGGACCGAACATGATCTATCTGGTCTCGCGTTCGGTGACGCAGGGACGCCGTGCGGGCCTGGTGTCGCTGACCGGCGTGGCCGTGGGCTTCCTCGTCTACCTCCTCGCGGCGACGGCGGGACTGGCGACGGTCTTCTCGCTGGTGCCCGCCCTCTACACTGCGCTGAAGCTGGGCGGTGCGGCGTACCTGCTGTGGCTGGCGTGGAAGGCGGTGCGGCCGGGCGGAGAGTCGGCGTTCGCGCCGAAGGCGTTGCCGATCGACCCGCCGCGCCGGCTGTTCGCAATGGGCTTCGTCACGAACCTGCTGAACCCCAAGATCGCGATCCTGTACGTCTCGCTGCTGCCGCAGTTCGTCGACCCCTCGCGCGGTCACATTGCCGGGCAGAGTCTGGCGCTCGGGCTGACGCAGATCACCGTGGCGCTGACGGTGAACGCGCTGATCGTGCTCAGCGCGGGTTCGCTGGCCGCCTTCCTCGGCCGGCGGCCGGCGTGGCTGCGGGTGCAGCGCTACCTCATGGGCACGGTGCTGGCCGGGCTGGCGATCCGGATCGCCGCGGACCGGTCGCGCGTACTCGCCACGCCGTGACCCCGCCGGGAACGACGTTCCGGGATAATCCGCTTCGGATCGAGTTGTAGCCTGAACGGCATGACCGCCATGGCTCCCGCACGTGCCGAACCCGATCTGTCGTTCCTGCTGGACCACACCAGCCACGTCCTGCGGACGCGAATGGCGGCGGCGCTGGGCGAGATCGGGCTCACCGCCCGGATGCACTGTGTGCTGGTGCACGCCCTGGCGGAGGAACGCACCCAGATCCAGCTCGCCGAGCTCGGCGACATGGACAAGACCACGATGGTGGTGACGGTGGACGCGCTGGAGCAGGCGGGGCTGGCGCAGCGGCAGCCGTCCAGCACCGACCGCAGGGCTCGGATCGTGGCCGTCACCAAGGAGGGTGCACGGATGGCCCGGCGCAGCCAGCGGGTGGTCGACCGGGTGCACCAGGAGGCGCTCGCCGCGCTTCCCGCCCAGGAACGCAAGGCCTTCCTGCACGCTCTCGAACGGCTGACCACCGGCCACCTCGCCGAACCGGTGGAGGCTCCCCGTCCGGTGCGCCGAGCCCGGCAACGCGAGTCGTAGCCCCTCCGAGACGGCGGGACGGGCGCGCGCGGGAGCGTCGAGGCAACCACGTACCGTGGTGGGGTCGAAACGGCCACAAACGCGACAAGGAAGACTTACCGTGCACGACCCCGCCACCGCCGGGATGCGGAACCGCCTACGCCGCGCGGCCGGAGCCGCACTACGCCGGGACGAGCCCGTCGTCTCCCAGCGCCCGCGGCACTCGCCGTACCCCATCCGCACCGCCACCCACGCCGACGACCGCGACCTGCGGCACGCGCTGGACTTCCTGCTCCGGCTCGGGGAGCTGCTGTTGCGAAGTGGCGCCGGCTCGGTCGACGTCGAGGCCTCGATCGTGGCCAGCGCCACGGCACTGGGACTGGAGGACGTCGAGGTCTCGGTCACCTATACCCAGGTGCTGGTCTCGGTCGCGGTCGAGGGTTCGGGTGCTCCGCTGACCGACCTGCGGATCGTGCGGGTACGCGCCGTCGACCACAACCGGCTGGTCGCCCTGCACCAGTTGGTGCTCGGGCTCACCGAGGGCTCGCTGACTCCCGACGCCGCGTACCTCCGGCTGAACGCCGTCGTGCGCGCGCCGAAACGCTATCCCCGCTGGGTGGTCAGCGGCGCCTGGGGAGCCCTGGCCGCCGCGGTGGCCGTCCAGCTCGGCGGCGGGTGGCTGCTCGCGCTGCTCACCTTCGCCACCACGGTGGTCATCGACCGGCTGGGCCGCCGGCTGGCCAGGCGTAACCTCCCGGACTTCTACCTGAACTTCATCGGCGCCGCCCTGGTCACCGCCGTGGCCGTTGCCCTGACCGGCATGGGCGCGCCGGTCCAGCCCGGCCTGGTCGTGGCCGGCGGGGTGGTCCTGCTGTTGCCGGGTATCGCTCTGCTCGGCGCGGTGCAGGACGCGCTGACGGGGTTCATGGTGACGGCCTCCGCCCGGGCGATGGAGGTGGTGCTGCTGGCGGCCGGCATCACCGGCGGCGTCGCGGCCGCGCTCATCGTGGCCCGCCAGGTCGGCGTGACGATGACGGTGACTCCGCCGGCGCCGTTCACCCTCGCCGGGCTGCCGCCTCGCTTCCTCTCCGCGGGGGTGGTCGCCGCCGCGATGGCGGTCGGGTTGTACGCCACCATGCGGCTGCTGCCGGCGGTGTTCCTGCTCGGTGGCTTCGGCTGGGTCGCCTACCTCGGCCTGGACCAGGTGCTCTCCTCGCCGTCGATGGCCCGCGGGGTGGTCGCGGTCGCCATCGGCATGTGCGGGCAGGCGATCGCCTCCCGGCGGCGGCTGCCCGCCCTGGCGGTGGTGCTGCCGGCCATCGTGCCGATGCTGCCCGGTCTCACGATCTACTCCGCGATGCTGCAGATCACCCAGGGCGACAGCCGCGGCGGGGTCTCCGGCCTGCTGCTGGCCGCCACCGAGTCGCTGGCCCTCGCCGCCGGGGCGATCCTCGGCGAGTTCCTCCTCCAGCCGCTGCGCCGTGGGTTGTCGCGTTCGGAACGCAGGTACGCCGGACCGCGGATGGTCGGCCCGGCCCGCGTGCTCGTCCACCGTTCGCGCCGCGACCACGGTCCCCGCCGCGGTCCGGCGTACCGGCGGTCCCGCCGCAACCGTGGCGACCACACCGACCACCGGGACTCGGTCGGCGCCGGCTTGCCGGGTTAAAGGCGAGGAGCAACCATGCATGCCACCGAACCATCGGACCACCCTGAATCGTCGAAGCGGCCCGAGCCGTTTGCCGGGCCGGACTCCGAGTCGTCCCGCGAGCAGTCCCTCACCGGTGGGGTGATCGCCGGCGCCGTCCGAGTCGGGCAGACCGTACGCCGCGCCGCATCCCCCCATACGCCGGCGATCCAGGAACTACTGACGGGCCTACGCCGGTGCGGGTTCGAGCAGGCGCCGGAGCCGCTCGGCGTCGACGACCTGGGCCGCGAGGTCTGGTCGTTCGTGCCGGGCCGGGCGGGTCACCCGCCGATCACCCCCGACATCGCCTCCGACGAGGCGCTCGTCGAGGCCGCCCGGACCATCCGGCGGTTCCACGACCTCTCCGCCGGACTGCTGGCCACCGGCTGGCACGGCTGGAACCCCGACGTGGCCGACCCGAGCGGCTGGCACGAGGTGGTGTGCCACAACGACCTCGCGCCGTTCAACCTGGTGTTCCAGGGACGTCGGGTCGGCGCGGTGATCGACTGGGACCTCGCCGCGCCGGGCAGCCGGACCTGGGATCTGGCGTACGCGGTCTGGCGGCTGGTCCCGCTGCACCGCCCGGAGTACACCGCGCCACTCGGCTGGCCGCCACTGGAACGGGGGCGCCGGCTCCGGCTCTTCGTGGACGCGTACGGACTGACCGGCGGTGACCGGGCCGACCTGCTCGCCCTCACCCGGCAGCGGATGCGGCGCACCGTCGAAGGGATGCGGCGGCTGGTTGAACTCGGAACGCTCGCCGACCTGCCGGCGATCGACCCGCGGGCGGAGGCCGGAGACCTGGCGTACTTCGACCTCCACCTGTCCGACTGGGAGGCGGCGCTCCACCGGTGAACCGGACGCGGGTCGGAAGCTGCCCGGGACCCGGGCACATCCGCACCCGCGCCGCGAACGCTCCTCGGCTACGAGCTCTCGTCGTCGAACCAGCGGGCTCGGTAGATCTGGGCGCCGGGAAGGACCTTCTCCTCCGTCCCGTCGGCACCTACGAACAGGTCCACCGAATCCGTGCACCAGCTACACGGGTTGCCGGCCTTCGGGGTGGTCTCCAGCACCGTCCCGGTGGCCGCGTCCGTCCCCACGCTCTTGATGTTGGAGGCGTAAAGCTCACGTTGGCGGGGGAAGCCGACGAACTTTCCGGTGGACTTCTGGAACTGGTGGACGCCGTACACGGTGGTGAGCCACAGCCGGTCCGGATCTGCGGGCACCGGTCCGAGGTCGTGGCCCCAGTTCGTCGGCAGGTTGTACGCCGCCAGCTGGGTCAGGGTCGGTGCCGCCGGCGTCCCGCCCACGGCGTACTTCACCAGCAGGTGGTCGCCGATCGCCCACAGGACCGTCAGCCGCGCGTCCCACCAGACCTCGTGCGCGCCGGGCAGCGCGGCCTCGACGTAGGTGCTGGAATGCCTGCCCTGGCTCGCGGTGTAGACGCGGATCCAGCTGCCGTTGCTGGCGGCGGCCGCGATGTTGCCGTCGGGCAGGAGCTCGATGCCGTGCGGGTTGGGACTTCGCCCGACGTCGACCGACCACGCCACCGGCCCCTTGTCCGGGTAGGGCACCGAGGCGAGCAGCCCGTAGGAGTCGGTGACCAGGACGTACTGGTTGCCGTCGGCGCCCGTGCGCAGGCGAGCGTCGTCGGGCAGGCCCCAGGACGTGCTGGTGTCACCGGTGTCGCTGTCAACGCCGGGTTGCCACGACCACAGGGTGGCATTCGGGTTCGCCCAGCGCTTGGTGCTGTCCAGCACCACAACGCGGTCACCGGCCTGCTCGGTGACGATGATGGGCGCGGGACGGGCCTGGCCGTCGGCCGTGGCCGCGGCGGCGGGCCCGGCGACGGTGGCGGCCAGCAGGCAGGCGGACACTCCGGCGAGGATGCCACGGGTCACACGCATGCTCGTTCTCCTTCAGCGGTGGGGATTCGAGGTGCGACTGCTGCTCCTGGTGCGTTCGGATTTCCTTGCTGGTTCGGACTTCGCTGCCGGCTTGGACTTCCTTGCCGGCTTGGGCGCGCGCTTTCGCGCCGGCCCGACCTGGTAGCGCGCGGTGGCGGCGCCGGCCAGGTCGAGCAACTGCCGTGCGGTCTCGGCCCGCCGCTGTGCCACTCGTACGTACAACGCGTCGGTGACGAAGAGTTGCGCGTGCCGCCCGGCGGTGCCGCGATAGCGGTAGGTCGCCGTACGCGCGGTGGTCGCCAGGGTGACGTCGGCGCCCATGGCGAGCGGCGACGCGGCGCTGCTGGTGACGGCGGCCGTGGTCGCGCCGCGGGAGCGGGCCAGGTCGAGGAGTTCGATCGCCTGCACGGCCCGGCCGGAGTGACTGATCGCGATCGCGACGTCGTCCGGTCCCAACGTCACGGCGTACGCGGCGGCGGTGTGCACGTCGGCGGAGGTGAGGGTCGGTACGCCGATGCCGGTGAGCTGCGCAGCGAGGTAGTGCGCGACGTCGGCGCTTCCCCCGAACGCGAAGACCTGCACCTGTCCGGCCTCGGCCACGGCGCCGGCCAGCCGGTCCAGGTCCGCGGTGTCGAGCAGTTGTGCCGTACGCCTGATCGCGTGCACCGTCGACGACGCGAGCAGTGCGACCGTCGCGTCGGCATCGGCGTCGGCCGGTAGGTCACCACTCGGGTCGGCATCCGGGTCATGGACATCGGCCGGCCCGCCCCGGCCGGCTTCGCCCGCGAGCGCCAACCTGAGTTCGGTGTAGCCGGCGAGGCCGAGCATCCGGCAGAAGCGGTTGACGCTGGCGGTGGACGTGCCGGCGCGTTCGGCAAGTTCCTCGATCCCGATCCGGGCGACCAGGGCCGCGTCCTCGCTGACGACGTCGCCGATCCGGCGGGCGGTGGGAGTGAGCGTGTCGCGCGCCGACGCGATCCGCTCCAGCAGTGTGGCGCTCTCGTTCGCGCGCGTCGCCCCCGCCGACCCCATGCGGGCAATATTTACATCGACTACTCTGGGGCGTCAATCATTTCCACCGCGCGTTCTGCAACGTGTCGGCAGGTGTTCGGCAACGTGTCAGCAACGTGCCCAGCCTTGGAGGATCTGGTGTCGCCAGCCGAGTTCGCCTCGTCGTCGCCCGCGCCGACCACCGCCCTGCTCGTCGACGTGGGCGGAGTGCTCCTGCTGCCCAACGCCGCCCTGCTCACCCCGGTGGTCGCCCGGCACGGCGGCGTCAGCACCGAGGAGGAGTTCCTGCGGGCGCACTACGCCGCGCACAACGCCGCGTTCCCCGCCCGTGGTGAGCCGCGCGACTACTACGAACTGCTGCCGAGGTTCGCGGGAGTGCCGGCCGAGCGGCTGACCGAGGCGGTCGAGGACTATCGCGCGGTCTCCCGTACGCGGAACATGTGGCACGCGCCGGACCCCGCCTCCAAGGCCGCACTCGCCGGATTCGTCGCCGAAGGGGTTCGCGTGGCGATCGTGTCGCAGGCGGACGGGCGGATCGCCCGGATGCTGCGGGACGCCGCGATGTGCCAGGAGGGCGAGGGCCCGGGGGTGACCGTCGACGCGGTGCTGGACAGCGCGGTCGTCGGCTACGACAAGCCGGACCCGCGTTTCTTCCGGGCCGCGCTGGACGCGGTCGGCGCCACCCGCGACCGGGCGGTGCACGTCGGTGACACCGTGCCCGCGGACGTCCGCGGCGCCCAGGCCGCGGACATCCTGGCCGTGCACTACGACCCGTACGGCGACTGCGACGACCCCGGCGACCACGAGCACGTACGGACCCTCGCCGAGGTCGGCGCCTTCCTGCCGGCCCCGCTCAGCACACCCTAGGTGCTCGTCGCGCGCCGCTGGTTGAACCTGCGGGCGGCCGAACGCCCCATCGTGGTGAGCCTCCGCAGCACCCTGGAGTCAGTCCGCTCCTGCGCCCGGTGACCGGGCTCGATGCCCGCCTTTCCGGGATCGGCGGGCGGACCGGGCAGCAACGGCCGGACCAGGCCGAGCAGCCTGCTCGTCGTACCCGGCATCAACGCGGCCACCCTGGCGCCGAGGATCGCGGCCGGGGTGAGCGTGACCTCCGCTCGCCCGGCCAGGCCGGCCGCCACGATCCGGCGAGCGGCGCGTTCGGCGTCCATCGACAGCAGCGGCGCACTGGCAGCGGCGGAGAACCAGCCGTACTCCTTGGTCGACTGCCCCGCGAACGACGCGCGGACGTGGGAGCCGGTGCGCATCAGGCCGGGTACGACAGTGGTGACGGAGATGCCGCTGCCGGCGAGTTCGGCGCGCAGCCCCTCCGAGAAGCCGACCGCCCCGAACTTCGCCACGGAGTACGGCAGGATGTGCGGCACCGCGACCTTCCCGCCGATCGACGTGACGTTCACGATCCGTCCGCTCCGGCGCTCGCGCAGATGCGGCAGCGCCGCCAGCGTGACCCGCACCGGGCCGAGGCACATCGTCTCCAGCGCGTCCCGGAATTCCTCGACGGTCACCGACTCCAGCGGACCGACCTGGATGACGCCCGCCACGTTGACCACCACGTCGAGCCCGCCCCGGTGGCCGATCGCGCGGGCGACCAGGTGCTCGACCTCCTGCGCGTTGCGTACGTCGCAGGGAACAGCCAGCAAGTCCGCGCCGCGGGCTACCAGGTCGTCCCGGGCGGCGTACAGGTCCTCGGCCGTCCGCGCACACAGCACCAGGGAGTAACCGCGCCGGGCGAGTTCGCGCGCCACCAGGAGGCCGAGTCCACGAGAGGCGCCGGTCACCAGTGCTGTTCGGGTCGTGGGTTCGTCCATCGGATCTCCCGCCCTCGGGCATGTCACGGAGGGACCAACCTGGTGGTCCGGGTCGAAGATCGCGTACCCGAGGTGCCGGCGGTGAAACGGCGCAGGGCTCATCGCGGACCGGGAGCAGGTGAGCCGCGGGCTCAGGCGAAGGGGGATCCCGCGTTGGTGGTGCCGGCCAGCGCGTCCTTCACCGTGGGGTAGATGTCGAACGCCACATCGAGCCCGGTGAGGTGGAGGAGTTTGGTCGGCCCCCGGCGCGGGGCGCAGATGCGTACCGGAACATGCTCGGCGTGGGCACGACGCTGGAGGTTCACCAGCACGTCGAGTCCGCCGGAGTCGAGGAAGGGAACGTCCTCCAGCGAGAGCACGACCATCGCCGGGTGTTCGTCGAGCAGGTTGTTGAGCTCCTGGCACAGCTGTGCCGAAGTGGCCTGATCCACCTCGCCGGTCACGGACGTGACGAGCGTGCCGGCTTCGGTGTGGGTCGAATCGATCCGGATCCGAGGGTCGGCTGCACCGGCATGGACAACGCCGGCGGCATTGGCTTCGTTGGTCGACACGGGGTTCGCTCCGTTCGCTGGGACTGGGCGGGAAGCGCGCCGTTCTCCCCCACCGTAGGCCAGCCAACCCCGAACCGGCCAGCGGAGCGTGGTTGCGCACCCAGGGTGGTGGTCCGCGTCACCATGCCGGCGGTGAAACGGCGCAGGGCGCCCGGAAGGCCGGCCGGAGCCGGCACTTCACGAGCGCCCTGTGTCGTTGCGAGCTGACTGCGGGAGTACGTGTGAACTCCCGCCGGCGTGTCCGCCGGGTGAGGTGGTTCAGCGAACCGCCTCGGCGTGACGCCGGCGACGACGGGAGGGTTCCCGGCCGTTGCCGTTGCGACTGCCGTTGCGATCGCCGTTGCGGTTCGAGGTGTCGTCCGACTCGTCGTCGTCCTCGTCCTCGAGGTCGTCGTCCTCGTCGTCGAGGTCGTCGTCCTCGTCGTCAAGGTCGTCGTCGTCCTCGTCGTCAAGGTCGTCGTCGTCCTCGTCCTCGTCCTCGAGGTCGTCGTCGTCCTCGTCGTCCTCGTCGTCGAGATCGTCCTCGTCGTCGTCGTCGAGATCGTCCTCGTCGTCGTCGTCGAGATCGTCCTCGTCGTCGAGGTCGTCATCGGCCTCATCGTCGAGGTCGTCGTCGTTCTCGGCCTCGTCCCGGTCGTTCGGCCTCCGGTCCCGGCGGCCGAACTCGTCCTCGCGGCGGTGGTCCTCGCCCTCGTCGGGCTCGCGCACCACTTCGCCGTCACGGATCTCACCACGCCACGACCCGGAGGCCTCGCCCTGGATCGTCACGAACCGGCGGAAGTGCTTGAGGTCCAGGCGCACCCGGCGGCCGAACGCCCGCCAGAGGTTCGCCGTCTTCTCGAACAGCCCCTTGGGGTAGTACTCCATGACGAGCAGGAGCATCGTCAGGTCGTCGGCCAGCGGGTGGAAGGTCACGACACCCTTGGTCGTGCCCTTGGCACCTTCGGTCGTCCAGGCGATCTTGCGGTCCGGAATCTGCTCGGTGACCCGGGCACTCCAGCTCCGCTTGGACCACCAGACCTTGCCGCGCCAGTTGCTCTCCACCTCGTCCTTGGCGTCGACACCCTGGACGCCCTTCATGAACGAGCCGAACTCCTGGAACTGCGACCACTGGTCGTACACCACCGACACCGGAGCACCGATCTCGATGTCCTCGATGATGTTGGTCAGCTTGGGCCCGGAACGACCGCCGCCGAACAGACCCTTGATCTTGTTCTTCAGGCCCTGACCGAGCGCGCTCATCCCGGCCCGCAACGGCGACTTGCCCTCGAGCAGGGCCTTGACGCCGGTCATCATCGCGCTGGGGTTCTCGGCCTGGTCCTCGAGCTTCTCGGTCAGCCCGCCGAGCTTGCCGCTGACCTTGCCGACAAGCTCCGACCCACGGGCGGCGGCGTACTCCTTCGCCTCGTCTTTGAGGCGTTCGACGACAGGGCTCTTCAACAGAGCCTTGCCGAGGTCCCCCAGGAGAGAGCTCTTCTTGGAAGCCACCCGGATCTCCTCTCTCAGCCTCGCGACCGAGACTGCCGGCCAGAACCGGAACCCTGCCGGCGGGAGGCCGACGAACGGGTCCTGCTCGCGGCGCGGCGAGGCGCGTCGGAGGCCGACCGCTTACGGCGCGGCCGCTCCTCGGAGTCGTCACCACGGCTCTCACGGGGGCGACGCCGCGGCCGCTCCTGGCGCTCGCCCGCGGGCTCCTCGCTGTCGCCGGACTCCTCGGAGTCGTCGGCGTCATCGGAGTCGTCGTCGTCATCCGGCTCGTCGTCGCCGGCCTCGTCGTCCTCGGCCTCGTCGTCCTCGAGCTCGTCGTCCTCGCGGTCGTCGACCTCGTCGTCGTACTCGTCGTCGTAGTCGTCGTCGAGTTCGTCCTCGGTGCCCTGCGTGGCCTCACCGGCCTTGCCCTTGACCTTGGACGCCGTGCCCGTGACCTTGGACGCGTTGTCGGTGACCTTGGCCTTGTCGGTCAGGGACGTGGTGCGCGACTGCAGCCCGTCGGAGAAGCGGGTCAGCTGCGACTCCAGCGTCGCCAGCGCCGCCTTGCGGCCGGCCTCGGCCACCGGGCCGCGCAGCTGGTCGCCGAGCTGGCTGATCTGCGGGGTGCTGGCCAGCTTGAGCACGCCCTCACGGACGAGTTCGCGCGGCTGCAGGCCGAGTTCCTTGCCCGCGAGCCACAGCGCGAGGCTCAGTGCGGCCTTGCCCTTCTTCGTACGGCCGAGGAGGTATCCCCCGGCGACCGCGACAGCGATCTTGGTCCTGTCATCCACGGTTGCTCTCCTCTCGATGAACGGCGAAAGACCCGGCCTCGTCACCGCGGTACCCCGCGGTGAAGGTCTCCCGACCGTCGAGTCTCACCAGCCCCAACGGGACTGCTGAGCCTGCGTTGTGCTCGACGCGTCGGCAAGACCGATCGCGTCGAAGCTGTAGAGCGGCAACGGTCCGACGTACTCGATCTCGGCCAGCCCGTCGACCTCGTTGGTGAGCGTCCTGACCGCCTCGTCCAGCTCGTCCAACCGTTCCCGGCGGACGAGGAGGGCCACCTGCTCCCAGCCCTCCTCCGAGGAGCTGATCGACTTGGAGTCCTCGGTGAGTTCGCCCAGCATCGCGACCCAGGCCGCGACCAGCTGGGACCGCTGCTCGGTGAGCCGCTGTGCGACGAGCTGCCCGACCTCGATGCGTTCCGACATCTCACTGCCCGGCCCGCCGCGACCGACCGCCGCGCGCAGCTCGGGGTCCTCCCTGAACAACCGCTGGACGGCCTCGTCGGTGAGGGTGAACGTGAGCCGGAGCTCCACCAGGGAGGCGGTCGCGTCCAGTGCCCGGGCGAACTGCTCGGCCGCGGGCGCGAGCACCTCCGAGCGCACCGCGTCCACGTCGGGCGCGACCGTTCCGAAGCGGAGCGGCAGAACGGGTCCGTCGCGTACGAGCTCGACCAGCGCGTCGAGGTACTTCACCGCGTCGTCCTCGGTCAGGTCGTCCTCGCTGACGACCTCCCGGGCGAGGACGGCAAGGTCGCCGTCCTCGATGAGCTCGTATTCCCCGTCCGCGAGCTCGCCCTGCTCGTCGAGCTCGCGGCCGGCCGGGACCACTCCGTGCAGCAACAACATCTCAGGACTCCTGCGACTGCCGGCTGGGACGACGCGAGCGCGTGGTGCTGCGGCTCGACGACGAACGCCGGCGGGCGGTGGACCGCTCACGGCCGTCGTCGTCATCGTCGTCGTCGTCATCGTCGGAGGAGAAGGACTCCTTCACCCCGCTGATCGCGCCCTTGGTCTTGCTGCCGGAGGACTTGCCGTCGCCGGTCACCTCGCGGACCAGGCCCGGAAGCCCGGCCACCTGGTCCTCCTGCTGACCGAGGTCGAGCCGGTTGACCGCCTCGGCGAACCGGAGGTAGGTGTCCACGCTCGCGATCACGATCCGGGCGTCGATGGTGAGGATCTCGATACCCACGAGCGCGACCCGGACGTAGGCGTCGATGACGATGCCCTTGTCGAGGATCACCTCGAGGACATCGGCAAGACTGCTCGGCCGGGGCGCACGGTTGATTCCCTGCGTCGCTACAGCTGCCATGGCGTGTTACGCCTCCCTGTCGTGTCGAGCCGTTCGTGTTCGTCGAGCAGGTCGTCGACGTCGATCGGAAGCCGGAGCCCCTCGCGTTCGACTCCGAAGATCTCCCGAAGCTCGGCGAACTTGTCTTCCAGTGCGAGCAGCGCCTCCCCCAGGCGTTCGACTTCCTCGTCGTCGAGGCTTCCGCCGTCCATCCGCCGGATCGCCTGGCGCTCCAGGAGGTCACGGACGAGTTCGAGCAGAGCCACCACGAGTTGTCCGAGGCCCCTACCGAGGTCCTCGGCGTTCGCGTCGATGCGAGGGGTGCGCCGCATGTCCGGCAGCTTCGGCAGCCGTACCGGTTCGCTCATCGCGCTCCCCTCCCCTCGAAGTTGGTGCGGTGCATCTCGTTGGCCGTCTCCAGCCCGATCAGCAACAACCGGAGGTTGAGCTGGATCAGGTCGATGCCGGCCAGGGAGATGATGATGTCGCCGGACACGACCACGCCGCGGTCGACAACCCGGTCGAGCAGGTCCACCAGGCTGGTGCCGCCGCCGGAGCCGGTGACGAGCGTGCGGTTAGCCATCGGCCGCCGCCTGCGATCCGATGGTCACCTGCGCGAAGCTGTACGGCGGCCAGGGCCCGGTCAGCTCGACCTGGACTCCTCCGGCCGCCAGGTCCGTGGCGTACTTCTCCACCACGTCGCGGAACTCCTGCGTCGCCGCGATGGGGACGAGGTAGGTGGCGTTCAGCAGCAGGTCGGCGGCACCTCCGCCCGACAGCCGGGTGGCGTCGGTGGCGTGCTCGGCCAGCGCGCGGTAGACCTCGTCGCCGGCCTGGCGTACGGCGTGGCGCTGCTCCTGACTCGCTCGCAACGCTTCTCGTCGCGCCTGCAGGTAGTCCCGTCCGGACGGACGGGCGGCCCGGTCGCGTTCGCGTTCGGTGTTCGCGTCCGGTGCCGCACCCTCACGGCGCAGCCGGACACCCCACTCCTGATGGCCGGCAAGCCGGGCGAGCAGGTCGCGGATCTCCGCCGAACGCTCCTCCAGCAGGCGGCGGGCGGCATCCTCGTCACCGACCACCGTCGCGAGACGCAACGGCAGAGCGGGGGTCTGCTCGAAGACGGCGCGGATGACGGTGTCGTGGTCCATCGCCATCCGGGCGAGCCGGCCGTCCTCGGTGACCTCTTCCTCGCGTACGTCCAATGCGGAAAGGGGAACGTCGGTGACGACGGCCGCGAGGTCGCCGCTGCCCACCAGCCGTGGGCTGTCGCCCCCGGCGATGCCGGGCAATCCGGACAGATCCACAGCCGTGGAGCCGACGATGGCGAAGAGGTAGAGGCCACGAGCGTCGCCCGCCGTCATCAGCGCTCCTCCTCCTGCTGGGCCTTTCCGGACCGGTTCGATCCCTCGGACCGCTCCGGAAGCTCACGGTCGGAGATCGCCTGCTCGAGGCGTTCGATGCGTTCGCGCAGTTGGTTGTTCTCGGCTTCCAGCTCGGCAGGTGCTCGCCCGCCCTCGACCTCACCGTTCTTCTTGCTCCCGCCGGATCCCTGGGAGGTGAAGAACTCGTCGCGCGTCCACCAGTCCATGCCCATCTCCTGGGCGGTCTGGGCCGAGGCGACGAACAACCGCAGCTTCAGGGACAGCAGCTCGATGTCCAGGATGTTCACAACGATGTCGCCGGCGATGACGACGCCCTTGTCCAGAACGCGTTCCAGGACATCGGCAAGCGTGTCGGGACGGGGGTTGCGGCCGGAAACCGACTGCGTCATGAGGGATCCACCGAACCACGCACGTAACGGCGCAGGCGTTCGTAGCCGTCCAGCTCACCGTCGGCGGTGACATCGAGCCGGTAGGTGGCGATCACCGTCGTCGTCGACGGGATGCGCTCGAGCTCGACGACGTCGACCAGCAGCGACCAGCCCTCGCCCTCACGGCGTACGCCACTCACCCCGTCGGCCTGCTTGCCGGTGAGTTCGCCGAACTGCTGCACGGCGCCACGGATCACCCGGGCCATGCTCGGCTTCTTCTTGGCGCGGGGTTCCCGTCCCCGGGTCTGGTCGGCGTCTGAATTCTGTCGCTCGGTCATGAGTCCCCAGCGCGGATATGGGTCAGGTCAGATACTTCGTGCTTGGCTTTGTAAGCCCCCCGGTGACGCCTTCGCGACGCTACCGCATCGGTTGCGTTGTGTCGCGCGAGGTGATTTGGCCTTCCAGGCAAGGAATGACTGTGCGTAGGTGCGAAGGACCTGTCCGTACCCGGCCGCGCCCATACATTCCGAATGTCCGGGTTCGGCGGCACCTCGGACGCAATATCCGTCGGCAATTCGCTCGCCAGTTCCTCTGGGCCGATCCAACCGCCGTCATGACCGACTTGACGCAGTTGGCAGGTGTCGATAGCAAGAGGTGACCGAACCGGCCCGGGAAGGAAGCAGGATGCGCGAGCAGCAGAACGCGAACACCCACGGCGAGGCCGCCGATCCCGCGCAGATCCAGGCCCAGGTCGACCAGGCCCGCGAACGGCTACGTGGAACCATCGACGAGATTGGGACCAAGATGAACGTACGAGCGATGGCCCAGGACAAGTCCGCCAAGCTGACCGGACGCGTGCGCTCGAGTGCAACCGGCGCGTCCAAGGTGACCATGGACAAGGCGAGGAGCCTGTCCGCGACGGCGCGCACCGACGGCCCCAAGCAGCTGCGCAGGACCGGCACGCAGGTCGCCTCGACCGTGCGTACCCGCAACGGCAAGGCCGTCGCGGTGGCGATCCCGGTCGCCCTCGTCTCGCTGCTCGTGCTGCGCCGGATCAGGAAGCACTGAACCACCGCCGCGCCGACCGGCGTGGGGCCGGACGCTCCAGCGGACGAGAGAGATCCATGACGAACAAGGCCGTTCCGTACGTCCAGCAGGTGGCTCGCGGCGTCCGGGACACCGCCGCCCGCGCCGTCACCGTCCTGGCCGTGACCGGTTCCGTACCTGCCACCGTCTACACCCACTCGGCCGCGGCCGGGGGCATGGTGCGGGACCGGGTGGCGCGGTGGCTCAGTCACCTCGGCGCCGTCTCGGTTCCGGCCTCCTGGTCGGAGGCGACCCGCAGTCAGCACGCCGACCTGTTGCGCGGGGGCCGGGGGAACCGGGACAGCAAGGCCCGGTAGCCCTTGGCGCCCGTGCTGCCCATGCGCGCCCGTGCACGCCTCTGCACGCCCATGTTGGCCGTGCCGTTGCGCACCTCGGCCGTCACTGTTCGTTGACGGCGCGGCGACACGGTGCGACGATCCCGAAGCATGCGCCTGGGACGTCGTCCGTTTCGCCTGGTTCTTCTCCTCGCTGCCGCCACCGCGGTCGTGAGCGGCTCACTGCCCGCGCTGCTGTGGGGTGCGCCGCCCGCGGCGGCCCAGGAGGCACCGGCCGCGCCGTCGACGGGGCAGCCGGCCACCACCACGTACGACTCCTTCCGGCCGGGGCAGCCCTGGCTGGACACCGGCGGCAAGCCGATCCAGGCACACGGCGGACAGGTCGTGGTGACCGAGGACACCGACGGCTCGTGGTGCCGAAGCAGCCGCGGTACGTCGTGAACGCGGGCGGCAACTTCACCACCGACTGGCAGCGGATCGCCGCGATCGCCCGCGAGGACGGCCCACTGCTCAACTCCGTGCCCGAGCAGCCACTCGGCGCCGACCCCGCGACCGGTGCGCGGTGGGGCTACACGAGTGAGGGAAGCAAGCCGCGCGACGTCGTGGCCGGCGACATCTACACCACGCTGCGGTACGCGGTGAGCCACCGCGACCTCTCGTACACGATGTCCGGACTCGACCCGCGCAGGCGCTACACCGTCCACGCCGGCTACTACGATCCGTGGCCGTGGGCCAACCGCGCCGCCCGGGTCGGCATCAAGGGGACCGTGGTGTCGGACCAGCAGCTGTTCACGGCCGAGCCGGTGGCGGGCACCTACACCGACGTCGCGCCGGCCGCCGACGGCACGATCACTCTCACGGTGTCCCCGACGCGTGCCCCGGACATCCAGCTCAGCTGGGTGATGGTCGCACGGCAGTAGACCCGCGTCTCCTCGGGGCGAAACGGCGAACGGGGGAACAGAAATGTCCGGTCACGCGGTGGTGGTGGGCGGCGGGATCGGCGGACTGTCGGCGGCGGTCGGGCTGCGCCGGGCGGGCTGGACCGTCACGGTCCTCGAACGCGCGGAGGCGATCGCCGAGGTCGGTGCCGGCCTGTCCCTGTGGCCGAACGCCCTGCGTACGCTCGACGTCCTGGGCGTCGGGGCGGACGTACGGGCACAGGGTCTGCCGGTCGTGTCCCGCGGCAACGTCCGCACCCCTTCCGGTCGGTGGCTACGCCACGCCCGGCCGGGCGACACCGAGGTCCTCGCCGTTCACCGGACCGCGCTGGTGGAGGTGCTGCTTCGGGCCCTGCCGGCCGATGTCGTACGAACCAGCGCACTGGTCACCGGTGTCGACGACGTGTCCTCCGGCTCCGGCTCCGGGGGCTCCGGCGACGGTGTCAAGGTGAACTTGACGACGCCGGACGGGGAGGATCGGCTCGACGCGGACCTGGTCGTCGCCGCCGACGGGATCGCGAGCACCGTACGCCGGCAGCTGTGGCCGTCGGATCCGGGAGCGGCGTTCCGGGGCCGGACGGTCTGGCGCGGCCTCACCGAGCCGGACAGCGTCTGGCCGGTGGAGGCGAGCCTGACCCTCGGCAACGGCGAGCAGTTCGGGCTCCTGCCGCTGCCCGGCCGCCGGGTCTACTGGTTCCTCACCGCCGACGCCGACGCTGCGGACCTGCGGGCCGGTGACGAACCGGCAGAGGTACGCCGGCGCGTGGGTGGATGGCACCCGCCGATCCCCGCCCTCCTCGCCGCCACACCGCCCGGCCGGATCCTCCACCACGACATCACCGACCTCGACCCGCTGCCGACGTACGTACGGGGCCGGATCGCACTGCTCGGCGACGCCGCCCACGCGATGACCCCCGACCTCGGCCAGGGCGCCTGCCAGGCCGTGGAGGACGCGGTGGTGCTCGCGGGACGGCTCGCGACCTCGGCCGGGCTGGAGGCCGCGCTGGCGGGGTACGACCACGACCGGCGTCCGCGTACCCAGCAGATCGCGCGCGCGGCACGCCTGTCGAGCCGGCGCAACCAGCGGCACGGACGGATGACCCACACGCTCGCCGAGTTGTTCGTCCGGCTCGCACCGCAACGCGTGTGGACAGGGGCGGTCGCCCCCTGGGCGGACTGGACGCCGCCGGAGATTCCCGCCCGCTCATAGGGTGCGTTGCGCCACGGACGAACGTGGATGTCCGCGGACGAACGCCAGATGAAGTCGTGCCCCCCGCTGCTCGCGAGGGGCACGACTTTTCGTTCGCTGGTACGCGGTGTGGCTCACCGCGGCGTGCTCATGCCGAGGCGCTGGACTTCCGGGCCCGGCGCGGGGAGCGACGGCCCTCGCTCGAACGACCGTTGCGCTCGCCGTCCGAGCTCCTCTCCGAGCGCTGACGCGAACCCTCGCGCGAGCTCGGGCGCCGCCTGCGCACGGGCCTCTCGGTCGGCTCGTCCGAGCTGTCCTCGGACTCCTCGGCCTGCCCGTCGCCCTGGTCGGACTCCGCCGCGGGCTCGTCCGAGCTGTCGCCGGAGTCACCCTCGGAGCTCCTCTCCGAGCGCCGGCGCGAACCCTGACGCGAGCTCGGGCGCCGCCTGCGCGCGGGCCTCTCGGCCGGCTCGTCCGAGCTGTCCTCGGACTCCTCGGCCTGCCCGTCGCCCTGGTCGGACTCCGCCGCGGGCTCGTCCGAGCTGTCCTCGTCGGACTCGTCGGTCGGCTCGCCCTCGTCGGACTCGTCGGTCGGCTCGCCCTCGTCGGACTCGTCGGTCGGCTCGCCCTCGTCGGACTCGTCGCTCGGCTCATCCTCGTCGGACTCGTCCGTCGGCTCATCCTCGTCGGACTCGTCCGTCGGCTCATCCTCGTCGGACTCGTCGGACGGCTCATCCCCATCGGACTCGTCGTCTTCGTCGTCGAAGTCGTCGTCTTCGTCCTCGTCGTCGAAGTCGTCGTCCTCGTCGTCGAACTCGTCGTCGAAGTCGTCGTCCTCGTCGTCGAGGTCGGAGTCATCCGAGTCCTCGTCCTCGTTCAGCCGGTTCGGCGGACGGTAGTCGTCCTCGCGGCGGTAGTCGTCGTTCTCGTCGGGCTCGCGCACCACTTCGCCGTCGCGAATCTCACCACGCCACGACCCGGTGGCCTCGCCCTGGACCGTCACGAACCGCCGGAAGTGCTTGAGGTCCAAGCGGACACGACGGCCGAACGCCCGCCAGATGTTCGCCGTCTTCTCCATGAACCCCTTGGGGTAGTACTCGAGGACCACGAGCACCTTGGTGAGGTCGTCGGCCAAGGGGTGGAACGTGATGATGCCCTTGGTCGTGCCCTTCGCACCGTCGGTCGTCCAGGCGATCTTGCGATCAGGGATCTGCTCGGTGACGCGGGCGCTCCAGCTGCGAGTGGACCACCAGACCTTGCCGCGCCAGTTGCTCTCCGTCTCGTCCTTGGCGTCGACACCGCGGACGCCCTTCATGAACGACGCGAACTCCTGGAACTGCGACCACTGGTCGTAGGCCACCGACACCGGAACACCGATGTTGATGTCCTCGATGATGTTGATCATCTTCGGGCCGGACTTGCCTTTGCCGCGGCCCTTCTTGTCGCCGCCGCCGTCTTCGCCCTCTTCGCCGTCGCCGTCTTCGTCGTCTTCGTCGTCGCCGTCTTCGTCGTCATCGCCCTTGCCCACGAGCGACTTGGCCTTGTCCTTCAGCCCCGACCCGAACGAGGCGAGGCGGCCCTGCTTGGAGTCCTCGCCGTCCTCCTGGCCGTCGTCGGCGCCGTCGTCGTCCTTGTCCTTGCGGCCGTTGGGGTTCTCGGCGTGGTCCTCCAGCCGCTGGGTCACTCCCTCGAGCCGGCCACCGAGGGACTGGACGAAGTCCGACCCCTTGGCGGTGGCGAAGTCACGTGCCTCCTTCTTGAGGCGATCCCCCACTGGGCCCTTCAGCAGTGACGACCCGACACCGGTCAACACCGATTTTCCTTTGCCTGCCATCTGCTCTCCTCTCCTTACCGACCGATGCGCGCGGACCTACGTCCAGAGTTGGAGGTACCGCTCTAGGACGCGGATGCTGCCTTCTTCGCCCCACCCCGGGACGAGGCTGCCTTCTTCGCGCTACCAGTCGATGCGGTCTTCTTGGCCCCGGCGCGCGAGGACGCGGCCTTCTTCGCGCCACCGGTTGATGCGGTCTTCTTCGCAGCCGTGCGCGATGTGGCCTTCTTCGCCCCACCCGACGAAGCAGCCTTCTTCGCGCCACCACCAGAGGAGGCGGCCTTCTTGGCGCCACCCCGTGCAGAGGTCGTCTTCTTCGCCGCACCGTCGGAGGAGGCAGCCTTCTTGGCACCCCCACGAGACGAGGCAGTCTTCTTCGCGCCGTCACCGGTCGAAGCGGTCTTCTTCGCCGCACCGCGGGGCGATGCAGCCTTCTTGGCACCCTCACCCGACGACGCGGCCTTCTTGGCGCCACCCCGAGCAGAGGTCGTCTTCTTCGCCGCGCCCTCGGAGGAGGCAGCCTTCTTGGCACCCCCACGAGACGAGGCAGTCTTCTTCGCGCCGTCTGTCGATGCGGCCTTCTTGGCCCCACCGCGGGGCGACGCGGCCTTCTTGGCACCCTCACCCGACGACGCGGCCTTCTTGGCCCCGCCCCGAGCAGAGGTCGTCTTCTTCGCCGCGCCCTCGGAGGAGGCGGCCTTCTTGGCGCCACCCCGTGCAGAGGTCGTCTTCTTCGCCGCACCGTCGGAGGGAGCAGCCTTCTTGGCACCCCCACGAGACGAGGCAGTCTTCTTCGCGCCGTCTGTCGATGCGGCCTTCTTGGCCCCACCGCGGGGCGAGGCGGCCTTCTTGGCACCCTCACCCGACGACGTGGCCTTCTTGGCCCCGCCACGAGTGGACGTCGCCTTCTTCGCCGCCCCCTCGGAGGAGGCGGCCTTCTTGGCACCCCCACGAGACGCCGCAGCCTTCTTCGCTCCGGCGTCAGCAGACGCGGCCTTCTTCGCGCCTTCGGAGGAGGCGGACTTCTTCGCACGTCCACCAGCCGTGGACTTCCGTGCCCTGCGGGCGGTGGCAGCCTTCTTCGCTGGCAGGTCCGAGGTCCTGCCCGCCTCCTCGGCGCTGGCTCCGAGGGCGGAGTCGGTTGCTTCCTCAGACCTCGAGTCCCCCTCGGAGTCCGCGGGGTCGGACTTGTCCTCGTCGCCGTCGCCGTCGCCGTCGCCGGTCCGGTCGGCAGGACCGTCACCGGAGCGGTCGTCCGACTCCGCTACCGCTTGAGGCGCATCATCCGGCTCGTCCTCCGAGTCGTCCTGGGCGTCGGACTCGTCATCCGGAGTGTCATCCTCCGGCTGGTCGTCCTCGTCCGAGTCGTGCTCGTCCGGGTCTTCCTCGTCCGGGTCTTCCTCGGAGCTGTTGGCCGGCTGGCCTTCGGCGTCCGCCTCCGGCTCGTCGAGTTCGTCCTCGTCGTCGGCCTCATCCCGATCGGACTCGCGGGAGTCGTCCTCTGCCTCAGGCTCATCGACGTCGGCCTCATCGGCTACCTCGTCACCATCCGAGCCGTCGCCGTCCTCAGGCTCGTCCGCAGGCTCGTCGGCCTCATCCTCAGGCTCGTCGGCCTCGTCCGCAGGCTCGTCGTCGTACTCGTCTGTGGATTCGTCACCGTCCGGCCCACCATCGGAGTCGTCGTCAGCTTCCTCAGCCGGGTCCTCGACCTCGTCGTCGTACTCGTCCGCAGGCTCGTCGTCCTCGGAGTCGTCGTCCGGCTCCGGTTCGTCGAGGTTGGCCTCATCGGCTACGTCGTCTCCAGCAGAGCCGTCTTCGCCGTCCTCGGCCTCGTCAGCCTCATCCTCGGACTCGTCGTCATACTCGTCCGCAGGCTCTTCGTCCGCAGGCTCTTCGTCCGCAGGCTCGTCGTCCTCGGACTCTTCGTCGTGCTCGTCCGCAGGCTCCTCGTCCTCGGACTCTTCGTCGTGCTCGTCCGCGGGCTCGTCGTCCTCGGGCTCTTCGTCCGCAGGCTCGTCGTCATCGGAGTCGTCGTACTCGTCCTCGGGCTCGTCCCCGTCGGACTCGTCGTCCTGTCCCGGCTCATCGAGGTCGGCCTCGTCGGCTACGTCTCCAGCAGAGTCGTCATCGCCGTCCTCGGCGTCGTCCTCTTCGGCGTCGTCATCGTCGTACTCGTCGTACTCGTCGTCGAAGTCGTCGTCGTCATCGGACTCGTCGTCCGACTCGTCGTCGTCAGCACGATCGTCGGCCTCGGCGTCGTCCTCTTCGGCCTCATCGTCGTACTCGTCGTCGAAGTCGTCGTCTTCCGACTCATCGTCCGACTCGTCGTCGTACTCGTCGTCGAAGTCGTCCTCGTCGTCGGGCTCGTCCGACCCCTCCGCGTCGTCGTACGCGTCCTCGTCGGGCTCGACGTCCTCTTCTTCGGCCTTCCGCCCGCGACCTGGCCGCAGCCGATCGGTCAGGCCCGACGTCCTACCGGCGAGCCCGGCGCCGCGCTTTCCCGCCTTCGCACCCGTGGAACCTGCCTTGCCGGCCGTGTCAGTTGCCTTGCCGGTCGCGTCCGAGGCGGCGTCCGACGCCCGGTCGGTCACGTCCGAGGCAGCATCCGACGCCGTGTCGGTCGCCTGGCCGGCCGCCTTCGATCCGCGGTTGGTGATGTCGGCCGTGCGCTGGTTCAGGTTGTCCGACAGGCTGTTCAGCCGGGACTCGACAGTCGCCAGCGCGGCCTTGCGCCCCGCGGCCAGCAGCGGTCCTCGCAGCTGTGCGCCGATCTCGCCGACCTGCTGGGTCTTGGCGAGCTTCAGGAGTCCTTCACGTACGAGTTCGCGGGGCTCGACCCCGAGCTGACGCCCGGCGAGCCACAGCGCGAAGCTGGCAGCGGCCTTTCCCTTCTTGGTCCGGCCGAGGAGGTAACCTCCCGCGATCGCCGCGCCGATCTTGGCTCTGTCGTCCACTGCTTCTCCTTCCAGATGGTTCCGGTGACTGGGCGCGGCAGCACGACCTGGCGTGCGACCCGTCAGCCGTCGTCGCTGCTGCGACGGGAACGCGAGCCCGAGCGGCTGGACGCACGCCGACTGCCCGACTCTTCCTCGTCGTCGTCACCGGTGAAGGACGAGATCACGTCCTTGGCGGTCTCCTTGACGCCTGACAGTGCGCCCTTCGTCACGTGCTTGGCGCCGCCCTCGGTGACCTCGCGAATCAGGCCGGGAACACCCGCCACCTGCCCGTCCGGCTGCATGTCGAGCCGGTTGACCGCCTCGGCGAAGCGGAGGTAGGTGTCCACACTCGCGATCACGATGCGCGCGTCGATGGTGAGGAGTTCGATTCCCACCACCGCCACCCGGACATACGCGTCGATGACGATGCCCTTGTCGAGAATCACTTCGAGCACGTCGGCGAGACTGCTCGGCCGAGGTGCCCGGTTGATGCCCTGTGTCGCTGCCGCCATTAGGTCCCTCCACGTGTTCGTCTCGCTACGTACTGGTCAGGGGGTGGTTGCGTCTGCGGTCTGCCCCCGTGCGACCGACGGACGAAGCTGAGGTGAGGGAATGTCGCGGGCGGGCGACCAGGACTGGCGGTGACGACACGTCACGCCACGCCCGCCGTACCGCGAGGGTCGGCGGAACATCGCGTGGCGCTTCTCACAACCTGGGTGACATCACACCTCGGCCGACTCCGGGCGACTCCGGACCCACCGGGCCGTCGGGCCTGTGTCTGCTCGCTCATCACCACTACCAGGTTTCGGGCGCAGGTCTGTCAGGTCGTCGTGCACATGATCCCTTTCGGGATCTGGCGACCATAACGCATACGTCGCACTGTGTCGCGCGGGCGAAAAGCCGGCGTCGCCGTGGATGCGGCCAGACGCCTTACCGGCCAGGACAGTCGGGACGACAACGAGGAGAACAACGGAGGACGGCCGAGTACCACGACATGCGGATTCGGCGCGTCGGCACGAACATCCGCGCGGAAGGATTCCAACCCCGCCGTCAAGGCCTCCTTGACAGTGAGGCACGGACCGGTGGCGTACGGCAGCCAGGCCTGGATCGGCCAAACAAGACAGACAAGGACATTCGTCGTCAAGGTCCGGAAACGGGCACCGCACGCGAGAGAGTTCGCCGGATCCTGCTGTTACTGCCCCTGATACCTGGTCCTACTGCATGGAGGTGTGCTCGGGGCGTACGTAGACGATCACGCGGTGGTCACCCGGCTGGTTCCAGGGGTACTCGTCGACACCGAGGTACTTCTTCGCCATCTTGTTGATGAAGGCGTGGTCGCCGTCCTCCTCCACCCGGTCGACGCGTCCTCTGATCTCGAGGTACTGGTGCGGCTCGTCCGGGTCGGTCACCGACACCGCGATCCGCCCGTCACGTCGCACGTTGCGGAACTTCTGCCGTTGGTCCGTCTGGCTGAACAGCAGGAACTCTCCGTCCCAGTCGATCCACACCGGACTGGACTGCGGCTCTCCGTGAGGGCCGATGGTGGCGACGTGACCGAACGAACGCTTGGTCAGGATTCCTACTCGCTCCGCTGGTACGGCAGACATGTCCACCCTCCGGGTTCCGGCGTTCCGACGCGGCCAGTCGTACCGGGCCAGTGTTACCCGCACAGAGTTGCCCGCACAGGGACCCCTGGCCCACTGCCGTACGGAGCGGCCCGCGGCCTGAGGCGGACACCGCGGCCGAAGGGTACGACCCGAACGTTTACGGCACCTCGCTCAGGGCATCCGGACCTGATCGACGGCGGCCCGGAAAAGTGCCCGACGGGGGCGCCGGCCCCGCAGGAGAGGTGGACGCGTGAAGGCAGCGGTATGGCACGGCAAGCGAGACGTCCGCGTCGACGAGGTGCCCGACCCGGTCCTCAAGGAACCCACCGACGCGATCATCCGGACGACGACGACCGCGATCTGCGGTTCCGATCTGCATCTGTACGAAGTGCTCACGCCGTTCATGACCGAGGGCGACATCCTCGGCCACGAGCCGATGGGCATCGTCGAGGAGGTCGGCGAGCACGTCACCCACATCAGGCCGGGTGACCGGGTGGTGGTGCCGTTCAACATCTCCTGCGGTCACTGCTACATGTGCGAGCGGCAGTTGCACAGCCAGTGCGAGACCACGCAGGTGCGCGACCAGGACAAGGGCGCCGCGCTGTTCGGCTACACCAGGCTCTACGGCCAGGTGCCCGGCGGCCAGGCGGAGTACCTCCGCGTCCCGCAGGCTCACTTCGGGCCGATCAAGGTGCCGGAGGGCCCCTCCGACGAACGCTTCGTCTACCTCTCCGACGTACTGCCCACGGCGTGGCAGGCGGTGGCGTACGGCGACGTGAGGACGGGTTCGACGGTCGCGGTGCTCGGTCTCGGGCCGATCGGCCAGATGTCGGCCCGCATCGCCGCCCACCTCGGCGCCCGCAAGGTCATCGGCGTGGACCTCGTTCCCGAACGCCTCGCGCTGGCCAGGAAGTACGGCATCGAAACCGTCGACGCCGGCCTGGGCAACGTCGGCGACGCGGTCCGCGACCTCACCGACGGCCGCGGCGCGGACACGGTCATCGACGCGGTGGGGATGGAGGCGCACGGCGCGCCCCTGGGCAAGGCCGCCCACCAGCTCGTGGGGATGCTCCCCAAGCCGCTGGCCGCGAAGATGACCGAACGCGGCGGCGTCGACCGGCTCACCGCACTGCACGGCGCGATCGACGCGGTGCGGCGAGGCGGCACCATCTCGGTCAGCGGCGTGTACGGCGGGATGGTCGACCCGATGCCGATGATGACGATGTTCGACAAGCAGCTCACCATCCGGATGGGGCAGGCGAACGTCAAGCGCTGGGTGGACGACCTCCTCCCCCTGGTCGCCGGGGACGACGACCCGCTGGGCGTGGAGGATCTCGCGACCCACCGGCTCCCACTGGGCGAGGCACCGCGGGCGTACGAGATGTTCCAGCGCAAGGACGACGGCGCCGTCAAGGTGCTGTTGACACCATAGGCCGGGGGAAGCGGATGCAACAGGAACGGCGGGTCGCGGGGAGGGGCGCGACCCGCCGTTCGAGCCTTCTGTCTCAGGCGGTGAGCTGCTCGGCGATGGTCCTCAGGGCCGCCATGGCCTGCAGCTGAAGGCCGCCGCCGAAGGTGATGCGGGTGGCGCCGAGCCGGCCGAGCTCCCGCGGGGACGGGTCGCCCGGCCGCGCGGCGGTGTTCACCGGAAGGCCGATCCCGTCGGCGAGCACCCGCAGGTGGTCCGGCGGGGCGCCGATGGGGTACACCCCGTCGGCGCCCACGGCCGCGTACTGCTTGCCGCGCTCGATCGCCACGTCCGGTGAGGTGCCGCCGCGCAGGTAGGTGTCGACGCGGGCGTTCACGAACAGGTCGTCGCCCGCCGCGGCGCGTACCGCGGCCAGGTAGTCCGCCTGCCGGTGCGGCTCCACCAGCCGGCGCGTCTTCGGGTCGGTGTCCTCCAGGTTGACCCCGACCGCACCTGCCTCGAGGACGCGTTCGACGAGCTCGGCGGGCGGGAGACCGTACCCCGCCTCGACGTCGGCGGACACCGGAACGTCCACGGCACGGGTGATCCGCGCGATCGCCGCGAACATCTCCGCCGGCGGTGTCCCCTCACCGTCGGAGTAGCCGAGCATGGCCGCGATGGCCATGCTGGGTGTGGCCATCGCGGGGAAGCCGGCGTCCACGAAAACCGTCGCACTGGCCACGTCCCACGGCCCGGGCAGGATCAGCGGATCCCCCGGCGCCCGCCCGTGGTGGAGCGCGCGGAAGGTGTCGACGGACATCAGTGCTGTCCCGCGAACTGTCCGGGCGTGTAGCTGCCGGCCTCGGCGCGGGCGGTGACGTTCAGCCGGTTGAACGTGTTGATCACCGCGATCGTCGAGATCAGCTGGGCGAGTTCCTTCTCGTCGAAGTGCTTGGCGGCTCGCTCGTACACCTCGTCGGGCACGAAGCCGTCGGTGAGCACGGTGATCGCCTCGGCCAGCGCCAGCGCCGCCCGCTCCTTCTCGGTGAAGAAGTTGTCCGCCTCCTCGAACGCCGCCACCAGCGCGATGCGCTGGTCGGTCTCCCCGGCCGCACGGGCGTCCTTGGTGTGCATGTCGATGCAGTACGCGCAGCGGTTGATCTGCGAGGAACGCATCAGCACGAGTTCCTTGATCGTCGGGTCGAGATCCTTGGCGGCCTCGTTGGCGAGTTTGATCAGCTGGCGGATGACGTTCGGCGAGTGCTGGTGAATGTTGATTCGCTGTGTCATGCCCTCAACGCTACGACCGGATCAGCCCAGGGATATGGTCCATTTCCATGGCAGAATCGTGGGCCACTTCGCTGGACCTCCACCTTGAGCTCCGGGATCCCCGGCACGACGGGCGAGGGCTCGGCGCCGCGCTCACCCGCGAGCTGCGCGACGCCGTCCGCAGCGGTCGGCTGGCACCGGGTACCCGGCTGCCGTCCTCGCGGGCGCTGGCCGCCGACCTGGGGGTCGCCCGCAACACCGTCGCCGACGCCTACGCCGAACTCGTCGCCGAGGGCTGGCTCACCGCGCGCCAGGGCTCGGGCACGGTGGTCGCCGAGCGAGCGAGGTCGCGGCGCACGAGACCGCGTGCCGTGCCCGAGCCGACCCATCCGTTGCTGCCGGGTACGACGTACAACCTGATGCCCGGTTCGTCGGACGTGTCGGCCTTCCCCCGGACGGCCTGGGTGGCCGCGACCCGCCGGGCGCTGACGGCGGCGCCCAGTGAGGCGTTCGGCTACCAGGCGACCTCGGGCCGGCCGGAACTGCGCTGGGCGCTCGCCGACTACCTCGCCCGGGTGCGCGGGGTGTACGCCGACCCGTCCCGGATCCTGGTCTGCGCGGGGATCATGCAGGGCCTGTGGCGGATGGCCGAGGTGCTCCGTGCCCAGGGTGCGCGGCGGGTCGCGGTGGAGGCGTACGGCCTGGCCGAACACCGCTCGCGGCTCACTGATGCCGGGCTGCGGGTGTCGTCGCTGCCCCACGACGAGGCCGGAGTCGACCCGGCGCCGCTGCCCGAGCTCGGCGTCCAGGCCGCGCTGCTGACACCGTCGCACCACTTCGCCACCGGCGGGACGCTGTCGCCGGAACGCCGCGCGCAGGCGATCGACTGGGCACGGGCCGAGGGTGGCGTGATCCTGGAGGACGACTACGACGGCGAGTTCCGCTACGACCGCCAGCCGGTCGGCGCGTTGCAGGGCCTGGATCCCGAGCACGTGGTCTACCTGGGTACGGCGAGCAAGAGTCTCGCGCCCGGTCTGCGGCTGGGCTGGATGGTGCTGCCGGAGCGGCTCGTCGCCACCGCGAACGAACTGGGTTCGTCCCGCTGGCAGGTGTCCACGGTCGACCAGCTGACCTTGGCGGAGTTCATCTCCTCCGGCGACTACGACCGGCACGTCCGCGCGATGCGGACCCGCTACCGGCGCCGACGGGACCACCTGGTCGCCGCGCTCGCGCAGGCCGTGCCGCACGTCCGGGTCAGCGGCATCGCCGCGGGGCTGCACGTCCTGCTGGAGGTTCCGGCCGGTACGGAGGAGCAGGTGATCGCGCGGGCCAGACGGGAAGGGCTCGGGGTTGCCGGTCTCGCTTCGCTGACGTTCGGTACGCCGAAGCCGGTCCGGCACGCGATCATCGTGGGGTACGGCACGCCGCCGGACCACCTCTTTCCCGGCGCGGTCGCGGCACTGTGCCGCGCCCTGAACAACCAGCGGGGCAACAACTAGCGGGGCTTGGCGGGCGCGGGCCCGGTGGGTTCGCCGAGCGCCCGCCGGGCGAGCAGGGTGGCGCCGGCCACCGCCGCCGGGGTGAACACCACCGCGCCGAGCGGGATCAGGAACGCCACGAACACCGCGACCCCGAAGCCGGCGGTCACCGGCCGGATCGCGCGCAGTGCCCGACGGCGTTCGGCGAGCCCCATTCCTCGCCGCTCGAACGGCGTACCGGCCAACTCCACCGCGAGCAGCCAGCCGCCGAGAACCGCGCCGAGCACGGGCACCACGGTCTGTCCCACCACCGGCAGGAAACCCGCGCCGAACAAGGGGATTCCGACCAGCGCCGACGCGGCGAGCAGCCGGGAGGAGTCGGCGAGCCCGCGCCGCAGCGACCGCGCCCAGCCGATCTCGACCGGGTTCGGCACGCCGCCGTATCCGTCCTCGACACGTTCGGAGATCCGCTCGTAGAACGGCCCACCGATCGCCAGCGTGACCGCGGTGAACGCGAGGACGCCGATCAGCGCCGTCAGTCCGAGCAACGCCAGCCCGGCGGTGAACCGCGCGAACGTACGGGCCGCGCCGGACCAGTCGTCGGCGAACGGCGTGAGCGCCGCGGCCACGTCACCGGCGAAGTAGGCGAGGGTGACGAACGCGCCGAGGAACAGCACGCCAGTGATAAGGGCGGGCACGATGCCGAGCAGCGCGAGCCGGGGGTTCACGGCGTACATACGCACACCGCGGACCAGCAGGCCCACGCCGGTGAGGAAACCGCCGGGATAGCTGACCGCCGATGCCGGCGCCGAACGCGTACTCACGATCGGTGAGTCTAGGGGCTGTCCTGCGGGTTGGCTGAGCGGCGATTCCGCGACGCGGGTACCGAATGATCGCCCGTGGAGGGGGTAGCCGCAAGCCATGGCCCACGACCCCACCCGCGCCGCCGGTTCCGCCCGTACTGCTGGTTCCACCCGCACCGCTGGTTCCGCCCGCACCGCCGGCCCTGCCGATCCCGCCGCGTCATCGTCCGTCGGTGAACTGTTCTTCGTCGGCAACGCGACCGTGCTGCTGAAGTACGGCCCGTTCACCCTGCTCACCGACCCGAACTTCCTGCACCGCGGTCAGCGGGCCTACCTCGGCCACGGGCTGACCAGCAGGAGGCTGACCGAGCCCGCGTTGCGCATCGACCAACTGCCGCCTCTGGACGCGGTGGTCCTGTCCCACCTGCACGGTGACCACTGGGACCGGGTGGCCCGCCGCAACCTCGACTCCGGGCTGCCGATCGTCACCACACCGCACGCGTCGCGGCGGTTGCAGGGACTGCACGGGTTCCGGCGAGCGGTGGGGCTGCGCACCTGGGAGCAGCACAGCATGACCAAGGGCGGCATGGCGCTGCGGATCACTTCCACACCCGGCCGGCACGCGCCCGGGCGGGTACGCCATCTGCTTCCCCCGGTGATGGGCAGCGTGCTCGAACTCGCCACCACCGAAGGCGAGGTGCGGCACCGGCTCTACATCACCGGCGACACGCTGATGTACCCGGGCGTGGAGGAGATCGCGCGGCGCTTCCCGGCCACCGATCTCGCGTTGCTCCATCTCGGCGGTACGACTCTGCCCGGCGGGATGGTGGTGACGATGGACGGCGAGCAGGGCGCCGACCTGCTCGCCACCATCTCACCGAGGCGCGCGGTGCCCATCCACTACGACGACTACGACGTGATGCGTTCGCCGCTGTCGGACTTCCGCGCGGAGGTGGAGCGGCGCGGGCTGGCGGACCGGGTCAGCTACGTCGGCCGCGGTGAGTCGCTGACGTTGTGACCGTCGGCGAGAGCCTCAGTAGGTCTCTTCCTCGCCGGGCCGCCGGTCGTCGTCGTGGATGACCACCCGGCTGGGGCTGTCGCCACCCGCCAGCTTGCGGGCGTCGGCCAGGGCCGACTCGCGGTCGGTGTAGTAGCCGACCACCTCGGCATCGCGCTTGACGTGGAACGCGCCGCCGGCGGGAAGTACGGCGTACGTCACGGGCGCGGGCGTGGTGCCCGACGTCGTGCGGGCCGTGGTCTCCTGCTCGGTCTGACGCGTCTCGCTCACCTGTTGCGCGGCCTCCCCCGCACTGGCCCAGGCCTGGGCCAGCCCGGAGTGGGTCTCCTGGGGCACGTCGGGTCGCTCCGGCAGCTCACTCATGTGCCCAAACTATCCTCGCCACAGGCCATTCGCCGTCCGGGCCCGCCGCCGGTACGCCACGGAAACCACCGCGATCCGCCGGATCGAGGTCGACCCGTAGGGGCGGGGGCCAGCGCGTGCCGGTTGACCAGGCAACTTTGCCTGCCCTTTACAATTGGCGTTTCGGGTTCTCACCCTCTCGTCCGCCACGACTGGAAGGCTCCACGCCGTGACGCTTACCCGCCGCCCGCCGTACGTCTCGTGGACGACCGTCGTGCCGCTGCTCGCCCTCGTCGCACTCGGACTCACCTGGGGGCGTTACATCGCGGTCCCGTTCGCCGTGGTGATCGCGGTCGTCCTTGGTGGGGCGGTGCTGTCTGCCGTACACCACGCGGAGGTCGTGGCGCACCGGGTCGGCGAACCCTTCGGCTCGCTGGTTCTCGCGGTGGCTGTGACCGTGATCGAGGTCGCGCTGATCGTGACCCTGATGGTGTCGGGCGGTCCGGAGACCGCCCAACTGGCCCGGGACACCGTCTTCGCGGCGGTGATGATCACCACGAACGGCATCGTCGGCATCTCCTTGCTGGTTGCCGCGCTGCGCTACGGAACGACGCGCTTCAATGCGGAGGGCAGTGGCGCCGCACTGGCGACCGTGGCGACCCTCGCCGCGTTGAGCCTGGTGCTGCCCACCTTCACCATGGGCGCACCCGGACCGGTGTTCTCCACCAACCAGCTCGTGTTCGCGGCGATCATCTCGCTCCTGCTGTACGGCATGTTCGTGCTGACCCAGACCGTCCGGCACCGCGACTTCTTCCTGCCCGTCCACCACGACAACGATCCGGTCGCCGGACGTGGGCACGCTCCCACCTCCAAGCCGGCCGAGGCCGACGAGGCCGACGAGGCCGACGAGGCCGACGAGGCCGGTGACGTCGAGGAGAGCGCGGACGCCGGTGAGCATGCCGCTCCCCCGACCACCCGGGCCGCGCTTGCCAGCCTCGGGTTGCTGCTGGTGGCGCTCGTCGCGGTGGTGGGCCTGGCCAAGGTCGAGTCGCCGTCGATCGAGGCCGCGGTCAAGGCGGTCGGATTCCCGCAGTCGTTCGTCGGCGTGGTGATCGCGTTGCTCGTCCTGCTGCCGGAGACCCTCGCCGCCGTACGCGCCGCCGGGAGGCAGCGGACGCAGATCAGCCTCAACCTCGCGTACGGCTCGGCGATGGCGAGCATCGGGCTCACCATCCCCGCCATCGCGATCGCGTCGATCTGGCTGAAGGGGCCGCTGCACCTCGGGCTCGGTGCCACCCAGCTCGTGCTCCTGGCCCTGACCGTGGTGGTGAGCGTCCTCACGGTGGTGCCCGGCCGGGCCACCCGGCTGCAGGGCGGTGTCCACCTCGTCCTGCTGGTCGCGTTCCTGTTCCTCGCGGTCAGTCCCTGAGGTGTCGGGCGGTCATTCGGGCGCGGGTGAGGGAGTGCGGCCGGCGCGTTGCCTGCCGTACTCCCGCCAGGTCAACCAGACGACGAACGCGTCGAAGACCGTCAGCAGCACGAGCCCGATCGTCGGATGCAGCGCGATGCGGTACAGCTGGTAGCCGATGAACGCGAGCAGTACGACGATGGTCCAGGGGTACGCCCACAACTGGTTGCGCAGCAACGCGACGACGAGGACGACCTTCACCGCGCCGTGCAGAAGAAGGTAGACGGCGCCAAACCACACCGTCGACCGGTCGAGGCCGGCCGTCAGGTGCAGCAGATGCGTGGCGATGACGTCGTGCGGGTCCTCGGACAGCTCGTGCTGGGTCAGGGTGGCGACCAGGTGGTTGAGCGTGGCCGGTGACACCGCCAGCAGGAGGACCCCGCCGACCAGTTCGAGCAGACCGTCCAGGCCCTTGAGGATGATCCCGATCTCGAACGTGCGGTCCAGCAGGTCCCCTGGCTTGAACCACGCCATGTCGCCACCTGCCGATCTTGCTGCCGTCCTGCCGCCTGCCTCGTCCTACCGCACGCTAGTGGACCGACCTGAGAGATCGGCCTCGGTAGCCGTCCGGTCGCGTGGACAGCAACTCCGGCTTGCGGCTCTGGAACCAGGTTTCTGTCCACAGGTAGTCGATCGGTGCTGTTTCGGGGTCTCTTTGTGGACAACGGATCCCTGTCGGTGGTTGTCGATAGCATTCGTGCATGAGTTCGACCACGCAGGACCCTCCGGGCTGGGACGGCGGCATCGACGCCGAACAGCGACTGGAGGCTGCGCTGGCCACCATCCGCGCCGGAGTGGACCAGGCGATGTCGACCCCGGCCACCTTCCTGCAAGCCACCAAACTCGGGTCGCTGATCGGTGAACTCCTGATCGAGCAGTCCCGGTGTGACGCGCTGAAGCTCGGCTGGGTACGCCAGGCCGACGCCTGCGACATCGGCAAAACGACCGGTGCGGCGACCACGGCCGCGTGGCTGCGTAACGGCCAGCGGATGGGCAAGAACGACTCCTACGCCACCGTCGCGCTGGCCCGTGACCTGGACCGCACCATCACCCTGACCGCCCGGGCACTGGCACGCGGGGAGTTGTCGTTTCGGCATGCGCAGGTCATCGCCGGGGCCATCAAGGACCTGCCCAAGTGGGTCAGCCTCGAACAACGCGCGGCAGCCGAGGAGTACCTGATCGACGAATCGCGGCGGCGTAACCCCGACGACGTACGGATCCTCGGCCGCCACCTCCTCCAGGTCATCGCGCCGCAGGAGTGGGAGGAGCGGCTGAGCAAGGAACTCGACGCCGCCGAACGTGCCGCCGAACGCAGCCGGTCCCTGTTCTACCGGCCCAACGGTGTTCCCGGCTCCGAAACCGTGGTGATCAGGCTGCCGGTGCTGGAGATGGAACAACTCCGCAAGATCATCGAAGCACTCGTCGCCGCCGACAAGCGCGCCGAACCCGACGACCGCCCCCTCGACCAACGCCGAGGCGACGCGTTCGCCAACCTCGTCACCAGCATGGCCGAGTGGGAAGCCTCGCCCAACCGTGGCCGTGGACGTGACTGCGTCACGGTGCTGATCCACCTGCAGCAGCTCATGAACGGTGTCGGGTTCGGCAGCATCGACGACCTCAACCCCGTCCGCCCCATGCCGTGCGGCTGCCAGACGGCTGACGCCAAACGCCAGGCCCAGCGCCAGGCCACCAAGCGCAAGGCCCGCAAGAACGCCAAGCGCAGCGAGACTTCCGAGTCCGGCGAGTCCGGGTCGGGCGCGAGTCGCGGCGGCACGACAGACGCCGAACCCAGCCAGAGTGCTAGCGATAGTGATAGCACCAAGCCCGACAAGGCCGAGAACACCAAGCCGGGTAAGACTCCTGACGGCACCGAGGCTGCCACGTCCGAGGACGACGAGCCCAGCAGCAACGGCGAACACCGTGCAGACGCCAAGGCCAGCGAGAACGCCGACGACACCGGGCCTGAAGCCCTGCCGAGCCAAGGAATCACCGACCCGGACGACGCAAGCGGGCCCAGTGACCCCACCGAACCGGCTGGCGCCGCTGCCCTCGGTGACCCGGACGTGGTTCGCGACCCCGTCCAGCCCGGCGACCCGGCCGGTGCCGGTGACCCGGAGGCGAACAGTGACCTTAAGAGGGGTGCGAGGCCAACCGCCACCAGTGGCCCGCAGGCGGCTCCCGCTGCCGCGCAGACCACGGCAGCTACCTCGGAAAGTCAACCAGACACCGAGAAACCACCGCCCGACCCGACTGCCCCTGCCGGGGCTGCGGAGCGGGTACCCGCACCGCGAGAACCCGGCGAGCCCCCACAACCGAACACCGCCACCGGAACCGAACCCGGCCCAGGAACCGAACCGGAAGCTGAACCGGGACCACGACGGGATCCGGAACCCGAACCACACAACGGGAATCCGGAACCACATACCGGACCCGAGGACTGGAACCTCGGAGCGGAAGACGACGACGCCGAACCCGAAGAGGGCGCGGCGGGGCCCGAGGCTGCCTTCGACCCCCACGACGGGTGCAGCAAGTGCGGCGGTGGTGGATCGGCTCGCATCACCGGTCTGCGCGGGGAGCCGGTCTCGGTCGCCACGATCCGCCGGATGGCGTGCGACGCGAACATCATCCCCGTCGTCCTCGGCGGCAACGGCGAGGTCCTCGACGTCGGAATGGCCGACCGGTTCTTCACCGAAGCGCAGCGCAGGGCACTCGCCGTCCGCGACGGGTCCCACTGCCACTTCCCCGACTGTCAGGTGCCCGAGCGGCGTTGTGTCGCGCACCACATGACCGCTTGGGACGACTTCGGGCCGACCGACCTCGACAACGGAGTCCTCTTGTGCAAGAGCCACCACACCTTTGTCCACCACAAAGGCTGGCAGGTACGGATGGGCAGCCACGGCCACCCGGAGTACATCCCGCCCGAATGGGTGGACGTCCACCAGAAAGTCCAACGACCGTGAAGCACAAGGGGCTCGTACGAACGGAGGACGGCCCTACGTCACCGGAACGATCGACGCGCCCTTCACCTGGCCGCGCTCCAGGTCGACGATGCCGATCGTTCCGTGCGGCTGCCGTCGCCGGTCGGTCGGCGAGCCGGGGTTGAAGATCCGTACGCCGTCCTCGGTCTGCGTCAACGGGATGTGCGAGTGACCGAACACCACGAGGTCCGCGTCCGGGAACCGCCGCCGCATCCGCGCCATCCGGCCGGTCGCCTGCCCGCTGTCGTGCACCATCGCCACCCGAACTCCGGCCAGGGTGATCTCGAGGACCTCCGGCACACCCGAGCTCCATGCGGCGACCTCGGGGCCGTCGTTGTTCCCGGCGACGGCGTGGACCGGGGCGTAGGCCGCGAGTTCGTCCAGCACTTCGGGCACGCACACGTCACCGGCGTGCAGGATCACGTCCGCCGCCCGCAGGTGCTCGGCCACCCTCGGCGGGCAGGACTTCCACCGCCGCGGCGCGTGCGTGTCCGACAGCACAACTACTCGCATGCCGTCATCATGTCCTACCCCGGCCCAGCGGCGGCGAGGCGCGGCGGTGGCGTGGCAGTGTGGGTCGATGCCATCGGACGGAGTCGGGCAGGAGGCCGGCCACCCGCTGGACTGGGTGAAGATCCGGTGGGGACAGGATGCGGTCGCTCGGGTCGTCCGCCGTACGCCCATCACCAACGGATACTCCTCGCCGTCGGTCGAGCGGCTGGACCTGCTCATCGAGATGGGCGACGGCACGGCAGTGAAGCGTCAAGTGTTGCGGAAGCACGCGACCGAGGCCGAGGTCACCGTGTTACGCGCACTGCGGGACGTCACCGACACGAGGGCGAGCGCGCTTCCGCGGTTGCTGGCCGACGGTACCGACGCCGCCGGGCCGTGGGTGGTCCTGCCGTTCTATCCCGGCAACGCACCGGCGTCAGAGGCCGACGTGTCCGATGACGTGCTCGAGTCCCTCGCCGTCGTACACGTTCGCCATGTCAACGCCACCTTGCCAGGCCTCCCGGTCGTCGACGGGACGTGGTGGGACAACGGGTTCCGGCACGTCGACCGACGCCTGTCCGAACTGCTGCCATTCGCTTCCGAGCCGGCGCCACTGCACGAGGCGCTCGACCTGGTTCGGAGCCTGCGAGGTGACCCACTGCTGGTTCGTACACCCGAACGCCTCTCTCGCACCCTGGTGCACGGAGACATCCACGCGAACAACATCCTCGCCGGGCCCGCCGGAGCAAAGATCATCGACTGGGGAGCCGGCACGCTCGGGCCCGCGATGCTGGACCTGGCCAACCTCGTCGCACCCGGCAGTCCACGGTTCGCGGTCTACGTCGAGGCGTGGGAAGCCACCGCCGGTCGAGCGCTGGACCTGCCGCGGGCGAACCTCGAATACCAATGGGCCACCGCATGCGTCAACATCAAGTACCTCGGCTTCGCCGCCCACCACCTCGGCGGCGACGCGGTGCGCGAGATGCTGAGGCGGGCCCGAGGCGCACTCGACGCCCTGGCCCGTTCGGAGGTGTAGGCACCCTCCGAGCTCGGCCGAACTCGGGTCCCGATATCCGCTGGCAGTGAGTTCACACCAGGAGTAGGACTGCCCGCATGGGAAATGTCGAGCAACTGGCCAGGCCGGCCCTGATCCGCGCGGTCGTCGTCAACCACGACACGTCGCCCTGGACCGAACTCGTCATCAGGTCGTCGTACGCGCAGCATCCGGGGCTCGACCTGGCGCTGACGGTTTACGACAACGCCTCAACCGACGACCGGGCCGGGCTACTTCGCGCGGTCGACGAGTACGGCGTTCCGCTCGTCCCGTCCGGATTCACCACTCGGACGGAGAACAACTCCCATGGTGAGATCCTTCGTCGGTTCGTACTGGATCCAGCCAACGCCGACTGTAGCTACTTCCTGTTCCTCGACACGGACGTCTGTTTCACCAGGCAAGGAACCATCGAGCAGATGAGAGCAGCTCTCGATTCGGAGGAGAAGGCGTTCGGAGCCGGTCCGCGGATGTCGTGGGACGGGGAGAGGGAGACGCCGACCGAACGCGAACGTGCCAAGGCGTCTCGGCTGTTCGACAGACGACTCCATCCCGCCTGCGCACTCGTTCGTAACACTCCCTTGTTCCGAGCCGTCGTCCAGGAAGTAGGAATGTCCTGCGTGAGCTATCTGTGGGCGACAAGCTCGCAGTACCTCGACACGTTCGAGCTGACAACCTCGGTCATGCGGACGCACGGACTCCATCACATCGTGGTCCCCGACGCGCTCGTTCTGCACGCATTCGGCGTCTCCTACCCCAACGACTGGGAGAACACTCTGCCGGAGAAGGTGGAACGCCGGGACGGGTGGCTCTCCTACTTCCGATCGACAGCCGCGAAGGACACCTGGAATTCGCCATGCCGCTGACGCTCATGCTGACTGGACCGGCGGGGTCGGGGAAGTCGACGGCGGCCGGCGCGTGGGCTGCTCGCGGGACGTCGCCCCGTGCGCTGATCGACGCCGTACTCGCCGACCGACGGGCCGCGCTCTGACCGCGGCCGCCTGGGCCGTCGGCCTCCGAGTACCTTGATCATCCATCGATCGCCGACGCGGGAGGCCCTGTGAGTCACCTCTGGCCAGGGTTCTCCCCTGGCGACTACCCGGTAGCGGTGTACGACGGCGAGAACACCCGGCTCTACAGGCACCCGAGCCCACCGGAGGAGTTCCACCCGGACCCGCAGGTTGCCGACGCCCTCGTCTTCGTGGGTCGCCACCCGGCCGTGGTGGCCAGTTCGACGGTCGAACTCGACGGCGTGCCCACAGCGACGGTCCTCACCGGTGACCGCCAGGACCTGGACGTACGGGCGGAGATCGCGCACGAAACCTTCCACCTGTTCTGCCGGCAGCACCACCCAGGCTGGTTCGTGGACGAGTCCGCCGCCCTGGCCTACCCGGTCGAGGACGCGGACGTGCTGACGCTGCGCCAACTGGAGGCGGAGGCCCTCCACCGCGCCGTGGTCGCCGCCTCCCGGTCCGACATCAGCTCCGAGCCCGCCCCTGACCCCGGCTCAGGTTCCACCTCAGACTCCGACGAGGCCGCAGCCGGCTGGGCAGCGGCTGCCCTCACCCTGCGACACGAGCGGCGGCGGCTTCTCGCGGACGCGGCCGCACAATACGAACGTGACCTGGAGCGCTGCGAGGGTCTGGCGTACTACGTGGAAGGTAGGGCTGCCGGCAGCCCACGATGCCTGCGGCCGCTGGCCGAGCCGGTACGTCCGGACGGGATCCGGCGGGCCGCCTCCGCGACTGGCGAGGCGATCGCGTTGCTGCTCGACCGGTTCGCGCCCGGGTGGCAGACGACACTGGCCGACGACGACGAAGCGCACCCGGACGACCTGCTCCGGTCGGCGCTCGCCCGCGCAACGCCGACGGAGTTCGGTGCCGACCACCGCTCGGCGGTCGCCGCCCGGGCGCGGGATGCCGTCGCCGCGCTGCGAGACGAACGTCGCTCCCGCCGTCAATCGTTCCTTGCCCGCGACGACAAGGTGGTCCTCACTACCAGAGACAAGCCCTTGCGGGTAACGGGATTCGATCCGATGAACCTGCACGATCTCGGCTCCGGTGACGTTCTGCACACCCATCACCTGAAGATCGCCGGCGACGGGTTCGACCTCGAGCTCTTCGACTGCCAGGCGCTGACCGAGGGTGCCGGTGACCACCCACTGTTCGACGGCCTCCGGCGCGTGACGTTCGTCGGCGGAAGCGGAAGCGACGGCGATTGCCGGGGCGGTGGCGACAGGGCTACTGCTCCCTGACGTCCTCGCTGCTGGTCATCACCGGGCCGGCCCAGCGCAGGTCCGGCTGGTTGACCACGATCGCCTCCTGCGTCGTACGAGCGATGACGACCAGGGCCTCCTGCTCGGGGTCGGGGTTCTCCTCCCGGTGCGGGACGTACGGCGGCACGTAGATATACTCCCCCGGACCGGTCACGATCCGGACCTCCTTCGGCTCGTCGCCCTCGAGGTCGAGGAAGACGAACTCCGGCCGCCCGCTCACCACGAAGATCGCCGTCTCGGAGTGGCCGTGGTGGTGGTTCTCCGAGGCGGTCGCCGGCGACACGTGTGTCTGCCCCATCCACAGCCGGCGGGACCCGACGGACTTCCCGCTGATCGCCTCCACCCGCCGCATCCCCGCACTCTGCGCGGTCGCCTCGGACAGCCCGGCCGGTGCGACGTGGTGAAGCATCCGGTGGAACGGGTCGTCCGGGACGGGCGGGATCGGTGGGTTGGCCGGTCGGCTCATGTGCGTACTCCCTGCTCTGTAACGAAGTCCGGGACCTCCACCCGTTCACCGGAGCGCAGCGCCGACTCGTGCCCGCAGATGCCGGGCGCGGTCCAGGCCGCGGCGGTGAGCGCGTCCACCACCGGCGCGCGCGACTCCACGATGCTGGTCACGAACTCGTGCACGAGGTGCGGGTGCGACCCACCGTGTGCACTGCCCAGTCGTACGGCCGGTGCACCGCCGCCCGGGTCGAAGGTCGTGGGCCGCACGAACGGCGCCAGCTCCGGCGGCAGCAGGTCCGGGCGGTCCGGCGGGTGAACGGTGGTCGCGGAGGCATCGCGGCCACGGCCGCCGGGTCCGTCGCCACCACCGAGGGGCTCCAGGCGGAACACCCGTAAACCGTCGTCCTCGTTCAGCTGCGGCCACTCCACGCCCGCCTCGTGCCCGTACACCGAGAAGCCCTCGTAGTAGGTGCGACCGGTCTGGAAGAACGACACCGTGACCTCGGCGGCCAGATCGTCCCTGTCCAGTTGGAAAAGTGCGGTCTCCACCGGGAACGGGTTGTCGAAGTCGCCGCGGCGGTCCGCGGTCAGCCGGCCCGAACCCAGCCCGACGGCGGTCCGCACCCGGGCGACCGCCAGTGCCAGCAGGGGCGAGAGCGCGTGGGTGGAGTACGTCATCGGCGGGTAGCCGTACCAGTAACGCGGGAAGCCGTCGAGGTTCTGGATGTGCGCGCCGCGCAGGAACGTCAGCGCACCGAGGTCACCACGCTCGTACAGGTCGCGGACGTGGAGAAACTCCCGTCCGAAGACCATGGTCTCCATCATCATGTACGTGCGACCAGACGATCGCTGCGCCGCGAGCACCCGGCGAATCCCGTCCAGCGTCGTGGCCATCGGCACCGCCGACGCACAGTGCCGGCCGCTCTGCAGCACCGCGACGCTCTGGTCGACATGGAAGCGGACCGGACTGGCGACGTGCACCGCGTCGAAGCGGTCGGAGGCCAGCAGCGCGTCCAGGCTGTCGAACCGGTCGGGTACGCCGTACCTGTCCGCGACCGTGTGCAGGGTGTCCTCGTCGACGTCGCAGAGCGCCACCCGGCCCACGTTCGGATGGCTGCGGTACAGCGGCAGGAACTCCCCACCGAACCTCCCGCCCACCACTGCCACGTCGATCGTCATCGGGTGCCCACCTCCGTACTGCCGGCCGCACCGGACCGGTCGACGCTGCCCAGGGCGGCGACAGTGCCGAAGGCGTCGACCGTGCGGTAGCAACCGGCATGGTAGACGAGCGGTGCGTGCTGCCTGCTCGTGCCGTCGAGGATCCGGGCGACCACGAGGTGGTGGTCGCCGACCGGATAGCGGTGCTCTATGCGCCCTCGCAGCACGCCGGCCGCCTCGTCCAGCACGGGCTCGCCGTCCGGCAGCCGGGACCACCGCGTCGGTGCCGCGAACCGGTCGATCCCGCTGGTCGCGAACGTCCGCGCCAGCGAGTGCTGCTCGGCGTCGAGGAAGTTCACGACCACCGTCTCGGCCACGCTGATCGTGCGCCAACTGGAGGCGTTCGTGGACAGCGCGAACGACACCAGCGGTGGGTCCAGCGAGATCGAGGCCAGCGAGGTGGCGGTGAACCCGGCCGGGCCGAACCCGGCGTCGGCGGTGACCACGACCACACCCGCGGCGTAGCGCCGGAAGACCGACCTGAACAGGTCGGAGGTCGTCGTGTTCGAAACCTCTACGCAGCTGGTCATCGTGCGACCTCCTGTACGAACCGGGGCGACGAGCGGTGGCACGCGAGGTCGGCGCTGACCCCATGAGCGGGAGTTCGGCAGGTACGTCTTCTCAGGGCTGGTACGTCTTCTCAGCAGGCTGGTTGTTTCTCGGGTGGAACGCGCAGCACCATGAACGGCGTCTCGCACCGCAGCTCGAACCCGAGCGCGGCGTAGAGGCGGACGGCACCGGCGTTGTCGGCCACGGAGTGCAGGAACGGCCGGTCGCCGCCGGCCAGGATCTGCGTGGCGACGGCCCGGACCAGCCGACCGGCCAGCCCCTGGCCGCGGTGCGCGTCGTCGGTGCACAGCGCACTGATCTCGGTCCACCCGGGCACCCGCATCCGGGTGCCGGCCATCGCCACCAGCCGGCCGCCGCGGCGGATCCCGAGATAGCCACCGAACTCGACGGTGCGCGGGCGGAACGGTCCCGGCCGGGTCCGCTCCACCAGGTCGAGCATCTCCGGCACGTCCTCGGCACCCAGCGGCACGGCCTCCGCGCCGTCGCCCGGCGCCACCCCGGACGCGACGAACTGGACGCCGTCCAGACGCTGAATCACGTCCCAGCCGTCCGGCGGTGGAGCGACCCGCCGACCGGAAAGGATCACCACCGACTCGGGTCCGGCCAGCCGGGCGAGGTCGGCCCAGTCCTGCGCCGTCGGCTCGTCCGGCAGCCCGGCGAACGGCGCGACGTCGGACAGGTAGCGCACCGCCCGCCCGACCGTCTCGCCGAGGTGGGCCTGCGGACCTGTCAGCGCCGCGTACACCGGATTGTCCAGCGGGTGGTGCCGAGTCAGGTCGTGCGCGTCGGTCAGGGGCGTCTGCTTCGCGATGGTCATCGGCGGCCTGCGGGCAAGGGGACCTCCAGAGGGGCAAGTCCGAGGTGATCACGCAACGTCGTGCCAGCGTAGTCGGTCCGGAACACGCCACGCTCCTGCAGGATCGGCACCACCTTGTCGGCGAAGTCGTCCAGCCCGTCCGGAGTGATGTGCGGAACGAGAATGAAGCCGTCGCTGGCGTCACGCTGGACCAGGTCGTCGATCTCGGCCGCGACGGTCGCCGGTGAGCCGACGAACGACTGGCGGCCGGTGACCTCGATCATCAGCTCACGGATGGACAGCTTCTTCGCGGTGGCGAGCTCGCGCCATTCCTTCGCGGTCTGCAGCGGGTCGCGATACATCCGCACGCTCGCCCGGCCGCGGGCGATGGCGTTCTCCCCCACGACCGGATCGACGTCCGGAAGCGGACCGTCGGGGTCGTACTCGCTCAGGTCGCGGTTCCACAGCTGTTCCAGGAACCGGATCGCGGTCTGGCCACTGACCTGCTGACGCCGCACGACGTCGGCGTACTCCCGTGCCTCCGCGTCGGTGTCGCCGAGCACGAACGTCGCCGCCGGCAGGATGAGCAACTGCTCGGGCGTACGACCGTACTTTGTCAACCGCGCCTTGACATCGGCGTAGAACGGCCGGCCCGCCTCCAGAGTGGCGTGCCTGCTGAAGATGGCGTCCGCGGTCGCCGCCGCGAATTCCCGGCCCTCGTCGGAGTCGCCGGCCTGGAAGATCACCGGTCGTCCCTGCGGACTGCGCGGTACGTCGAACCGGCCGCGGATGTCGAACTGCGCGTCGTGGCGTTCGAACGTCCCCACGGTGGCGTCGGCGAGGAAGACGCCGGTCTCCTTGTCCGCCACGATCTCCTCGCCCCGCCAGGAGTCGAAGAGCTCCCACGTCGTCCGCATGAACAGCTTCGCCCGCTCGTAGCGGTCCTCCTGCGCGAGGTAGCCACCGCGGCGGAAGTTCTCGCCGGTGAACGCGTCCCAGGAGGTGACGACGTTCCAGGCGGCCCGCCCGCCGGACAGGTGGTCCAGGCTGGCGAACTGGCGGGCCACCTCGTACGGCTCGTTGAACGTCGAGTTGATCGTGCCGGCCAGGCCCAGCCGGTCGGTGACGGCAGCCAGCGCGGCCAGAATCGTGAACGTGTCCGGGCGTCCCACCACGTCCAGGTCGTAGATCTGGCCGCCCTGCTCGCGCAGCCGGAGCCCCTCGGCCAGGAAGAGGAAGTCGAACTTCGCCCGCTCCGCGGCCTGGGCGAAGCGCAGGAACGAGTCGAACTCGATGTGGCTGCCCGAGCGCGGGTCGCTCCACACGGTGGTGTTGTTCACCCCCGGAAAGTGGGCGGCCAGGTGAATCTGCTTGCGTGGCTTGCCGGTCGGGCTGTTCTGGCTCATCGGGCTCCCCCGGTCGTGGCGGCGTAGCGGTTGGCGGGACGCTCCAGGCCCAACCGTCCGCGGAGGGTGGGCGCGTCGTAGCGCTCGCGGAAGATCCCCCGGCGCCGCAGCTCGGGCACCAGGCCCCGGGTGACCGCCTCCAAGTCGTGTGGGATCGTTCCCGGCCGGAGCCGGAATCCGGTCAGCCCGGCCCCTCGAAGGTCCTCCAGCCGGTCCGCGAGCCCTCCCGGTGTGCCGACGAAGACAGGCGCGTCGCTGGTGAAATCCGTTCCGGACAAGGCATCCAGGTGGGCCTTGCGCTCGGCCGCCGCGCGCTCGTCGTCGGCCAGGAAGACCACGAGGTCACCGAACACGTGCAGGGGTTCGTCCTGCCGGCCGGCCGCGGCCTGCTCGTGGCGTACCTCCGCGACGATCCGCCCGGCCTCCTCCGCGTCGTGGGCGGTCACGAACACCACGTCCGCGGCCTTCGCGGCGAACCGATAAGGGACGGAGCGGTGAGCGAGCGCGGTCACCAAAGGCTGTCCCTGCGGCGGACGCGGGACGATGGAGGGCCCCCGCACGCTGAACCAGCGTCCCTCGAAGTCGATGTAGTGCAGCTTCTCGCGGTCGACGAACCTGCCGGTGGCGACGTCCCGGATCTCCGCGTCGTCCTCCCAGCTGTCCCACAGCCGGCGTACGACTTCCACGTAGTCGGCGGCCTCGTCGAACAGTTCCTCCATCGCGGCGACGGATTCCGGCGCGTCGAGATCGGACCCGATGGCCGGGACGGTCCGGCGCCCGAAGAGCTCGGCCTCCCATTCACGTGGCGACACCCGCACCTGCCAGCCGGCCCGGCCCCTGCTCACGTAGTCCAGCGTCGCGATCGCCTTGGAGACGTGGAACGGCTCGGTGTGCGTGACGGTCGCCACCGGCACCACGCCCACTCCCCTGGTGACCGGGGCGACCCGGGCCGCGATCAGCACCGCGTCCAGCCGTCCGCGCACCTGGTCGACCCGATCGTCGGGCCCGTCCGGGCTCGTCGTCTGAATCCCGAGGGAGTCCTCGACGGTGACGAGATCCAGCGTGCCGGTCTCGGCCTCACGGACCAGATCGGTCCAGTACGCCGGGCTGAGGAGTTCGTCGGCGCGCGCCCGCGGGTCGCGCCAGGCCGACGGATGCCACCCGGCACCCTCGAGGGCCACCGCGAGGTGCAGTGGGAGCGGAGCTGGCATCGGCTTCCTCCAGAACTCGGTTGGTGGTCTGCAACGAAGTCGTGCACGCTGGTATTCCGGCCCTGCCGGTAGACGTTTCGGCTGTCCGATCCGTGGGACGACGGTGGCCGGAACCATCTCCTAGTCTGATAGTAGGGTTTGTGTCACGCGTTCTCCTGCTCACGATTCGCCGCGCCGTCGACCTGATGCGCGTGGCCAGCGGTCTGTGTCGCTGACCTCTCGCACCGGCCGGCAGCGGTCCTGAGGAAAGAACCAGGACCTGACGGCAGTTCTGGACCTGACGGCGGTTCTGGACCTGACAGCAGGCACCTTTCGTGGAAGGAGGCGCGGCAATGCATGCTCAGCGCTCGCTCGTCGTGTGCATCGTCGGAGGCGGTCCCCGCGGCACGTCCGTACTCGAACGCCTGGTGGCCAACGTCGACCTGCTCGAACCCGGCAGGCGGTTGGAGGTCCACCTCGTCGACCCGCACCCGCCGGGCGGTGGCCGGGTCTGGCGCCACGACCAGTCGCCGCTGCTGTGGATGAACTCGACCACCGCGGACGTGACGACGTTCCCGGACGACTCCGTGCGGTGCGAGGGTCCGGTGGTGGCCGGGCCGTCCCTGTGGGAGTGGGGCCGCGACGTCGCCCGGCTGCTTCCGGCCGGCTCTCCCGTGGGCGAGGAGGCCCGGCGACTGGGACCCGGTTCGTTCGCGACCCGGAGATTGCAAAGTGCTTATCTGGGCTGGGTTTTCGAACGGATCAGGGCGAGTGCGCCGGAGCGCGTCGACATCGTCGTGCACGCGACCCAGGCCGTCGACGTGACCCCGGAGCCGGGCACCGGACGTCACCTGGTCAGCCTGCGCGGCGAGGCCGGCCAGCTCACCGCGGACCGGATCGTCCTCGCGCAAGGCCACCTTGACACCAGGCCCACCCTGGAGGAACAACGGCTCGCCTCGTTCGCCGAGCGGCGCGGGCTGGGTTACGTTCCCACCGGCTACACCGCCGACCTCGACCTGGAGCACCTGCCTGCCGGTGAGGCGGTGCTGCTGCGCGGGTTCGGTCTCGCGTTCGTCGACCTGATGGTGTTGCTCGGGCAGGGGCGCGGCGGGCGGTTCGACCGCCGGGCCGGCGAGCTTGTCTACCTCCCCTCCGGCCGCGAACCGCGGCTCGTGGTGGGCTCCGGCCGCGGCGTTCCGTACCACTCCAAGATCTCCTACGAGCTGGGACGGCCGTCCACCCCGCGCTTCTTCAGCCCGGACGTCTGTCTGCAGTTGCGGGCCGAGCGAGGCCCGCTGGACTTCTGGGACGACCTGTTTCCCCTGATGTGGAAGGAGATCCGCTGGGCGTACTACCACGAGCTGTTCACCGGCCACCCCGACCGCGTCACGATGTCCTGGGACGACTTCGCCGCCCGCTACGCCGAACCGGACCGCGACGACGCCGACCTGGCCGCACTCGTGGCTCAGGCCGTGCCGAAGCAGGAGGACAGGCTGGACCTGGCGTCGTTGGACCGGCCGCTCGCCGGAAGAACCTTCGAGGATCCAGAAGACCTGCGGACCTGGGTGCGGGACTACATCCGCGCCGACCTCGACCGTCGGGCCGACCCGTACTTCAGCGCGGACGGAGCCGCGTTCCTCGCCCTGCTCGTGGTCTACGGCACGCTCGCCACCGCGACGGCCACCGGATGCCTGTCGACCCGTGCGCAGGCCGACATCGAGGGCTGGTGGCACGGGTTCTTCAGCTACTTCGCCAGCGGACCGCCGGCACCGCGCCTGGAGGAGTTGCTCGCTCTGTCCCGGGCCGGCGTCGTCGACTTCCTCGGCGCCGGCATGGTGGTCGAGGCCGACGAGGCGCGCGGTGCGTTCGTGGCCTCCAGCGCCAGCACTCCCCACCGGGTCACCGCCCGATGGCTGGTGGAGTCCCGCCTCCCCCGGCCAGACGTCGCCCGCACCACCGATGCGCTGGTCGCACACCTGCTGGCGCGCGGGGAGGCCGCCGAGCACGTCGCCATCGACGCCGACGGCGACGCCCGGCCGACCGGCAGACTGCGGGCCAGGCCGGCCGACCTGCGGGTGGTCCGCGGCGACGGATCGGCGTCGCCGGACCTGTTCGCCGCGGGTTACTGGGTGGCCGGCACCGTGGCCGGCGGCGCCTTTCCCCGGCCTCGGATGAATGCACCGTTCTTCCGCCAGAACGACGCGCTGGCCCGCGAGATCCTGCGGGTCGACTCCGACAACTCCGACGACCCCGCCAACCCCGGCAACTTCGACAACTCTGGCAAGTCCGGCTCGGCGCCCTCCCCTGCCGCCACCTCCTCCGCGCGGCAGGGTGCGCCCTGCCTGTCCACGACTCGGGACAGCTCGGTTTAATGACAATTCCCAGCGGGATAGTAGGGATTATGACCACGCTCACAGACCTCACCACGGACCGGCCCGACGCGACCGGGGACGGTTACGACCACATCGAAGTACGCCCGACCTCGGGGACCATCGGCGCCGTGATCGGCGGGGTCCGCGTCGGCGGCGACGTCGACCCGGCCACCGTGGCCGAGATCCGGCGGGCCCTGCTGGTGCACCGGGTGGTGTTCCTGCGCGACCAGCACCACTTGGACGACGCCGGGCAGCGGGCGTTCGCACACCTGCTCGGCACCCCGACCAAGCCGCACCCCACGGTGGCCGGAGACGGCGACGCGGTGCTGCCGATCGACTCCGACTACAGCAAGGCGAACAGCTGGCACACCGACGTGACGTTCGTCGACCGGGTGCCGGCGATCAGCCTGCTGCGCGCGCTGGTGCTTCCGCCCTACGGCGGGTCGACCGTCTGGGCCAACACCGTCCGGGCGTACGACACACTGCACCCCGCGCTCCAGGCACTGACGAACGAGCTGTGGGCGGTGCACTCCAACCTCTACGACTACGCGGCCGAACGAGACGAGCGGCGGCTCGGCGGGATCGACGTCCGGCAACAGGAGTACCGCGCGGAGTTCGGCCACCAGGAGTTCGTGACCGAGCACCCGGTCGTCCGCATCCACCCCGAGACCGGCGAGCGCTCCCTGCTGCTCGGCCACTTCGTCCGCCGGTTCGTCGGCCTGAGCACGCGGGACACCCTCGACCTGTTCGAGCTCCTGCAGCGGCACGTCACCCGGCTGGACAACACCGTCCGGTGGAACTGGCTGCCCGGTGACCTCGTGATCTGGGACAACCGCTCGACCCAGCACTACGCCGTCGACGACTACGACGACCATCCCCGGCTGCTGCACCGCATCACGTTGGCCGGCGACGTCCCGGTCAGCGTGAACGGCGTGCGCGGTGTCGTACGCAAGGGCGACGCCTCGCACTACTCCGAGGTGCCCGCCTGAGGTGACCCGAGGTGAGACGCCGGCCCGGGGTGACAGCCCGGTCAGGTGAACAGCGCCTGGCCGACGTACTCACCGCGGCGTATACCCGGCGGCACGGCGAACAGCGCCGAGCCACGGTGCTGGAGGTACTCCATCAGGCCGTCCTGTGCCGCCAGCTTCGTCTGCATCGGGATGAAGTGCGTGCCGGGATCGCGGACGTACGCCACGAAGAACAGGCCCGCGTCGAGCCTGCCGAGCGCGTCGTTGCCGTCGGTGAAGTTGTAGCCGCGCCGCAGCATCCGCACGCCGTCGTTCTGGCTGGGATGCGCCAGCCGGACGTGGGAGTCGGCTGTCAACAGCGGCTTGCCGTCGGACCCCTTCACCGTGAAGTCGGGTGGGCTGAACTCCTTGCCGCCCGACAGCGGTGCGCCCTCGGTCCGGTCGCGGCCGACGAGATTCTCCTGCTCCCGCAGGGATGTGCGGTCCCAGGTCTCGATGTTCATGGTGATCCGCCGGGCCACGAGGTAGGAGCCGCCGGCGAGCCAGCGCGCCCCCGGGTCGTCGTCGGGGCCCACCCACACGTGCTCGTCGACCAGCCGGGCCTCCTCCGCCTTGAGGTTGGCGGTGCCGTCCTTGAAGCCGAACAGGTTGCGCGGCGTCTGCTGGGTCGTCGACGTGGACGACGTACGGCCGAAACCGAGCTGGGACCAGCGCAACGCGGCGGTGCCGAAGGCGATCCTGGACAGGTTCCGGATCGCGTGTACGGCGACCTGCGGGTCGTCCGCGCACGCCTGCACACACAGGTCACCGTCGCTGCGGTCGGGGTCGAGGTTGTCCTTGGGGAAGTGCGGAAGGCGGCGCAGCGCCCGGGGCCGGCGGCCGCCGATCCCGAACCGGTCCTTCCCCTCGACGTCACCGAAGAGGGACGGCCCGAAGCCGAACGTCAGGGTCAGCCGCGAGGGCGGCAGGCCCAGCGCCTCACCGGTGTCGGCCGGAGGCGCCTCGTACACGCCCGGCGTACCGCCACCGACCTCGTGGCCCCGGGTCAGCTGGGCAGCGGCGGCGGTCCACTCCCGCAGCAGCGCGACGAGTTCGGCTCGGCCGGTCGCGGTGACGTCGAACGCGGCGAAGTGCAGCCGGTCCTGCGCGGGCGTGACGATGCCGGCCTGGTGGGGTCCGTGGAACGGATAGCGGTCGACCGCGCTCCGGTCCGGGGACGATGCACGGTCCGCCGCATCCGGCTCGGCGGCGTGCGCGACACCGAGACCGCCGGCGAACCCGGCCGCGCCGACGGCCGCACCGGCCCCGGCCAGGCCGAACAGCCGGCGCCTGCTGACTCCAGGGTCTCCACTCACGTCGTCACACCAGACTCATGTCGTCACACCAGACTCATGTCGTCACACCAGGCCCATGTCGTCACACCAGGCCCATGTCGTCACACCAGGCCCATGTCGTCACACCAGGACGGCCGCGGTGAGGCGGGACAACGGCTCGGCCAGTGCGTTCACCGAGTCCGACAGCCGCTTGACCTGTGCCTTGGACAGGTCGGTGTAGGAGACGAACCCGTCGCCGCGGCGGTAGCGGTCGAGGTCCTTCTGCAGGGCGGTGAAGCGCTGCTCGATGACCCTGCCCAGTGCGGGGTCCTTCGTGTTCACCACCGGGCGCAGCGAGTCGAAGGCGACCCGGGCTCCCTCGACGTTGGCCTGGAAGTCGTACAGGTCGGTGTGCGACCAGATCTCCTCCTCGCCGGTGACCTTGCCGGTGGCCACCTCGTCCAGGAGTTCCTTGGCGCCGTTGGCCATCTGGTCCGGCTGGTACTTCAGCGTCGCGACGCGCGCGTGCAGGTCGCGGGTGTCCGCGAGGAGCTGGTCGGCGTACTTCGCGCGCTCTGGGTCGGTGAGCCGCTTCGAGGCCGGCGCACCGGCCGGCCACCACAGGTCCTTCTCCAGCAGGTGCCAGCCGGTCCAGGTCTGCCCCTCCGCAAGGTCCGCCTCGCGCAGGTCCATCTTCGGGTCGAGGTCACCGAAGGACTCCGCGACCGGCTCGATCCGCTCCCAGTGCGCGCGCACCGGCGCGTAGAGCTCGCGGGCGCGGTCGTACTCGCCCGCCTTGTAGGCCGTCACGAACTGCTTGGTGCCGCCAAGCAGTTTGCCGACCTCGCCCGTGACGTACGCCCGGTAGCGTCCGGCCGCCTGGTCGAGCAGCCGCTGGTCGGCGCCGGCGTTCGCCGTACCCGACCCGGTGACGGTGAACCGCGCCCGGATGCCTTCGCCGGACATGCCGGGCTTGCAGGCCGTGGTGTAGGTGCCGGGCTGGGCGCGGACGACCAGCCGGCGGGTGAGGCCCGGGCCGATGTTCTCGACCTCGCCGGCGATCGCCGTGCCGTCCGCGCGGTAGAGGTAGAACTCGGTGACCTTGCTGCCGTCGTTCGTCACCTCGAACACCAGCGTTCCCGACTTCGCGCTGGTGGCGGAGACCGCGCATGTGTCGTCGGAGGCGGAGACGGTGATCCCACCCTTGGCGCGCCCGCCGTCCCCCCGGTCGGCGGAGGGCTGCGGCTCGTTGGACGTACAGCCCGCCGACGCGAGCAGGACGGTCGTCGCGGCGAGCGCGCAGAGGACTGCGGGAGCCGCCGGGCGTTTCGGGAAAGGCATGGGACAGGTGATCCTTCGGGTCTGCCTTGCCTGCGTTGACTGCGTTGTCAACTGGCGCTTGACGCGGGCGACGCGGGCGACGCGGGCACGGACGGTGCGGCGGCTGTGGAGGGACGGTTGTTCCGGCGGATCTGGCGGAGGAACAGGAACATCACCGGCACCACGTAGGCGACCCACACGCCCGCCTCCAGCCAGGTGGTGGCGGGTGAGAAGTTGAGTGTTCCCTTGAGCAGCGTGCCGAGCCAGGAGGTCGGTGCGATCGTGTCGCTGACGTCGAAGGCCAGATTGTTCAGCCCGGGCAGGATCCGCGCCTCCTGCAGGTCGTGCACGCCGTAGGCGACCACGCCCGCGGCGACCAGGATCAGGAACGCCCCGGTCCAGGTGAAGAACTTCGACAGGTTGAGCCGGAGCGCTCCGCGGTAGATGAGGTAGCCCACGATCACCGCGGTGACGATCCCGAGCGCCGCGCCGGCGAGCGGGGCCACGGTGGAGGTGGCGCCCTGCGCGGTGCGGGTGGCCGCCTGGGTGGCGGCCCACAGGAACAACGCGGTCTCCAGACCCTCCCGGCCGACCGCGAGCATGGCGACGACGACCAGGCTGGTCCGGCCTCCGCCGGCGGCACGGTCGATCTGGCCTCGCAGCTCCGAGGACAGCCCGCGGGCCGAGCGCGCCATCCAGAACACCATCCAGGTCACGAACCCGACGGCCAGGATGGACAGCGAACCCCCGATCGCCTCCTGTGCCTCGAAGCTCAGGCCGCGAGGGCCGAACGTGAGTAGCGCGCCGAACGCCAGCGAGACGCCGACGGCGACCGCCACCCCGGCCCAGATCCGGGGAACGAGGCGGCGACGGTCCGACCTCACGAGGTAGGCGACCAGGATGACCACGACCAGGGAGGCCTCGAGCCCCTCGCGCAGTCCGATCAGGTAGTTCGCCAGCATTCGTCCACTCCGACACGACAGAGGCGTTTGGCGGGAAGCGTTCCCGCAGGGACCTTTCCCCAAGGGAAGGCTAGCCTAACTTGGACGGAACCCGTTAACACCCCACGCGGCCCTTCTCCCGCAACCCGTCGAGACCTCGGGACTTTCGGCCCTGTGCCGGTGAGGAGATGGTCAGGTGGTGTGGAGGTCGCACCGTGAAGACATTCCCGTGCCGGGCGCCGATGGCTCCCAACGGTCGAGGAACGCAGCCCCCAGACTCCCGGAGATCGCGTTGACCACTCGTACGACAGGCACCCGGCGCAAAGCCACCCGCTCGAACCCCCCGAAAGGCAGCAATGGCGGCGGCTGTGCCCGGGACGCGGAGGATGCCGCCCTCGACCGCCTGCTGGCGGCGATGGAGGACCTGCGGGACGGCAACTTCCGGCGCCGGGTGACCGTCGGCGGCGACGACGAGGTGACCGCCAAGATCGCCGCGGCGTTCAACGAGATCGCCGAGCGCAACCAGGGCCTGGTGGGCGAGTTGATGCGGGTACGCGAGGCCGCCGGCCGGGAGGGCCAGTTCACCGAACGCCTGCGCCTGGACGACATGCCGGGCGGCTGGTCGATCGCCGGGAACCTGGTGAACGACACCATCGAGGACCTGCTGCAGCCCACGGCGGAACTCAGCCGGGTGCTCGGCGCGGTGGCCGACGGAGACCTGAGCCAGCGGGTCTCCTTCCACGCCACCAGGGCGCCGGCCGGTGGCGAGCTGGACTCGCTCAGCAAGACGGTCAACGGCCTGCTCGACCAGTTGGCGATGTTCGCCTCGGAGGTCACCCGGGTGGCCACCGAGATCGGCATGGAGGGGCGGCTGGGTGGCCAGGCCCAGGTGCCCGGCGCCACGGGAACCTGGAAGGACCTCACCGACTCGCTGAACTCCATGATCGCGAACGTCACCGCGCAGGTCCGTGACGTCTCCCAGGCGGCGAAGGCGGTGGCCCGCGGCGACCTCAGCCAGAAGATCTCGGTGGACGTGTCCGGCGAGGTGCTGGAGCTGAAGTTCACGTTCAACACGATGGTCGACCAGCTGTCCTCGTTCGCCGACGAGGTGACGCGGGTCGCGCGCGAGGTCGGTAGCGAGGGACGGTTGGGTGGGCAGGCGCAGGTGCCGGGGGTGGCCGGCACCTGGCGCGATCTCACCGACTCGGTGAACTTCATGGCCGAGAACCTCACCGGCCAGGTCCGCAACATCGCCCAGGTCGCCACCGCGGTCGCCCGCGGCGACCTCAGCCAGAAGATCGACGTCGACGCACGCGGCGAGATCTCCGCCCTGAAGAACACCATCAACACCATGGTCGACCAGCTCTCCTCCTTCGCCGACGAAGTGACCCGCGTCGCCCGCGAGGTCGGCACCGACGGACGGCTGGGTGGACAGGCGCAGGTGCCGGGGGTGGCCGGCACCTGGCGCGACCTGACCGACTCGGTGAACTTCATGGCCGAGAACCTCACCGGCCAGGTCCGCAACATCGCCCAGGTCGCCACCGCGGTCGCCCGCGGCGACCTCAGCCAGAAGATCGACGTCGACGCACGCGGCGAGATCTCCGCCCTGAAGAACACCATCAACACGATGGTCGACCAGCTCTCCTCCTTCGCCGACGAAGTGACCCGCGTCGCCCGGGAGGTGGGCAGCGACGGCCGGCTGGGTGGTCAGGCGCAGGTGCCCGGCGTGGCGGGCACGTGGCGCGACCTCACCGACTCGGTGAACTTCATGGCGGAGAACCTCACCGCCCAGGTGCGAGGCATCGCGCAGGTGACGACGGCGGTCGCCCGCGGCGACCTCAGCCAGAAGATCGACGTCGACGCGCGCGGGGAGATCCTGGCGCTGAAGAACACCATCAACACGATGGTCGACCAGCTCTCGTCCTTCGCCGACGAAGTGACCCGCGTCGCGCGCGAGGTCGGCACCGACGGACGACTCGGCGGCCAGGCCGAGGTGCCCGGGGTGGCGGGCACGTGGAAGGACCTGACCGACAACGTCAACATCATGGCGGAGAACCTCACCGCCCAGGTCCGCAGCATCGCCCAGGTGACGACCGCGGTCGCCCGCGGCGACCTCAGCCAGAAGATCGACGTCGACGCACGCGGAGAGATCTCCGCTCTGAAGAACACCATCAACACGATGGTCGACCAGCTCTCGTCCTTCGCAGACGAAGTGACCCGCGTCGCGCGCGAGGTCGGCACCGACGGCCGGCTGGGTGGTCAGGCCCGGGTCCGTGGCGTCGGCGGGACCTGGAAGGACCTCACCGACAACGTCAACATCATGGCGGAGAACCTCACCGCCCAGGTGCGCAGCATCGCCACCGTGGCGACCGCCGTCGCCGGCGGCGACCTGAGCAAGAAGATCACCGTCGAGGCCAAGGGCGAGGTCGCCGCGCTGGCCGAGACGATCAACGGGATGGTCGACACGCTGCGCGCGTTCGCCGACGAGGTGACCCGGGTGGCGCGCGAGGTCGGCACCGAGGGAACCCTGGGCGGTCAGGCCCGGGTGCCCAACGTCGCCGGTACGTGGAAGGACCTCACCGACAACACCAACTTCATGGCGAACAACCTGACCAGCCAGGTGCGCAACATCGCCCAGGTCACCACCGCGGTCGCGCAGGGCGACCTGAGCAAGAAGATCGACGTCGACGCACGCGGGGAGATCCTCGAGCTGAAGAACACCATCAACACGATGGTCGACCAGCTGTCGGCGTTCGCCTCGGAGGTCACCCGCGTCGCCCGCGAGGTCGGTACGGAAGGAAAGCTGGGCGGGCAGGCCGAGGTGGTCGGAGTGTCCGGCACCTGGCAACGGCTCACCGAGAGCGTGAACCACCTGGCCGGCAACCTCACCTCCCAGGTGCGCGCGATCGCCGCCGTCGCCACCGCGGTCACCGAGGGCGACCTGACCCGGCAGATCACCGTGGATGCCTCCGGTGAGGTCGCCGAGCTCAAGGGCAACATCAACCAGATGATCGCCAACCTGCGCGAGACCACCACCTCCAACCTCGAACAGGACTGGCTGAAGACCAACCTGGCAAGGATTTCCGGCCTGATGCAGGGCTGCCACGACCTCAAGGCGCTGGCGTCGCTGATCATGAGCGAGCTCGCTCCGCTGGTCTCCGCGCAGTACGGATCGTTCTACCTCGCCACCAGCGACCTCGACGCCGACGTGATCCTCGAACGCACCGCCGGCTACGGATCCATTCCCACCGACCTGGTGGACGCGCCGGCCGCGAGGTTCTGCCTGGGCGAGTCGCTGGTCGGGCAGGCCGCCGCGGACAAGCGGACGATCGTGATGGCCGGCGCGTCCAGCTACGTACGCATCTCCACCGGGCTGGGCACTGTCATGCCGTCCAACGTCATCCTCGTCCCGGTGCTGTTCGAGGGCCAGACGCTCGGCGTGATCGAACTCGCCTCGGTGAAGGACTTCACGGCGGTGCACCGGGACCTGCTGGAGCAGCTGAAGGAGACCATCGGCGTCAACGTCAACACGATCGTGGCGAACTCCCGTACGGAGGCGTCGCTCGCGCAGTCCCAGCGGCTCGCGCAGGAGTTGCAGGCCCGCTCCGAACAGCTCCAGCAGCAGCAGGAGGAGCTGCAGCGCTCCAACATCGAACTCGCCGAGAAGGCGGCCCTGCTGGCCAGCCAGAACCGCGACATCGAGATCAAGAACATCGCCATCGAGCAGGCCAGCCAGGAGCTGGAGGAACGCGCCCGTCAACTCTCGCTTGCGTCGACGTACAAGTCGGAGTTCCTGGCGAACATGTCCCACGAGCTGCGGACGCCGTTGAACAGCGTGCTGATCCTCGCGAAGCTGCTGGCCAACGACCTGCACGGCAACCTGACCGCACAGCAGATCGAGTTCGCCCGGACGATCTACTCCGCGGGCACCGACCTGCTGCAGATGATCGACGACGTTCTCGACCTCGCCAAGGTGGAGGCCGGCCGGATGGAGGTGCTCGTCGTACCCGTGACGGTGGAGGACCTCGTCGGCTACGTGGACTCGCTGTACCGGCCGATGGCGGCGGAGAAGGCACTCGACTTCTCGGTGACGGTGTCCCCCATGGTCCCGTCCACCCTGCAGACCGACCGGCACCGGCTGCAGCAGATCCTGCGCAACCTGCTGTCCAACGCCGTGAAGTTCACCCACACCGGCGGCGTCCAGCTGCACATCCGGCTGGTCGGGCAGTCCGAGGTGAACAGCCCGTCACTGCAGGCCGCGCACTCCCGGGTGGCGTTCGTCGTCGAGGACACCGGGATCGGGGTCGCCGCGGACAAGCTGGCGCTCATCTTCGAGGCGTTCCAGCAGGCTGACGGCACGACCAGCCGGAAGTACGGCGGGACCGGCCTCGGCCTGTCCATCAGCCGCGAGCTGGCCCGCCTGCTGGGCGGCGAACTCCAGGTCTTCAGCGAGGCAGGCCGAGGAAGCACGTTCACCCTCGTACTGCCCATCGGTGAGCAGATCGCGCTGACGGACCAGACCTCACCCGGATGGCAGGCGATGCGGGGTACGCCGATGTCCGGTACCGCCATCCCGGCGACCAGGGCGCCCGGACCGGCGATCCCGGGCGGCATGAAGGTCCCCGAGACGAGGCCGTCGGACTCGCGGCCGGCCGACGCGGACGTCTCCGCGCCGCAGGCGAGCGCCGACATGGAGGGTAAGGAGGGTACGGATGGCAAGGGTGGTGCCGAGCCGACCACGCCGACCGCCTCCGACCCGCGGCCTCCCGGCAACGGCTCGATTCCCGGGGTGAAGTCGCCCGGGATGCGGATTCCCGGTCCGATGACGCCCGGATCGGGCGGCCCCACTCCGATGCCGCCCGGCAACGGCCTGCCCGGCAAGGTCGTGCCCGGCAAGGTCGTGCCCGGCAAGGTCGTGCCCCGTGAGGCGAGCGACACCACGCGACCGAACGCCGAGCGGCACGAGGACACGCCGCCCGGCGCGCCGGACGGGCGGGTTCACGACGAGACCGTCCGCAACGGCCCCGGTGAGTACGCACCGCCGCCGCCCTCCGCCCAGTCCGCGTACGCCGGAAACGCGCCGCGGCCGGGCTCGGCGGAGGAGGCGCGCTGGCGGCACTTCCGGGCGTTCGAAGGGGAACGCATCCTCGTGGTCGACGACGACCCGCGCTACATCTACGCGCTGGCCACCGCACTGGAGCAGCACGGCCTGAACCCACTCTGCGTCGAGAACGGCATGGAGGCGGTCCGCACGCTGGAACAGGACACCGACGTCGACCTGGTGCTGATGGACGTGATGATGCCGGGCCTGGACGGCAACGCGACGATGACGACGATCAGGAAGATGCCGAAGTACCGTGAGCTGCCGATGCTCGCGGTCACCGCCAAGGCGATGAAGGGCGACCGGGAGCAGAGCCTTTCCGCCGGTGCCACCGACTACGTCACCAAGCCGGTGGACATCGACCAACTGCTGCACCTGATCGCGACGTACCTGCCCGGTGATCCGACGGTGCCGCAGCAGAACCATCCGGACCGGTCGTAGGGGCGAACGCCGGGCGGGCCGCCTCCCACCCGCGCAGCTTCAGTGCCCGGCGGCGAGGATCGACGGTGCCGGCGCGGCCACCGCGGCCACGGCGTCGGCGACGGCGAGGTCCACCAGGGCCGTGCACACGGGCCGGGCGCACTCGCAGTCGAAGGTCCGTACGACCGTCGCGGTGTCGACCGGGACCAAGGGTCTGGTCAGCGGGCCGGCGTACTGCGTGACCAGCGCGTCGTTTCCGTACCGGACGAGAGCGCGGCGTTCGTCCACGCTCGTGGCCGTGGGGCCGTCGGCGAGCGCCGCCGCGAAGACCCGCTCCACCCCGGCGAGCGTCTCCTCCTCGGTCAGGTCGTCGACGACCAGCGTGGTGACGCCCGAGTCCGCGAGGGTCGCGGTCTGCCGGTCCCAGGTCCGCAGGTAGTACGCCGGCACACCCTCCGGATGCCGACCGCGCAACCGTTCGTACTGGACCTCCCGCGACGGCATCAGCCACACCGCCCGGCCGGCCGCGGTCACCAGCTCCGGGGTGATCGGGCCGCCCTCGGCCACCACCAGCGGGGACGCCGGCAGCGCGCGCAGGTCGTCGGCGATCATCGGCGCCCGGTCGTAGAGGTCGTGCGCCGGCCCGCGATCCGGCATCCGCACACCGGCGGCGCGCGCCCGCTCGCGATGGATCCAGGTGCGGCTGTCGGAGCTGTACCAGCGAAGGCCGTGCCGCCGCGCCAGCCTCCTGGCGACCGTCGTCTTGCCCGCACCCGCCGGGCCGCCGATCCACAGCACGTACGAAAGGTCCATGTCCCCCATCATGTTCCGGGGATACGAGGCGGGACATCGCGGGTGGTGACCGGCTGTGTCGTGGACGTGTCGGCCACCTCGTAGTAGGACGGACGACGGGAGGCGACCGGTGCGGGTCCGCGTCACCGGCGTGGATCCGCGGCAGTTGAGGCCGAGGAGCGGTGAAGTCATGAGGATTCTTGTCACGGGGGCGGGCGGCGCCATCGGTGGAGCGGCCACCGCCCGGCTCGTCGAGGCCGGGCACGACGTGCGGGCGCTGGTGCGCGAGGAGGACACCCCGCCGGACGTCGACGGTGTCGAGGTCGTACGCGGAGACGCCACCGACCCGGCGGCGGTGGCGCCGGCAGTGGACGGTGCGGATGCCGTGGTGCACCTGGCCGCGACGCCCGCACCTCTAGGCCGGCCCGAGGACGTGTTCGTCAACAACTCCTGCGCGACGCTGGTGGTGCTGCAGTACGCCGCCGAGGCGGGGGTGGGCCGGGCGGTGATCGCCTCCAGCGTGTCCGCGCTGGGCCTGGCATGGGCCCGCGAGGTGAACTCACCGGCGTACGTGCCGATCGACGAGGACCACCCGTTCTGGCCCGAGGAGTCCTACGGCCTGTCCAAACAGGTGGACGAGGCGACCGCGGCGATGATCCACCGGCGCTTCGAGCTGCCGATCCTCGCCTACCGGTTCCCGTACACCACCACCGCGGAGGCGCTTGCCGAGCGCGCCGCGCAGGTCCGCGCGGACCCGGCGGAGGCGGTGCGGGAGCTGTGGGCCTACCTCGACGTACGGGACGCGGCCGAGGCGATCCGGCTCGGCGTCGAAAGCGACGTGCCGGGGTTCCATCCGGTGTACGTCATGGCGCCGGACACCCTGGCCGACCGCCCGACCGCCGAACTGGTCGCGCGCTACCACCCGACCAGCGAGGTGCGCACGCCACTGGCCGGGCGGCAGACGCCGTACGTCATCACCAGAGCCGAGCAGCTGCTCGGTTTCCATGCCCGCCACCTGGTCGCCGGCGATCGGACAGGCGAGACGAATTGAGGCCGCGAACTGGCCGCTGTCCCTCCTACGGTCGGGCTCATGACGACCGCTACTTCCACTCCCCTGCCCGAAGAGCACGCCGAACTGCTGGGTGCGCTGGCCGAACAACGCGACCTGCTCCTCATCACCGTCCGCGGCGTGACCGACGCCCAGGCCTGGCAGCGCACGACGGTGAGCGAACTCACCCTGGGCGGGATCGTCCGGCACCTGGCCACCGGTGAGCGGGTCTGGGCGCGGATCGTCGTCACCGGCGACGGGGAACTGCCCGACGGCATGCTCGACACCGGGCAGTACCACATGGGCGCGCAGGACTCCCTTGCGTCGTTGCTGGAGTCGTACGCGACGGCGGCGAGCGGACTGGCGGATGTCGTACGCACGAATCCCGATCTCGGGCGGAAGGTGCTGCTCCCGACCACGCCGTGGTCCCCGCCCGAGCCGATCCACTGGCCGGTACGCCGGATCCTGCTGCACCTGATCCGGGAGACGGCCCAGCACGCAGGGCACGCGGACATCATCCGGGAGACGCTGGACGGTGCCAGTACCACCGCCCAGCGATGATCTCCGCGGCCAGGCCCGCATCATCGGCGATCAGGGACTCAGCGTGGGACGACGCCATGGCGGTCGATGTGCGGACCGGCCACGGTGTCGGCGGACGCGGCGGCCACGATCGCGTCGGTGCCCTCGGTGACGGTCTGGTGCCCCCGGTGCCCGTTGAGGTCGGTGGCGGTGTAGCCGGGATCGACGGTGGTGACCCGAACGCCCGGCAGGTCCCTGGCGTACTGGTTGGCGATCATGTTCAGCGCGGCCTTCGAGGACTGGTAGACCATCCCCGGTACGCCCGACTCGGTGCGCTCGGGATCGTTGACCAGGGCGATCGAGCCGAGGCCGCTGGACACCATCACCAGCCGAGGACGCGGTGAGGCGGTCAGCAACGGCAGGAACGCGTGCGTCACCCGCACCGGGCCGAGCACGTTCACCCCGAACACAGGAAGGAAGTCGGCGGGCACGGTCTCCAGTGTCGTCGGGTGACTTCCTGCGATGCCCGCGTTGTTGACCAGGACGTCCAGCCCGGTGCCCGACTCCACGACGATGTCGTACGCCGTCAAGACGGACTTGTCATCGGTGACGTCCAGCACGACAGGGCGTACGTCGGCATCGGGCTGGTCGGTCCTGATCCTGGTCGCGGCGTCAAGCCCGGCTTGCTCGTCGCGGGCGGCCATCCAGACGGTCCAGCCCAACAGGGACAGCCGGCGGGAGGTCTCCAGGCCGAGGCCCTTGTTGGCGCCGGTGACCAGGACAGTGGTGCGGTCGGTGTGATTGGTGTGCTCACTGTGGTTGCGGTTCTTCGTCATGGCACCACCCTGCGGCGGTCGGCGAGGGTCTGCCAGGACCGGCCGATCGTGGGACCGGCGGTCCTACCCCCACGACTGGCGTGGTCCGGCGGCCGTGGGCATGCTGGAGGCGTGAAGGCGAACCGCGAGGAGCTGGCCCGGGTGATCAGGCGTGCCCGTGAGCGCGTCGGGCCCGGCGAGGTGGGTCTGCCGGTGGGCCGCCACCGTCGCGTACCCGGCCTGCGACGGGAGGAGCTCGCCCAGCTCGCCGGGATCAGCGTCGACTATGTCGTACGGCTGGAGCAGGGCCGCGGGCCGCAGCCGTCGGAGCAGGTGCTGACCGCCCTGGCCCGGGCACTGCGGCTGGACACCGACGAGCGTGATCATCTCTTCCACGTCGCCGGGGGTACGCCACCGCGGCAGGGCCAGATCGACCTGCACGTGCGCCCCGGTGTTCTCCGGCTGATCGACCGCTTCACCGACCTGCCGGCGATGGTGCTCAGCGCGAAGAGCGACATCCTCGCCTGGAACGCGATGTCGTCCGCGCTGCTCGGTGACTGGTCCGCGTTGTCACCGGAGCGCAGGAACCAGAGCCGGCTCCGGTTCCTGCCGGACCCGAACGAACCCCCGCACAGCCCCATCGGCGGCTCTCCGGAGGAGCGCGCCCGCACCTCCGCTCAGGCGGTCGCGAACCTGCGCGCCGCGGCCGGCCGATATCCCGACGACCCCGGACTGCGGCGGTTGCTCGCCGACCTGCGGCGGGGTTCGGCGGAGTTCCGCGAACTCTGGGACGACGTCGACGCCTCGGTCTGGCGGAGTCACACCAAGACGGTGATCCATCCCTCGCTGGGCGAGCTCACCCTCGAGTGCGACACCCTGCACATTCCCGAGTCCGATCAGTTGCTGGTCGTCTACTCCGCCGCGCCCGGCACTTCCGAAGCCGACGCCCTTGCCCTGCTGCGGGTCGTCGGCACTCAGGACCTCACTCCTGCCGCGGACCTTCCCGCGCGCGACCGCTGACTCCCGCGATGCTTGGCAGGGTTGAGCCGGGGCCATGGGGATGGGCCGCGTCGAAGGCACGGGAGAGCTTCGCCGGTACGACCATGCGCCAGGCGTCGACGACGAGCTCGCGGGCCTCCGTCGGCTCGAGAGCGGTGAGGTCGGCGTGGACCCAGTTGAACCGTAGGTCCGAGGTCGCCGGCAGGTGGAACTTGTGTGGCTCACCCGCCACGAGCGCCGCTCGTTCCTCACGGGGAAAGGCGAAGCCCATCACGCTCTCGTCGATGGAGAACGCCACGTAGACGATCTGTTTGACCCGGAACTTCAACCTGCCGCGCACCCACACCTCGTAGGAGCGTTCCAGTTCCGTCCCGAGCGGCCGGACGTCGCCGATCGTCGCCATGAGCGTTTCTTCCTCCCCGTTCCCGGTTTCACCGGGGTCGGCTCACCGGTCCTCACCGCCACGCGCGGCGGCCAGGTGGGCGCCGGCCGCCTGCTCCAGGTGCAGCAGGTCCGAGGCCACACTGGCGAACGTGAACCCCTCGGCCAGTCGTTTCGCGGCGACCTCGCCGTCGTGGGTGTGGATTCCGGCCGCCACGCCGGCCGCCTTCGCGGCCTCGCGCACCGCACGCAGTGCCGACTCGAACTCTCCGGCGACGGCGGGATCGCCCGGCATCGCTCCCCCGAGTCCGAGAACCAGATCCGACGGACCGACGTAGACACCGTCCAGTCCGGGCGTACGGCAGATCGCGTCGACGTTCTCCAGGCCCTCGCGGGTCTCGATCATCACGAACACCAGCGTGTCTTCGTTTGCCTGGCTCGGGCGTGGACCGATCCGCAGGCCGGACCGCATCGGTCCGTACGACCGCCTGCCGATTGGTGGATACCGGGTGGAGCTCACGGCGGCGGCTGCCTCCGCCGGTGTGTCCACCAGTGGGACGATCACTCCGGCCGCACCGGCATCGAGTGCACGTCCGATCGGCGTGAGGTGGTTGTCCTCCACCCGTACCATTCCGACTGCCTGCCCACCGGCGTCGACGGCCATCAGCCCGTTGAGGATCCCGGAGTAGCCGATCAGCCCGTGCTGCCCGTCGAGCACCACGTAGTCGTAGCCGAGCCGGCCGATGCGTTCGGTCGCCACCGGAGCGTCCAGGGCCGACCAGTAGCCGATCGCCCTTTCCCGCCGACGGATCCTGGCGGCGAACTCCGTCGCAAGACCACTCACCGAACCACTCCTCGCTGTGTCGTGGCCGACGGTTGCCGCGATGTCGACCGGTCGATCGTGTCGGTACGCCAATCCAAGCAGGCTTGGCTTTCCGATGTCACCCGATGTCCGTTCACCGCAAGGCCGTTCCCGGCAGGAGGTGTCGGCGCCCGCAGTACGCCGCAGTGGGAACCCGGTGGTGACGCAAGTCGAAATTGACATCGATTCTTCTTGTGGGTAAGGGGTTTCCTGCGAGCGGAAGTCGATCTTGTCCGGTAGACTCGAACACATGAGCGACGGCGGTGAGTGCTACGGCGACGACCTGGGCGATGGCCCGGGTCGTCGCCGGGTGCTGCCGGACGGGTTCGCTGATGTGCGGGGTGGTCCGCGGCTTGCGGTGCTGCTGGCGTCGGTGGATCGCGGGGTGTGTAACGGGTTCGAGGTGGAGGAGCGGGCCAGGGCGTGGCGGCGGCTGATCGGCTGGGCCGAGGCCGAGTGCCTCGCCGAGGTGAACGAGCTCGCCTACGCCGAACCCGGTATGCCCGACGAGCCGGCCGTACGCAGTCCCGAGATGGACCCGATGACCCAGGCCGTCCTCGAACCTTTGCTGCGATGGTCCGGCTACCACGCCAGCTGGTACCTCGCACTGGCCCTCACCCTGCCCCGTCTGCCGCGTGTGCGTGCGGCGCTGGCGTCCGGTGGGCTGGAGCTGCCCGAGGTGCGGGCGATCGTGGACCGGATCACCGACGCAAACCCCGACCTGTGGGGAGCCATCGAGGACGCCATCTTCCCCAAGGTCCTGGAACTGCGGGGCGGACTGTTGCGGGCGAAGGTCGAAGCGGAGGTCGTCAAGGCCGACCCCGAAGCTGCCGGTAAGCGGCACCGGGAAGCACGCACCGGACGGAACGTGGCGATCTGGCCGGCTGTCGACGGTGTCGCCGACCTGGCGATTCGGGGTCTGTCCGCTGATCAGGCCGCGGAGGCGTACGGGTACATCGACGCGATCGCCCGTGCCGTCAAGTCTGCCGGTGACCCGCGCAAGCTGAGCCAGCTGCGCGCGGACGTCGCCTTCTCCCTGCTCAGCGGCACCGCCGACATCATCGACTGCTCCGCCCCCACAACCACCGCCGACCAGGGCGACAACCAGGCCGCCCAGGACACCGCCCCACACGGGCGGGCCGGCACCGAGGCCGACGACCAGACGCCGGCCGAAGGTGAGTCCGAGCAGCAGCAGTCGGAGGAACAGGTCCAGGGCGACTCCGAGCAGGACGACCCCGGGCATGACGACTCTGAGCAGCGCCCGGCGGAAGTCGAAGCTCCGCAGGAGCAGGCCGACGCCGAGCAGCCCGAAGACGAGCCGCGAGCCCGAGACGACGTCCAGCCCGAGACCGGGCGGGCGCAGAGCGAGACCGAGCAGCCCGAGACCGAGAACGAGCTGGCGCAGGGAGAGACCGAGCAAGGTGGGGAGGGGCGCTGTGCCGTGCACCGGTTCCCCGACCACGACCTGCACGACAGCTGGTGTGAGTGTGGGAACTGTTCTCCGGCACCGGTGGCCAGCTGCACCGTGTGCGGTGCGGCCGCGATGAACGGTATAAGGGTTCACGACACCGCCGCCCACCACGCCGCAGCCCGCAACGCCGAACCGCCGGGACAGCCCGACCAACCCGATCCACCGGGGCAGCCTGATCCACCTGATCGGCCGACAGACAATCCCACACCGCCACCGCCACCGCCACCGCCACCGCCACCGCCACCGCCGTGGACCTCTTCGCAGCCGAGCTGGGGTCCGATCAAGACACGCGCCAAGGTGCAACTGAACATGCCGCTGACCACCCTGATGGGACTGTCCACCCAGCCCGGGGAACTCGGCGGAATCGGACCGATCATCACCGAGGTGGCCCGCCGGATCGTGGCGAACCACCTCGACAACCCCGAAGCCCGCTTCAGCGTCGGGATCACCCACCCGGTCACCGGACGGTTACTGCACCTGCATCCGATACCTGCGAGGTTCCTGCGCGGACTACAGGCAGAACTGGTCCACGCCCGCGACCAGCGCTGCGTGTGGACCACCTGCAGAAGACCCGCCGCGACCTGTCACCTGGACCACAACACCGAGTACGCCGACGGCGGCGAAACCTCCGTCGACAACATCGCGCCGCTGTGCCCACGCCACCACAAGGCGAAAACCGAGAGGGACTGGAAACTGAAGCAGACCGGGCCAGGCGAACACACCCTCACCGACCCGTTCGGTCGCCAGTACCGAAGCGCAGCGCCCTCACTCACTGACCCGGTCGACGAACCAGTGCCCGCCACCGCAGGCACACGGTCAGCTGACGACGACCTGCCACCGTTCTGAGAGCCGACTCATGGGCACTCACCGAAGCGCGACTGGCCTTGTGCGGTACGCCCGACACGGGCACCGACACCGAGATCGGCAGAGTCAGCCCAGCGCTCCCCTGATCACCGGGAGGTGTGCGGGCGGCCCGTCCTCGACCAGGCGTACGACGGCCTCCAGGTCGAGGTGTTCCTCGACGGCGTCGGCGAGGTCGTCTATGCGGCGTTCGCGAGCCGCGGCGAAACTGACCTGCCCCTGCTCGACGGACACGCCGAGCAGGGAGGCGACCTCCGCCAGCCAGGCCCGGCGGAACGCGTCGCCTTCCAGGCTGCCGTGCCACATGGTCCCGAACACCGAACCGCACCGGGCGCCGCCGAGGAACGCCTCGTCCGACCCGAGCGTGACCCGGCCGTGGTGGATCTCGTAGCCTCCCGCCGGGGCGCCGAGCGCCTCACCGGTCGGCAGCCGGAGCACCTTGTCGCGCCCGAAGTCGGTGCGTACGTCGAGCAGGCCGAGCCCCTCGGCGCGAGCACCGGCCGGGCCCTCGACACCGTCCGGGTCGCGCACCTCGCGGCCGAGCATCTGGAACCCTCCGCAGATGCCGAGCACCACCCCTCCGCGGGCCGCGTGGGCGATGATCGCGTCGGCCAGACCCCGCTGCCGCAGCCAGGCCAGGTCGTCGAGCGTTGCCCGGGTGCCCGGGAGCACCACGACGTCCGGTGTGCCCAGCCCGCGGGCGTCGCGTACGAACTCCACGTCCAGGCCGGGTTCGAGGCACAGCGCGTCGACGTCGGTGAAGTTGCTGACCCGCGGCAGCACCACCACCGCGACCCGCAGCCGCGAACCGGAAGCAGCGAAATCCGGCCGGGGACGGGATTCCAGCGCGAGGGCGTCCTCGGAGTCCAGCCAGAGTTCGCGCTGCCAGGGCAGCACACCCAGCACCGGTCGCCCGGTCAGCTCCTCCAGACTGTCCAGCCCGGGTCGCAGCAGGCCGACGTCGCCACGGAACTTGTTCACCACGAACCCGCACAGCAGCGCCTGGTCGGCCGGCTCCAGCAGCGCCACCGTGCCGTACATCGACGCGAACACCCCGCCCCGGTCGATGTCGCCCACCAGGATCGTGGGTACGCGGCCGTGCCGGGCAAGCCCCATGTTCACGTAGTCGAACCTGCGCAGGTTGATCTCCGCCGGACTCCCTGCGCCCTCGCACACCACCACGTCGTAGTGCGCCCGCAGGTCGTCGAACGCGTCGAAGGCGGCCCGGGCCAGCGGACGTCTCCCGGCGAGGAAGTTCGACGCGTCGAGAGTGCCGTACGGCCGGCCCATCACCACCACGTGGCTGCGCAGATCGCTGCCGGGCTTGAGGAGTACGGGGTTCATGGCCGCCTCCGGCTCCGCGCCGGCCGCCACCGCCTGCACCCACTGCGCGCGGCCGATCTCCGCACCGTCGGCGGTGACCATGGAGTTGTTCGACATGTTCTGCGCCTTGAACGGCGCGACCCGGTAACCCCGCCGCCGCAACGCCCGGCACAGCGCCGTGGTGACGACGGTCTTGCCCGCGTCGGACGTCGTGCCGGCCACCAGCAAAGTGCCCTGACCTGTCACCCGGCCGAGGATGTCATGCCGGCCGGGTGGGTGTTACGCGAGGACCCGCTCGGGGGGCTCGGGGGGCTCGGTGGGCCCGGTGGGCTCGGTCGGCTCGGGGGCCGCGGGTTCGGCCCAGACCTCCGCGACCTTCTGTGTGACCCAGAAGAAGGTGAACCCGCCGATCACGATGGACTCCTCGACGAAGATCCAGTGCTCCATCGCGCCGCGCCTCCCGGCGAACCAGACGATCGCCATGGCGAGCAGCGCGAGCGCGAGGCTTCCCCAGTACCAGACCCGCCGGCTTCCTCGGTGACCGAGATGCAAGCCCGAGTTGACGATGACGATGATGAGGCCGGCGAAGAGCACCAGGGCCGACCACCCGTGCCCCATCCGCAGGAACGTCGCCCGGTCGAGGAAGAACACGGCCACCAGGAACACGTATCCGACCGCGAGTACGTGGAGCGCGATCCTCGCGTGCCGGTCACCC